>DATBRJ010000241.1:0-4712 GCA_036560395.1 Actinomycetes bacterium | reverse complement strand
CAGGCACCAGAGCACGGGGCTCCGCTTAGAAGAGTGTGGGTGGAGCGTCCTTCGCGATGACCTCGTCGTCGTGGATGCGGTCGAGCAGCTCGGGCGCGTTGTTGTCGACGTCGTTGACGAGGGTCGACACCGGATAGGCCTCCAGCCGGCCGGGTGAGGCCGGAACGAGGAGGGCCCGCAGCTCGTCGGGGTCATCGACGTGTGGATCAAGCCAGGTGCTGTAGCGGTCCCGCTCGACGAACATCGGCATCCGGTCGTGGATATGGCCTAGCTCGTCCTCGGCCGTCGTCGTGATAACCGCACAGGTCACCAGCCAGGCGAGCGGGTCGTCCTTCGGACGCTTATCGTCCCGCCAGAACTCGTACAGGCCGGCCATGGCGAGGATCGAGCCGTCCCTGGGTTGGATGAAGTAGGGCTGCTTCGAGCCCTTCTCGCCGTACCACTCGTAGTAGCCGTCGGCCGGAATGAGGCATCGGCGAGCCGCGAACGCACGCCGGAATGCCGGCTTCTCCGCGACCGACTCCATCCGAGCGTTGATCATTTTGTAGCCGGTCTTCGGGTCCTTGGCCCACGAGGGAACCAGCCCCCAGGTCACAACGCGCAGCTGCCGGACGCCGTCGGCCTGCTCGAGCACCTTTCCGTCGTCGTTGCGCGGCAGTCGCTCAACGACGGCATAGACCGAGTTGGTCGGGGCGACGTTGTAGTTGGCCCCGATAGGTTCGAGGTCGTCGGCGACCTGTTCGATCTCGAACTCATCCACGAGATCGCCAGGGTCTCGTGTCGACGCATATCGCCCGCACATGCCGCCCAGCCTGCCACGGAGCTCCGACATGTCGAATGGACGCGGAGCCCGGATTGAGCTCGCCCGCCACCACGCGTGAAGACAACCTGGCCTCGCCTGACAGCATGAGGGGCAGCTCTAGCCCGAACCGGGCAGCGAGAAGGGGCACCTTGACCCGACCCTATGGGGTGAGGGTGCCCCTCATGCGGACCGCGAGGCTGGGTCGCCTGATCGGTCGAGTACCGTGCGGCGGTGTGACGCACGCCGACGGCCCGACTGCGCGCGGCTTCCGGGATCGAGGAGGAGTCCCGGCGGACGACGGCATGCCGCGGATCCTGTCGGCTGAGCTGGCACAGTCCGCGGGTCGCCGCGTACGGGTGGCGGGTTGGGTCCACCGGCGCCGGCAGCTGGCCGCGGTCTCGTTCCTCATTCTGCGCGACCGAGCCGGGCTCGCTCAGGTCGTCGTACGCGACGACGCAACTAGGGCGGCGGTCGCCGAGATCGGCGAGGAGACCGTTGTCGATGTGATCGGAACCGCGGTCGCCAATCCCGCGGCGCCGGGCGGTGTCGAGGTGGTCGAGCCGGAGATCTCCCTGCTGTCCTCGATCGCGGAGCCGCCGCCGTTCGACCTCTACCGACCGGTCGTCACCGCGTCGCTGCCGACGATCCTGGACAACGCCGCAGTCGCGCTACGGCACCCGCGGTTGGCAGCGCCGCATCTAATGGCCGCAGCGTCCGTCGCCGGGTTCCGCAAGGCACTCGAGGCGCAGGGATTCGTTGCGATACACACGCCCAAGATCGTCGCGTCCGCGACGGAGAGCGGCGCGAACGTCTTCGCCATCGACTACTTCGGTCAGCAGGCCTATCTCGCCCAGAGCCCGCAGCTTTACAAGCAGATGCTGGTGGGGGTTTTCGAGCGGGTGTACGAGGTCGGGCCGGTGTTCCGGGCGGAGCCTCACGACACGGCACGGCACCTCGCGCAGTACACCTCGCTCGACGCGGAGCTCGGCTTCATCAACGACCATTTCGACGTCATCGCCGTCCTGCGGGACGCGGTCGCCGGCATGGTGGCCGAGGTCGGCGCACGGTGCGCGGCGGAGGTCGACCTGCTCGACGTCTCCTTGCCGGCCGTACCCGCATCGATCCCGTCGGTGCACTTCGCCGACGCGCTCGCGATGGTCGGTGAGGACATCGGCGAGGACCTGTCGGCAGAGCCCGACCTCGCGCCGGCGCACGAGCGGTGGATTTCGGACTGGGCGATGAAGGAGCACGGCTCGGAGTTCGTGGCCGTCACCGGTTATCCGATGGTCAAGCGGCCGTTCTACACCCATCCTGATCCGGCGCGGCCGGAGTACTCCAACTCCTTCGACCTGCTCTTTCGCGGCCTCGAGCTTGTGACCGGCGGGCAGCGGCTGCACCGCTACGAGGACTACATTGTGGCGCTGGCCGCCGCCGGCCAGGAGCCCAGGCTCTACGAGGGCTACCTCGCCGCCTTCAAGTACGGCATGCCGCCACACGGCGGCTTCGCGATCGGGCTCGAACGATGGGTGGCACGCCTCGTCGGGGCGGCGAACATCAGGGAGGTGACCCTCTTCCCGCGCGACCTGCACCGTCTCTCGCCCTGAACGAGGAGCGAGCGGGGACGGCCAAAGATCCCGGTAGGTTGGGCCCGTGGGGCTCTGGGACGCGCCGACGGCTGCTCGGCCCGTCGATGCGACGGTGGCGGTGCCCGGTTCGAAGTCGTTGACCAACCGGGCTCTGGTGCTTGCCGCGCTGGCCGACGGCCCGTCGAGGCTCAGGGCACCGTTGCGCGCCCGCGACACCGCGCTGATGGCGGCCGCGCTGCAGGCCCTGGGTGCCGGCATCGACAGCGCTGGCCACGACTGGCTGGTGACCCCGGCCCCCCTGCCTGGCGGAGCATCGGCACCCGACGGTGAATCCGAAACGCAGCCGGTACGAATCGACTGCGGGCTGGCCGGCACCGTGATGCGTTTCGTCCCGCCCGTGGCCACACTCGCAGGCGGCCGGAGCACATTCGACGGCGATGCGGCTGCCCGCAAGCGCCCCATCCGGGCGACCATCGAGGCGCTGCGGGCGCTGGGTGCGGTCATCGACGACGGCGGCCGTGGTGGGCTGCCCTTTACGGTGTATGGCCGGACTGCCACGGGCGGCTCGGTCACCATCGATGCGTCGGCGTCGTCGCAATTCATCTCCGGCCTGCTGCTCACTGGACCGCGGTGGCCTAAGGGCGTCGAGGTTCGACACGTCGGGTCCGCCTTGCCCTCGCTCCCCCATATCCAGATGACTGTCGAAGCGCTGCGCGCGGCCGGCGCAGATGTCGACGACAGTGAGGCGGGTATCTGGCAGGTGAGTCCAGGGACACTCGCCGGCCGGGACATGCGGATCGAACCCGACCTGTCGGGCGCCGCGGCATTTCTAGCCGCCGCCGTCGTGACTGGTGGGCGGGTGACCGTGCCCGGCTGGCCGCAGGAGACCACTCAGCCGGGGGATGCGATGGCGGAGCTCCTGGCGGAGATGGGCGCGGCAGTGATCCGCGCCCCGGAAGGTCTCACCGTGACCGGTACCCGGGACATCCGAGGCATCGACGCCGACCTCGGGCAGATCGGAGAGCTGGTACCGGTCATCGCCGCGGTGGCGGCCCTGGCCACCTCACCGACCCGGCTGCGTGGGATAGCACATCTGCGGGGCCATGAGACAGATCGGCTCGCCGCTCTCGCCCGCGAGCTCAACCGGCTCGGTGGCGATGTCCAGGAGATGCCTGATGGGCTCGAGATCAGGCCTCGTCCCTTGACCAGCGGCGTGTTCGGTACCTATGACGATCACCGGCTTGCGATGGCCGCGGCGGTGCTAGGCCTCGTCGTACCCGGCATGCAGATCGAGAACGTGCAGACGACGGCGAAGACCATGCCCGACTTCACGGCGCGGTGGCTCGCCATGCTCGGGGCTGCGCCAGGTGAGCATGGCGCGGAGCAGGGGGAGGACGGCTGACCCCGGCGCAGCGGTCCACCGACCGGCTCGACGAGGACGACGTCCGGATACGCCCCGGGCGAGGCTCCCGGCCGCGCACTCGCATCCGACCGAGGCACGAGAGTGCGGCCGAGGGCATGGTGCTCGCAGTGGATCGCGGTCGCTTCACCTGCCTGGTGGACAGCAGGCGTGTGTATGCGATAAAGGCCCGCGAGCTCGGCCGCAAGGGCGTGGTGGTCGGCGATCACGTTGCCATCATCGGCGACGTCTCGGGCGGGCCGGACGCGCTGGCCAGGATCGTACGGGTCGAGGAACGCCGCTCGGTGCTGCGCCGTACCGCGGACGACACCGATCCGGTCGAGCGGGTCATCGTGGCCAACGCCGACCAGCTCGTCATCGTGACCTCGCTGGCCGATCCCGAGCCCAGACCGCGCCTTGTCGATCGGTGTCTTGTCGCCGCGTACGACGCCGGACTCGACTCGCTGCTCTGCCTCACCAAGGCCGACCTGGCACCGCCCGAACCACTGCTCGCGGTTTACGCACCGCTCGGTGTCCCGTTCGTCGTCACGATGCGCGGTGGCGACCTGGATCTCGTTCGAGAACGGCTCGCGGGCCGGAGCAGTGTCCTGGTCGGCCCCTCGGGGGTAGGCAAGTCGACGCTGGTCAATGCGCTCGTTCCGGATGCCGGCCGGCAGACGGCCGAGGTGAACCCGGTCACCGGGCGCGGCCGCCACACCTCCGCCTCCGCTGTCGCCCTCGCCCTGCCCGATGGGTCGGGATGGGTGATCGACACCCCCGGCGTTCGCAGCTTCGGCCTCGCTCATGTCGATCTCCGCCGGGTGATCCACGCATTCCCCGACCTGGAGGCAGGGATCGCCGAGTGCCCGCGAGGGTGTTCGCACGACGAGCCAGAGTGCGCGCTCGACGCCTGGGTGGCCGCCGG
>DATBRJ010000240.1:0-4243 GCA_036560395.1 Actinomycetes bacterium | reverse complement strand
ACCCGGATGACCTGCCTAAACGCTCTACTGCCAGACGTTTGCAATATAGCGGCGACGCCGGTGCCGCCGTGTGGCCAGCCAGCCTTGATAGAGCAGACTCGACTTAATGATCTTGTGCCCCCGGTAGGAATCGAACCTACGACACACGGTTTAGGAAACCGTTGCTCTATCCCCTGAGCTACGAGGGCGACGGGGCCTAGGGTACCTGCCAGCGGGTACGAACTGGTGCGAGGGTGTACGGGCTGGTACTGGCCTGTTGGCCGCTGACCGGGGAGCACACGCGGAGCACACGTGCTCCGTCGGGACGCCGCGCCGGAGCCGGGTACAGTCCCGTACGGACGGGTGTGATCCTTCTTGATCGCGTGCGATGACACGGCGAGCCACGATCATCATGTTCTTCGATGGGCGAGGCCGGGGACGGGCTGGCGTAGGGCGCGGGTCTTCGGCCGTGCCGGCTCACGCGATCGCACTGGGAGCTCCTGTCGGACCACGGTGGAGGAGGCGAGGATCATGCAGATCACCGTCCTAAGCCAGGACCGCATCGAGGAGGTTCTCCATCTGATGAACCTCGGCACCCTTACGTCGCGGCGCGTACCCTGTCGGATTACTGGCTCTACGCGCGACTGTTCTCCTCCACGTGCCCGGTCGCGCTGCTCGGCGACGCGGTCATCGGTTCGGTGATCGCTATGCCCAGCCAGGACGAGCCGCACGAGGTCTACATCCAGGATGTGTTAACCCCACCCCGATCATCGCCGTAAGGGTGTCGCCGTGACGCTGATCAATGTTGTCCGCGAGCGCGCTCACCGGTGGGGCTGTCGGCGCATCCACCTGACCTCCGAACCGGACAACGCCCCAGCGTACGCCGCGTGGACCTCCTTGGGCTTAACCAACAACGACGGCGACTACACCAGCAACGGCGTCGCCATCACCAAGGACTTCAAGGGGCCAGGCAGGGACCGGGCCGTCTTCGAACTGCTCTTGGCATAGGGACAACGGGCGTACCTCCTACTCGGCTGTGGGCTGAGATGCGAGACGCCGGAAGAGTCGGCCCCCGGGTTGCCTCCGGGGGCCGGCTCGCATCCGCGAGCGGCATGCCGATCTTCCACGCCCAGCAGCGTCGGGTTCGCGGTCCTGCTGGGAGTTCGCCTCGTGCCGGTCCAACCTGGCCGACACGAAAGAAGCACGCCGCGGGCCGGGCTCGGCGGCGAGTACACTGAGCCTTTTCCAACCTGATCTTGCAGGTCAGGGCCGGTGTGGCAGACCCGGACATCGATGAGGGCGAGGCTCCAGGTAAGACAGCAGTCGACCAAGACCCGATGCCCCCACCGGGAGCCTCGCTGTGCTGTCTTACCCCGCGACGATCCCGCTGTCCAGTCGAACCCTGAACCACCTCGCCGACCTGATCCGCCAACACCGCAGCCAGCATCGATCCCGCTGGCGGCGCCTCGCACCGAGTCGCCAAGCCCTGCTCGCACTGGCCCACCTACGCAACGGTGACACCTATACCCGCCTCGCCGCCGGATTCGAGATCGGCGTCGCCACCGCCTGGCGCTACGTGCAGAAAGCGATCGCCCTGCTCGCCGCGGCTGCCGACGACCTGACCACAGCCATGGACCGGATCCGCAAGCTGGCGTACGCGATCCTGGACGGCACCTTGATCCCCATCGACCGCGTCGCCGATCAGAAGCCGTACTACTCCGGAAAGCACAAGAGGCACGGCGTGAATATGCAGGTCATCGCGGATGCCTCTGGCCGGCTCGTATGGGCATCGCCGGCACTGCCCGGCTCGGCGCACGACCTGAGCGCTGACCGCACCCACGGCATCATCGACGCGCTGACCAACGCAAACGTGATGACCTTCGCCGACAAGGGCTACCAAGGTGCCTGCGGCAGCGTGCGCACTCCGTTCAGACGGCACCGATACCGGCCGAAGCTGTCACGGCGGCAGAAGGCGGTGAACAAGGCGCACGCGAGAATCTGCGCCCGTGGCGAACGAGCCATCGCCACGGTAAAGACCTGGAAACTCCTGGCCAAGCTGCGCTGCTGTCCACGCCGCGCCACCGCGATCGTGCAGGCCATCCTCGTCCTACACCGCGTCGAAACCGACCGCTACGCAGGATGAAAAGGCTCAGTATGCGAACAACCCGATCGAAGCTGATCACGGTCATCTCAAGCGCCGGCTAAGACCGATGCGCGGCCTACGAACTGACCGGACCGCGCAAGTCGTGATTGCCGGCCACGCCTTCGTCCAGAACCTGCGCCGCGCCCACTACGACCTCGGCGTCGACGCCCGTCCCGCACTGCGGGTCGCCGCGGCGTTCACCGAGCTCGCCGAAGCGATCTGACAGGTAGTCGGCGGGCATAGCGTGTCCGCCGATCCGGTAACGCAACAGCGCCGGGGTTCGAATCCGTTCGGGCGCGCATCTCCCCAGGTGAGCCGGGTCTCGGCTCCAAGATCAAGCCCATCCTTTTCGGTGGACCTCGTGCCGTGCCCGTGCGTCCATGCCCGCCGCGTCGTCGTGAACCAGGCGACCCCGGCACGCGCCAGGCGGTCGCGCACCCGCGCCCACTCCGGCGGACCCGCGCCGTCCTCGCCGTACCGCGCGTCGTGCTCCGCCACCGGATCCGTCACTGGATCAGCCATGCCGACCGACCCTAGTGATGAGTTGTCGCGCCCGCACCCGTCACACCTACGACGGGACACGACGAGGCGGAAGGATGACGTGGTGAGTGCGGACACGCGGCTGGAGGAGCTGGGCGTGAGCGGGCTGGGCGAGAGCGGGCTGGGCGTGAGCGGTCTGGGTGGCAATCCCCTGAAGCCGTAGAGACTTTGATCTTGTTGGTGCTGCTGGTCACGCCGCCCGCCGGGCTGTCGCCGGTGCAGCTCGGATACGGCGGGTGTGGGCCAGTTCGTAGTTGATCGGGCTTTGCATGCTCAGGGCCGAGTGACGTCGCTCCCGGTTGTACTCGTCGATCCAGGCCGCGACCCGGGCACGAGCGATTGCCTTGGTAGCAAAGGATTCCCGGGAACGCAGCTCGAACTCCAAGGTGGAATGCCAGGCCTCGATCGCGGCGTTGTCCAGCGCGGAGCCGGGTCTGCCCATGGACTGGCGGATACCCAGCCGCCCACAAGCCTGCCGGAAGGTCCGCGCGGTGTACTCGCTGCCCTGATCGGTATGCAGAATGACCCCAGCGACCTGCCCGCCGCGCACCGCCACGGCCATGGCGAGGGCTCCGTAGGCCAGGTCGGCGTCGTGGTGTTCGGACAGGGCGAACCCGACCACCCGGCGGGAGAAGATGTCCAGCACCGACGCCAGGTGCAGCTTGCCCTGCCCGGTGGCGACCTCGGTGCCGTCACCGAACCACTTCTGGTTGGGTAGGCGTGCGGCGAACTGTCGGCGTACCAGGTCTGGTGCCCGCCACCGGCCGCCGTCGGGCCGGGTGGTGGCCTTGCGCCTCTTGCGGGGTCGGGCTGTCAGGTGCAGCTCGCGCATCAGCCCGGCGACGGTGTTCTCGCTGACCTTCCAGCCGGCCTCGACCAGATCGGCGGTGATCCGGGGACTGCCGTACCGGCCCCGGTGGCGCTCGAACAGCCGGCGTACCTCGCCGGCCAGCTGTCGCCGGCGGGCCCGCCGCGTCGAGGTGTCCCCGCGGCGCCACTTGTAAAACCAGGACTGCGACACCCCCAACGCCCGGCAGGCCACCGCGTACGGGATGCCGTACCGCGCCCTCTGAGCGGCGATGAACGCGGCCACGGCTACCGGCCCATCGCTTCCTCGACCCAGAGGGCCATGCTGCGCTTGAGCACGTCACACCGCATCCGCAGCTCGGCGTTCTCCCGACGCAGCCGCACCAGCTCGGCCCGCTCGTCCTCACCCAGCCCATCGGTGCTCTCACCACGGCGACGCCGGTCAGCGTTGACCCAGTTCCCCAACGTCCCGTCGTGGATACCCAACTCCCGGGCCACCTGCGCGATCGGCTTACCGGTCTCCCGGACCAGCCGAACCGCGCCCTCCTTGAAGTCCTGCTCGAACTTCCTGCGCGTCTCTGCCATCGCCATCTCCCTTAAGGCGATGTCTCCACGTTACGAGGGGAAACCCAGGCGGCCGTCGTGGCCGTGGCAGCGACCGGGAGTGGCAGCTACGCAACCGGTTGACCAGGTCGGCCGCCCGGATGCGCGGCACATACGTCGACCGCCTGGTCGACGACCTCACCAACCTGCCGGCGGCGATCGGGCGTCCGA
>DATBRJ010000239.1:0-8785 GCA_036560395.1 Actinomycetes bacterium | reverse complement strand
CGGACGGGTAACAGAGGACCAGCTGCACCAGCGGCCCGCGGTACAGATACAGCGTGTGGGCCGCCACCCAGGCCACTGCCGCCACACCGACGTTGGCGAAGTTCCCCGCAAACCACGTGAAGCCGGTCGCCGCCATCAGCGCACCGGTGCGGCTCTCCGGCAGCCGAGCCGAAGCGACGAGTCCGCAGCCGATGAAAGTCCACCCGACCGCCAGGTCAAGGATCCAGTGGCGGGGATCGCCCCAGCCGAACCCGACCCACTCGGCGGTGACGCCGAGCACACCACCCGCCAGCCCGACCAGACCAACCCGCCGCATCGTGTCCCTCAGCCGATCACCGCGGCAAGCGCCTCCCCGGACAACCCGCTCTTAGGAATGAACCCCCGCGCCGCCGTCCGGTGCAGGCGCGACCCGTACGCTGCCGCGTCACGGCTCGAGATGAGCACCACTACAGGGGAATCCTCCGCGCCGGCGAGCTGTTCGGCCACGACCATGCCGTCCAGATCCGGCAGCTGGATGTCGAGCAGGACGATGTCCGGCCGCAGGACAGCCACTGCCTCCACGGCCCCCGCGCCATCCGCCGCCTCACCGACAACGTCGAAACCCTCGGCCTCAAGCAACGCGCGAGCCGACGCCCGGAAGGTCGCGTGATCATCGACGATGAGCACGGTCGGACGCACGCCGCCGATCGTCCCACACCCAACCGCGAACTTACCTGGGGCCAGCCGCAATCAGGTAGCCGCAGAGACTGCGGCCAACCCCGATGTGTCGCCCGGCGGGGCGCGCCAGCCTTGTCGCCGGAAGCGGGCCGAGTTGCAGAAACGCGAACCCGGCCGGGGCGCCGACCAGCGAAAGCTCCGGCCGGGCCCCCGGTCACCGGCCGCCATTACCGGCCCGCAGGCACCGGCGCCATCTACCGGCCGGGCGAACGAGAGGAACGAATGACAGGCCATCCGAGCGAAGCAAGCTCGCCGCCCGGTCGGTCTGGCATCGTCAAGGGAAGGAGATTCCGATGAGGAAAGCAGTCACCAGCGCTGTCGCCACCGCCGCCTTCGTAGGTTGCACGACGGTGGGCTTCGCGGCTCCGGCGAGCGCGACGGCACCAGAGATCATCCGCTTCCCCGCGGAGACCTACTCCGAGCCGGGGTTCATTCAGTGCGACGGGTTCGCAGTCGATCTGGCGGGTTCACAAACCGAGGACTTCATGGTCTTTCGTAACGAAAGCGGTCAGGTCGTCCGGGTCATCCATCACGGTCGCGTGAACGAGACATTCACGAACACCGTGGGCGGCAAGACCCTGACCAATCGTGGGGTCTTCAAGGACACCTTCACGCGCATCGACGGCACCGATGACTTCACCCACACCGTTGTCGGCTTCGATTTCATGGCTACGTCGCCGGGCCAGGGTCTCGTGCTGCAGCAGGTCGGCAGGAAGGTGTTCTCGCTCGACGGCGAAGAGATCGTGTTCTTCGCTGGTCAGAGCAATATCCCCGACGGGCTGGAGGCCGAGGTCTGCGCCGCTCTCGTCTAGACCACGGTCGCCCTTCTCGACGCCAGCCGGCGAAACTGCTCGAGTTTGACCAACGCACAACCACGGCTGTGGCGGGAGCGGCTCGTGGAACGAATCCCCGGTACCGCTCCAGAACTCAGTGCAGGGTCTGTGAGCTGCGGTTTGGCCGAATGAGCGACGGACTGGAATCCCAAAGCTGAGAACGTCAGGTTCCGGCGAGTGCCGAGGGACAGGCCGCGAGGACTTCGACCTGACCGAGAGCGCGGTGCGGGAGTGGGTCGAGCAGGCTGAGCGGGACGGGAGGACGCGGGTCGACGGTGTTGACCGATTCGTCCTCGACCCGGGCCGCAGGCGCCCGCCTCGCCGGCTCCCACCAGCTCGAGCGGCGTCGTGCGTGCCAGCACGCATGACTTCTCGGTCTCGGCGCCGGATCATGGGACCTGGAACATTTGACGCACGTGGTCCGGGCGGGCGGTCCGAGGGTTGTGGTGTGAGTTGGCCGTGAGTGTGTGGCGATGACAGGGTGGCAGGTTGCGTTGGCCGGGCTGGCGGGTGCGCCCGCTGTCGTGCTCGGTCTGCTGCTGTTGCTCCGCGGGCCACGGGTCGTCGGGGCGCTGCTTGTGGCGCTCGGCCTGCTCCCGCTGACCCTGCTCTCGTCCGACTCCACGATGGCGGGCGGGTCGCCGCCCCACGGCCTCGGTCTCCTCCTCGCGGTGGCCACTGTCGCCGGGTGGGTGTGGCTCTACGTTCCACCTGCGCTGCTTGCTGCCTACTTCCCCGACGGTCGACTCGGACGCGGTTGGTGGGTGCTTCCGGCTGGCTGGGGTGTCTTCCTTGTCGCGTTTCACGTGGCGGTCGCCCTGGACCCAGGCAACTACGGCGGTCGTGCCGGCCAGATTCCGGGCAGCCCACCGGTGGAGGTGCCGCGCTGGGTTGACTCCGTGCTTGGCGTGGGCTCGCTTGTCCTGCTGCTTGCGCTGCTGGTCGGATCGGTGATCCGCGTAGTGGTGCGCTTCCGCCGGGGCGAGGAGGTGGTACGGCGACAGCTGAAGTGGTTCGCGTTGAGCATCCTGCTGCTGCCGATCGTGCTCATCGTCACCTGGGTGGCGTACCTGCTCACCGATGTCGCGGACGTCGTGGTTGTGGTCGGGCTGTTGCTGGTGTTCGTGAGCGTGCCGGTCAGCGTCGCCGTCGCGGTGCTGCGGCACGACCTGTACGACGTCGACAGGCTGGTCAGCCGCGCGGTGGCCTACACCGTGTTGACCGGCGGCCTGGTGGCAGTGTTCGCCGCGGTCACGGTGGGGGTCGGGGTCGTGGTGGGGCGTGGCTCCGACCTGGCGATCGCGGCGGCGACGCTGGTCTGCGCGGCCGGATTCGGACTGCTGCGGTGGCGGGTGCAGGCGGTCGTGGACGCCCGGTTCGACCGTGGCAGGCGTGACGCCCTGGCCCGGCTGGACCGGTTCCTCGACGAGGTTCGTGACGGTCGCGCCGAGCCGGAGGAGGTCGAGTCGGCGTTGCGTCAGGCGCTGCGCGACCCGGGAATCCGCGTGGTGTACTGGTTCGCCTCCGACCCGGCGACGCCGTGGCGCACTATCGACGGCGAGCCGTCGGCCCGGCCCGAGGAGCCGGCGCTGGACGTCGCTGTGGCCGGCAGGCTTCTGGGCTGCATTGGCTACGACCTGGCCGCGCGACGCCCTCGGCTGTTCCGGGAGGCGTTGCGGCAAGCACACCTGCCGCTGGAGTTGGCGCACTCCCGGATGGCCCTGCGCCAGGCGCTGGCCGAAACGCGTGCCTCCCGGACTCGCCTGGTCGAGGCCACCGACGCCGAGCGCCGCCGCCTGGAGCGCGACCTGCACGACGGCGCCCAGCAGCGGCTGGTCGCGATCGGGATGTCCCTGCGGCTGGCGCAGCAGCGCGCGGACCCGGCCGACCCGATGCAGGAGGTGCTCGCTGCCGCGGTGCGGGACCTGCAAGAAGCGGTGGCCGAGCTGCGCCGGCTGGCCGGAGGAGTCCGCCCGCGCGGGCTGGACGAGGGGCTGCCGGCCGCCATCCGGGGGCTGGTCCGGACCAGCCCGGTGCCCGTCGAGGTCCAGGTGACCGCCGATCCGGTGCCCGACGCGGTGGCGACAACGGCGTACTACGTGGCCGCCGAGGCGTTGGCCAACGCGCTCAAGCACGCCGAGGCGCGGTCGGTCGTCATCGACATCACCCACCGCAACGGGGACCTGCGGGTGATGGTGGCCGACGACGGATGCGGCGGCGCCGCGGTGCGCCCCGGGTCGGGGCTCGCCGGGCTGCGCGATCGGGTGACCGCGACGGGGGGTGAGCTCGCCGTGGACAGCAGCCCCGGCGCCGGCACCCGGGTGGAGGCGAGGCTGCCGTGCGGATCGTGATCGGCGAGGACTCCGCTGTCGTGCGCGAGGGCCTGGCGCTGTTGCTCGCCCAGGCCGGCCACCAGGTCGTCGCGCGCGTCGCGGACGCGCCCGGGGTGGTGGCGGCGGTGCTGGAGCATGACCCCGACCTGCTGGTCACCGACATCCGGATGCCGCCGACCATGACCGACGACGGTGCCCGCGCGGCGCGGGAGCTCAGGACGATGCGACCAGGGCTCCCGGTGGTGCTGCTGTCCCAGCACGTCGAGACGACCCAGTCGATCGAGCTGGTCGCGACGGGAGCCTTCGGCTACCTGCTCAAGGACCGGATCCTCGACCTCGACGACTTCCTGGACGCTCTACGCCGGGTCGCGGCCGGAGGTTCGGCGCTTGACCCCGACGTCGTCGCGTCTCTGTTGGTGCCAATGCATCCCGAGCCCGCCTTCGCCCAGCTCACCGAGCGCGAGCGCGAGGTGCTTGGGCTGGTCGCGGAGGGCCGCTCCAACGCGGCGGTGGCGCGCCGGCTGTACACCACCGAGCGCACCGTGGAGACCCATGTCCGGCACGTCTTCGTCAAGCTCGGGCTGTACGACTCCGACGACGACCACCGCCGTGTCCTGGCGGTACTGGCCTACCTACGCAACAGTTCGTAGGGCGCCGGTGCCGCCGGAGCCGGGTCGCGCCAGCGAAGCACCGCCGTCGCGGCCAATGCGAAGCCGATCGCCTGCGCGGTGGCCCCGATCACGTCCGAGAACGGGAAGTGGAAGAGGTGGAACACCGGCCAGGCCATCAGCCCGAAGCCCGCGAGCACTCCCGCGGTTTGCGCCCGGACCAGCGCCAGGCCGAGCAGGAATGTGCCTAGGAAGGAGCCCAGGACGAAGAGCAGGTAGACCCACAGCGTCAGTGGCTCGTCCAGGACCGCCTGCAACACCTTGATGTCCTGGCCCGTCGAGCCGCCGGCCTTAACCATCGCGTCGGTGGTGAAGCCCTGGAACACCATGGCGAAATAGCAGACGTACCCCGTCGCCGTGAGCACACCGCCGACAACGCCAAGGCGCGCCGCACGGACGCGGACCAGGCGCATTATGCCGAGGACGGCGGGCACCATCAGCAGGGCCCCGACCAGGGCGGCCAGGCTTCCCCAGCGGTCCACGGTCAGGTGCTCGCTGGCCAGGGCGAGGTCGCTGCTCGGCTCCAGGTCGTCACCCCCGTGCAGGGTCATCGCCGCGTGGCCGACCTCGGCAGCGACGATGAACCAGGGGGCGAGGAGCATCGCGACGGCGAGTCCGACGCGGCGTGTCGTAGCGGTGCGCGCGAGCGGGTCGCGCGCGTCCATGGGGGAGGCTTCGGTCGTGGTCATGGCGACTCCTTCGTGTCGGGGCGACCTCACCTCAAGCGTTGTCTCCCCGCCGCCTCGGCGCGTCGGCGCCAGTACGGCACCTGGTTGCGTGCCAGCACGGACGTGCAACCCCCGCCGGATGCCTGGGTCCGCGTCCCGCGTCGGCGTCGACCCGGTGCTCCTTCTCGATCGCGACCCTGGGCAGCTCGCGGCGCTGGCGCGCCAGCTCGTCCGCAAGCTGCGCCATCTCGGCGTCCAGTTCGGCGAGGCGGCGCAACAGGTGCTCGGCCGGCTCGCGGGGACAGACCAGCCGGTCGTGGATGCGCAGGATCCGCAGCCGGGTCCGGCTCAATGACCGTTCTGCTTTTGCGGAGGCTAATTGAGCATGCAACGTCATCCGCGTGATGCATGCGCCGCATGTGACGATCAGTTCGGTACGATCCGCTCCGCCATGATCGCGGCGTCCTCGGCGACGCCGAGGAGGGTCGCCGACTTCCGCTTTCGCTGGAAATGCACGCCCATGAAGTGCAACCCCGGCACTACCGTGCTGGAACCGTTCTCCTGCCGGGGGAAGCCCATCTCGTCGAACGCATCCGAGAACCTGATCCAACGCGTGTAGTCGGGCCGGAAACCCGATGTGAAGATGACGGCCCCGAAACCCGCGAGCTTCAGTCGCTCGGGCGGATCCGCTTCGAACGGCGCCGCAGGCGGCATCTCGGGCGCCGCTATCCCGCGCGCGGAACACGAGGTCCGGATGAGTCCGCATGCGTCGGCGTTACGCGCGTCGCCGAATCGCACGGAGTCCGCGAGGTCTGACGCGAAGTACGCAACGCCATCCTCGGCGCCCTCGAAGTGACCCAACAGAGTGACTCCAATTGCCTGGAGAGTCCTGTAGTGCAGATCGTGGCCTCCGTCACGGCCGGTGGTCTGCATGTTGGCTATCAGCCGCGCCGCCGGGCTCGGGAGATCGGCCAGCTTCGCTTCCAAGAACGGCGTCTCGACGATCCACGCGACGATGTCTCGATCCTCGATCCGACGCGGTAACCAGGGTGCGCGCCCGCATGCGAGAAAGACCTGGCGGCCCTCTTCGAAGAGATCTTCCGCTATCTGGCAACCGGTCTGACCACTGCCGACAACCAGCACCTTGCCGGGGGGCAGCGCGCCAGGATTGGAGTATTCGTCTGCGTCGATGATGTGGAGCGACGCCTGAAGCCCATCGACGCCCGGCGGGCGATGAGGTCTCTGGTACGCACCCGTGGCGACGATGACGTGTGGCGCGCGGATGTCACCCGATGACGTCCGCAACAGAAGCCGGTCGCCGTCGCCCGGCTCGAGGCCGAGCACGTCGACGCCCTCACGTACCGGCGCCCGAAAGCTGTCCGCGTAGCGAACGAGGTGCGCCACTACGTCATCTCGCGGCATGAATCCATTCTCGTCGTCTCCTTCGTACCGGCCGCCGGGCAACTGAACGGTCCAGTTAGGCGTGACGAGACAGAAGCTGTCCCAGCGCCCGCGCCATGATGCCCCCACGCGGTCGCGCTCGAGGATCAGGTGTTCCACTCCTGCATGGGACAGCTCGTAGCTCAGGGAGAGTCCGGCCTGGCCAGCTCCGACTACCACTACACCGACGTCCTCAGTCATGGCACCCTCCCGCATCCCGATCACCGCTCAATGTGCGTGACCCGCAGGTTCGCCGCAAGTGCATGTTTTGAACCCGGCAGGCGCCGAACGCGCAAAGGCGTGCCGGCTGAATCGAGTTCAGAATCTGAACTGGCGACTACGGCCCCGCGGTGACACCCTGTCGGCATGCGGACGTACGGCCAGTACTGTCCGGTCGCGAGGGCCTCGGAGCTCCTCTCGGAGCGCTGGTCCTTCATCATCATGCGTAACATCGTCATTGTCGGCTGTCGCACATTCAACGAGATCGCCGTCGGCGCGCCGGGGCTCTCCCGTGGGCTGCTTTCGAAGCGTCTGCGCGAGCTGGAGCGCGCTGGCGTGATCGAGATCCGGCCCAAGCCCGTCGGCATGGGATCGACCTACGAGCCGACCGACGCAGGGCGGGAATTGGCCGAGGTCATTTTAGCTCTCGGACGGTGGGGCTCGAAATGGGCCGAGCTGAAGCCTGAGCACGCTCATCCCGGCATCGTGCTGTGGGCGTGGGTGAACTACTACCTTAATCGTGAACGCCTTCCTCGCCCACGGGTGCTGGTCTGGTTCGACTATCCGACGCTTCCCCCTCGCGGGAAGCGCGGTTGGCTGCTGATCGATCGGGGCGATGCCGAGATCTGCGAGAAGCATCCCGGGGGGAAGAAGAGCTGATCGTCGTCGTCAACGAACCCCTTGCGTTCGCGCGTTGGCACCTCGGACAGATCGAATGGCGTGACGCGCTCCGTTCGGGGGCCGTCGAAGTAAGAGGGTCGCCGACGCTCGCTCGAGCCCTCCCGACGTGGAACACAGTTCCGGCAAGTCACCGTCGGATGGTGCTCGATAATCTGCGAGCGGGGTCGCGGTCGACCAGCCTCGCCTGACATCCCTTCTCGCCGTTCCGATGCTGGTGTGGTCACCGAGACTGCCACCGGTGGCCCGCAGCCCAAGACTCCGCAGGCGGTGCCGTCGGAGGTCATCGGTTAATCCGTGAAGTCCCGGCAAGCGAGGTCCCGTTCGAATTGGTCGATGAGACAGGCGGCCCCTGGACGGTGGACCAGGCGGCAGCGTAGGCACGTCGCACGGGCATTGATACCGATCGGAGCACGCAGTTCTGGGGACGACGCATCCACTGGTGCCAGCCGTACGTCGGCTCGTGCGAGGCAGGTGGGCACGACTGGCGTGAACACCTCCTCAGATCCGTGTCAGCGCTGGACGCTTGGCGGTCTGTCCTTTCCAGTGGGGCATCAGCCAGCGGTGTCAGGAGCGAGCAGGGCCGCCAGGCGGTGGACGGGAGACGCGATCGATCGGACCACCCAGTACACGGTGATGCCACCAATCATCAAAGCGACGATCAGCCAGATCACCAAGATCCACACCGCTCGCGAGGCGGCATCCGTGACCGAACTCTTTGCAGATTGGATGGAACCGTTTCCTAGCGACTGGGCTCGCGCAAGGGACTGCTCGTAGGACTTGCGGAGCTCCCGATCAGGCCCCAATGACGCGTCAATCGCCGCCTGGCGATCACCCTTACGGAATGTGCTGAACTCGATCTCTATCGCCCGCATCCAGCTTTCAAACCCGCTCCGCGAATCCCTCACCGCGTCACGCTCAGAGGAGTCTCCTGCCGCCGTCGACGCCGTCGTCAGCGCAGAGCGCACGCTTTCCGCTCGCTGGTCAGCTTCGACGAGGAAGCTTGCCTCGCCGCTCATCAAGAATCCACGCTGGTCATTCGCCACCCCCTTGGCGTCAAGTGCCGCCGCGGTGACCGCGCTTACATAGGACAGATCGCGCCCGTCAAGCCGGTGCTGCGCCCGACGCAAGTCGCTGATCAGCAGAATCGCAATCGCGATCGAGGCCAGCACGAGGACTAAAAGGCAGCTCAGCCCGATCGCGACCTGATACCCCATCGGCAGGCGCAA
>DATBRJ010000238.1:0-3056 GCA_036560395.1 Actinomycetes bacterium | reverse complement strand
CAGCAGGTGGATGTCTTCACCACGAGCCCGTACACCGGTAACCCGGTCGCGGTCGTCCTCGACGCCGACGGTCTTTCCACCGACGAGATGGAGCGCTTCACCGCGTGGACGAACCTGTCGGAGTGCACGTTCGTCCTACCGCCGACGCAATCCAGCGCCGACTATCGCGTGCGAATCTTCACGGGTGCCACTCCGACGGCGGCTCGTCAGGCAATAGCGTCCGAGCTGCCATTCGCCGGCCATCCAACCCTCGGAACCTGCCACGCCTGGCTCGTCTCCGGCGGCCAGCCGCACGATGAACGCCGGATCATCCAGGAGTGCGGCGCCGGCCTGGTGCCGATCAGACCTACACCGGTCGGCCTCGCCTTCGCCGCCCCGCCACTGCTCCACAGCGGGCCGGTCGACGAATCGCTACTCGCGCATATCGCCGACGTACTGCGCCTCCGGCGAGGCGAGATCACCGATGCAGCGTGGGCGGACAACGGTCCCGGCTGGGTCGCGGTGCTGCTGTCTAGCGCCGAGGCCGTGCTGGCGCTCCAGCCCGGCTTCGTCGATCTTGACCTCGGCGTCGTCGGCCCGCACCGACCCGGAGCCGAGACAGCATTCGAGCTGCGCGCCTTTTTCCCCAGAAACGGATCGACCGTGGAAGATCCGGTTACCGGGAGCCTGAACGCCTCAGTGGCGCAGTGGCTGATCGCGAGCGAGCGCGCCCGCGCGCCTTATGTCGCCAGCCAAGGGACCGCCCTCGGCCGGGCCGGACGAATCCACATCGACCAAGACGACGAGGCGATCTGGATCGGCGGCGGCACCATTACCTGCCTGACTGGCACTGCCGAACTCTAGGAGTGACCCGACCGGCAGGAAACGTCCGGCGAGCCGGGTTGCTCCCGACGAGCAGTTCACAGCCAGCCCCGCCGTTTGAAGGCCGTGTAGAGCACCACAGACGTCAGCACCATCAGGACCAGCGCGGCCGGATAGCCCAGGACCCAACTGAGCTCGGGCATGTGCTCGAAGTTCATCCCGTAGACGGTGCCGACCAGGGTAGGTGCGAACAGGATCGCGGCCCACGCGGAGATCTTCTTGACCTGCTCGTTCTGGGCGTAGCTGGCCTGGGTGAGCTGCCCAACTTCCTCGTTCTGCGCTTGGGTGGCAAGGGTGGCGCGGAGGGCGAGGACTGTCTGGTAGAAGTCGATCACACCCTGGAGGTACTCCTTCTCGCTGTCCGCGACGCTGCGGACCCGCTCGAACTGGTCGGCCATGTCGACCACCAACTTTCGCCCGTCGGGCGACACACGCGAAAGCGTGGCCATCCGCCCGTAGATCGCGGCGCTCAACGCCGCCATGGTGCGCACCGTGAGCAGCCCGTGGCGGGCCTGGAAGAGCTCGTTCACGAACTGCTCCGGATCGCCGAGTTCGCCGCCAGTGACCTGCTGTTCCAGCCGCCACACGTCCTTGGTCACCGTCTCCACAAAGTCCTCCTGGTGGCGAGCCAAGGCGGACACGATCGCGTAGGACAATTCGAACGCGCTGGCCGGGCGCAGGCGCCCCGCCTCGATTCGCGCCAGCACCGCGCGAGTCTCCCGCACCGCCGCTCCAGGGTCGACCGCCGGGTTGATCGGCCCGTGCACGGTCACCAGGTAGCGCCGCCCGACGAACTGGTCCAGCTCGACATAGTGCACATGCCCGCGCTGCCCCTGTTCCGGGGTGTGCAACACCACGAACACATGATCGGGGTAGGCGTGGACCTTCGGCACCCGGTTGCGCTCGACACAGTCCCGTACTGCGAGCGGATGGAAGCCGAACACCTCAGCCAACACACTGGCGGCCTCCCCGTCACAGGCCGGGATGTCCACCCACACCAGGCCGTCCTCACGCTCGAGGAGCCCTGCCAACCGGTCAACCGGACACTTTTCGATTCCCTCGCTGGTGATCAGACGAACGTCCATGCGGCTCTCCCAACGTTCATCCAAGCGCGAACTCACGGGCCAGGCCGAGCCCCTGACGGTGGGCGACGACAGTGCACAGACATAATGCTCTTGGCAGGGCGAGGTCAGCGCATTCATCTGTCCGACTCCGTGTACCTCGCGCGACCATGAACGCGGCCGCCGCGCCAGGCACCGTGCTGCCTAGCGCTCCAGCTGCAAGCCCGACGCTGACCACGATTTACGCGATCTCGAGGCTCCCGAGCAGCACGTCTCGCGACCTGCGCACGTTTCTGCCAAGGGTTTCAACCGACGCGTCAGCCCACCTTCTCCTCGGCACGGTCACCGGACCAGAGAGTGTGGAAGACGCCCTCGCGATCGACGCGTCTGTACGTGTGTGCGCCGAAGAAATCCCGCAACCCCTGAACCAACGCGGCCGGAAGCCTGTCGCGGCGCACAGTGTCGTAATAGGCCAAGGCCGAGCTGAAACCTGGCACAGCCACTCCGGCGTTGGCAGCCAGTGCGACGGTTCGGCGCCACCCGTCCTGACACGCAGCAAGTTCCCGGGCCACATCGGGCGCCGCGAGCAGCGTGGACAAGTCCTGGTCGGCGTACGCCTGGCGGACCCGCTCCAGCAGCCGGGCTCGGATGATGCAGCCAGCCCGCCAGATCTTGGCCACCGTGGCCAGGTCGACGCCCCAGTCATAGGTCATGCTCGCCGCCCGCAGCTGCTCCAGTCCCTGGGCATAAGCGACCACCTTGGACGCCCACAATGCGGCCCGGACGTCCTCGACCAGCTGCTCGACGTCGTACACCGCCGTGCCGATCGGCCCGGACAGCGCTGAACTCGCGGCGGCCCGAAGCCTGGTGTCCCCCGAGGCCGATCGCGCGAACACCGCCTCCGCGATGGCATTGACAGGCACCCCGAGTTCCAGGGCAATTTGCACCGTCCAGCGCCCGGTGCCCTTCTGTTCGGCGACATCGGCGACCACATCGACAAACGGCTTGCCGGTCGCAGCATCGACGTGGGCCAGCACCTCCGCCGTTACTCCGATGAGATAGGAGTCGAGGTCACCGTCGTTCCACTGCTCGAATACCGCCGCGATGCGGGCTGGGTCGAGCCCGGCGCTGCGA
>DATBRJ010000237.1:0-4308 GCA_036560395.1 Actinomycetes bacterium | reverse complement strand
ACCTTCAGTAGCTCGGTACGTCCGTCGGTCTGGAGCGCGCCCCGCGTGTCTTCGGGCAGACGGAGAGGATCGCTCGACCAAGCCGTCCCGCTGATCTCGATCACGACCTGCGCAACCTGCGCACCTCGGGTGATCTCCCAGCGCCAACCGTGCGCGTCGGCACCACCGCGCGCGTACCTGCCGAGGTTCGCTCTGATCTCCCAGCTCACAACCGCGAGACTAGGAGCACGCGCGCGGCGCGTCCACCTGGGCCCGAAGACCCCGCCCCACCAATATTGAAATTACTTGCCCCGGAAATAGTCGCGGCTGAGCGGGTCTGTTGTCCCTGGTCAGAGGGAGAACCGGTCCACGGACCGGGACGAGGGGCGTGGATGCTGCGGTTGGCGGGTGGGCAGGTCGAGGCGTTGTTCAATGAGCTGCTGCCGGTGGAGGTCCGCGAGCTGCCGGAGGACCTGGCGGTGCTGGACCGGCTGCTGGCAGACCCGCGGCTGCCGGCACCGATCGAGCCGGCCTGGGCGCAGCGCGGCCGATGGCACGGGCGGCCTCCACCGTCCGGGCTCATCCCGTTGACCTGCAACGAGGTCCAGCATCTGTTCGCGGTCCAGGTCGCCCGGCCCGTCGGCGATCACGGCCACCGGCCGCGTTGGTCGGTCTGGCGACGCCGACATCAAGCCCGCGCCCGTACCTGCCACGACCGACCACAGGCCGCCTGGCAACCATGAAGATCACGATCTACGGCTGGAGTACCACCCCAGCAGTTCATGGTGGCGCCGTGCCTGCGGTCCGGGGCCCGCCAACGGCGGCGGGATCCCGTGACGGTGCTGCGCGCCCTCGCCACCTTGACCGGGATGGCGCGGGACGATTGTGCAGGCAGAGGAGCGCCAGGGAGACGGGTGGGGCAGTCGGTCTGGGTCGTATGGTGGCTCGTGCGGGCGGGTTACCCGCTGGTGTCCCGCCCAGGGGTGAGCTCACCGCGTTCGCGGCGGCCAGTCATCTGGCCAGGAGCGGGACCTGGGAGTGAGGGGCAGGCGATGGCGGGAGGAATGGTCCGGGTACGCCGGGTCTATGAGGAGCCGGAGCCGGGCGACGGCACCAGGGTGCTGGTCGACCGGATCTGGCCGCGAGGGCTGACCAAGGCCAAGGCGGCGCTCGATGAGTGGTGCAAGGACGTCGCGCCGTCAGATGAGTTGCGCCAGTGGTACCGCCACGACCCGGACCGCTTCGAGGAATTCGGCCGCCGCTACCAGTTGGAGTTGCAAGATCCCCGGCGGGCGGAAGCACTGGCGCACCTGCGCGGACTTGTGAGGGATCGGCAATTGACGCTGCTCACCGCGACCAGGCAACCTGAGATCAGCGAAGCGGCCGTGCTCGCCGGCCTGCTCCGGAGCTGAGCGAATCAACATGCAGCACCACAGCGCCGCCGCCTGCCTGACCGGCGGCCTCGCCCGCGTGCCGCCTTGGCCGGGCACCGCGCGCCGGTGCGCGGTTCCGGGGTGCAGTTCATTCGGCCCCGCCGCCCCGACGACGTCGTCCGCCTCCTCGTGGGCTGCGCCGTTCAGCTCACGGCGCGGCCTAGTAGCCGTCAGGGAGCGGGGTCCCCGTCTCCGGCGACTCGACCTCGACGATCTCATCGCGCATCGGCAGCAGCAGACCGAGCAGCTCTCCGTGCTCGGTCGTAGGGACGTTGAGCTCGTCGAGCGTCCCCTCCAGATCCTGGATGAACGCGTCGAACTCACCGGCCGTGACCCTCATCGCGTCGTGCGCCTCCCGCATGCTCCGGCCGGTGTAGGTGCAGGGACCGCCGGTCGCCTCACACAACTGGTCGGCGAAGTTCTTCTTGAGGTGCGGGATGTTGGTCGCCCGAACTTGCTGTTGATCCGGTCATCGCCTGCGGCGCGGGCCACGAAGGCATCCACGACCGCCGTGATCGCATCGGGACCGCCGAGCCGCTCGTACAGGATTGCCATCTGCGCCCCCTCAATCGCCTGGTGGGCCATGATGCTGATGCTAAGACGCTGGGATGTGGGCGTCGATCGTCACAGCGTCCATGTGGACCGTCGAGAGCTGGGTAGGCTGAGCTAGCGGGCCGACGGCGACACCAACCGCGTCACTGCGTCAACGACCAGAGGTCCACGCACTCGTCGATGAACGGGCCGCGATCGGGGCGGGCGCGGCGGGCCACGAGGCGCGCGCAGGCGCCATCTCGGAGTCGCGATCGTGTTCAGGATCACCTCCGCGGTCGAACCCGACGGCAGCCTGCACAACCCCCGCGAGCAGGTAGAAGCCAACAAGCTTGCCTTCCTGCAGGCTTCCGTGGACGGCGAAGTCGTTCCCAGTTCGTGGCGTGGCCGACGTACTGGAGCGTGTGCTCGTACTGGTCGAACCAGAAGTTATAGATGTAGTCGTTGGGGGCCGCCGAGCCCAGCATCAACCGCGCCGCCGCGGCTCCGTGCTTTCGGCGCTGTTGTAATGCTCCACCTGGACCCGGCCGAAAACCGGGTGGAGATGGTTGGCGACATCGCCGGCCGCGTAGATGTCAGCCGCGCTGGTGCGGCACAGCTCGTCGACAACAATCCCGTTCTCCTGCGCAATGGATGACCCCGCGACGGCCGGCACATCGGGATCTATCCCCACGCCGACGACGGCAGAGTCGCACGCGACCCGATCACCGTCGGCGATCACCACCGCCTCCAGCCACTCGGTCCCTTCAAACGCAGCAACCTGAGCTCCGGCGAGCAGCCTGACCCCCCTTTGAGCGGTGAATCGCACCGATCAGGGCGCCGATCTCCGCGCCCAGGACCTGTTCCAGCGGGGCTCGCCCAGGAAAGACCGAGGTCACGCCGACCCCGAGCTGCGTCAGCGAGGCCGCCACCTCGCAATCGATGAACCCCATGCCCACCACCGCGCGCCGGCCCGCCGCAGCTTCGCGCTTGACCGCGTCGCAGTCGGCCACCGTATGCAGATAGTGGATGCCGGGCAGCTCAGCCCCGGGAATCCCGAGCCGCCGGTTCCGTCCTCCCGTCGCTACCAAGACCTTCTGGTACCCCAGTTCCCGGCCCGAGCCCAGGACCAGCATGTGCGCTGCGGGATCAACCGCCACCATGGATTCGGCGCGGAGGTCGATGTCGTGTGCCTCACAAGAAGCTCGGTCGCGTCAGCACACCTCCTTCGTGACGGGCCCGGGGAGCCGAAGGCAGGTCCTCATTCATGATCCTGCTCGATGAGAAATAGTCAGTCCTGTCGATCCCGCATGACGCACGGCCCGGCAAGTTGCGAGATGAGCTGATCGAGCACTACTTCGGGTTCCGTCCCCTCGTCGGCGTGTTGCTGAAGGAGACGAACTGCCAGCGGCCGCCTCGCCGGGCCGCGACTATGATGAGCAGCCCGTTGGGCGGAACTTTCGCCTTGTCCTCGCCGCCACGGCTGGAAGGCGGAGCGATCGATCGCGTGGCTGGTTGGGTGCCGGCGGCTGCGCATCCACGGTGACGGGACTTCGAGCGATTCTTCGCGTTCGCCAGGCTTGGCTGCGCTCTCTCGCCGGGGATTGCGGTCGCGCCGTCCTGGGCTGCCGCGCGGGGCGGGGCTCCAGGAAGCCACCACGGGGTCCGGTCCTATCATGGGCCAGTCTGTCACGGGCCGCTTATCTGTACGCCGATCCCAGGGCCCGGTCGAGGACACCACCGGAGGCTGATGCAAGAGATGCACGAGGAGCGGGCGCATGCCCTCCTTCGCGAGGAGCGCCAGCGGCTGGAGCGACTCCTGACGTCGGTGGACACCGACCACGACCGTGTCGCTCCCGCCGACGAGGTTTCCGAGGACCTCGCCGACGGCGCCGACCGGCGGACCTTGGAGGAGACCGACGAGGCGGTCGCCCGGCAGCTCACGGGCCGGTTGGAGGCGCTGCAGCGGGCCGAGGACCGCCTGGCTGCGGGCACCTACGGCCGCTCGGTCCTGAGCGGCCGACCGATATGAGCGCGGCAGCGGTACCGCAGTGCTGGTCCCCGGCGCTCCCAGCCGGGGCACCGCGCTGTTCGCCATGCCGCTGAACCGGTACAGATCAGGCCCTTTAACGACCCGATGAACCCGTGCGAAAGGAATTAGCCATGTTTCATATCACATGGCCACCCGCCACCACGGCCGTGGCGACGGAACACCCAGTGGCCACCGTCGGCCGGTACCTGGTCAGGTACGCGCTCGTCGTCGTGATCGCCTGGATCGGCGCACTGAAGTACACCGGATACGAAGCCGCCGCCATCCAGCCGCTGATCGCGCACAGCCCGATCTTCAGCTGGCTGTACAGCATCCTCA
>DATBRJ010000236.1:0-23521 GCA_036560395.1 Actinomycetes bacterium | reverse complement strand
GAAGAGGGGGAGACCCGAAGATGATCCAACAAGCGCGAATCGCACGGCTCACGGCAGCCGCCGTGCTCGCTGTCGGCGTGGGCGTCGGCGGGCTCTCCGAGTCCGCGCGGGGGCAGCCCGTGGGGAATGCGGCGATCGAGTGGAACACGATCGCATCGACCGCGATCATTTCGACGGCCGGGCAGCCCCCGCATGCGGCGATACTGAGCTTGGCGATGGTCCAGGGCGCGGTCTATGACGCCGTGAATGCGATCGACGGCGGGCACCGGCCCTACCTGGTCGCGCCGCCCGCGAACCCGGGGGACTCCAAGGACGCCGCTGCGGCAACCGCCGCCTTTCGTGTGCTTGTCGGCTTCCCTGAGCGCTCGCCCGTGCTAGTCGGCCTGTTCCCCACTCAGATTTCGACACTGCAGCCGCTCTACGACGCTTCGCTGGCGACCGTGCCTGACGGGCCTGCCAAGACGGGCGGGATCGCCGTCGGCGAAGCGGCAGCGGCCGCGATGCTCACGGCGCGCTCGAACGACGGCCGCTTCAGCCCGTTCACCGTTGTCGAAGGCTTCGATCCAGGAGAGTGGCGGAAAACTCCGCCCAACTTCGGGGGCGACCCCGCCGCCTGGGTAGCGAACGTGCGCCCGTTCCTCGTCCCGAGCGTGGACAGGCTGCGCAGCGACGGGCCGAACCCGCTCACGAGCGCCGCCTACACGGAGGACTTCAACGAGGTGAAGGACCTCGGCTCACTCACGAGCACACGGCGCACCGCCGACCAGACGATGGCCGCGATCTTCTGGCAGGACAGCGGGCCCGCCATCTGGAACCGCGTCTTCCGCGCGCTGGCGACAAGCCATGGCCTCGACATCGTCGACAGCGCGCGCCTGTTCGCCACGACGAATCTGGCCGCGGCGGACGGCGCGATCGGCTGCTGGAACGACAAGTACTACTGGAACTTCTGGCGGCCCGTCACCGCTATCCGCGAAGCCGCATCGGACGGCAATCCGGCGACCGCGGCCGACCCAAACTGGCTGCCGCTCTTCGACCCGTCCGTTCCCGTCTCGGGACCCCCGCTCGTCACGCCCGGCTTTCCCGACCACCCGTCGGGCCACGGATGTCTGAGCGGGGCGATCGTGTACGCGCTCAAGGCGTTCTTCGGCACCGACAAAGTCTCCTTCACCGCGACCAGTAACAAGTGCTCTCCCGCACCCTGTCCACCGAGGAGCTTCGGGCGCTTCTCGGCGGCACTCAAGGAGATCATCGACGCCCGTGTTTGGGCCGGAATCCACTTCCGTACCGCCGACGTTCAGGGAACCGTCATCGGCAAGAAGGTCGCCGACTACCTGCGCAAGAACTACTTCCAGCCCACCGGCTGAGCCAAGCCGTCCCGGCGGCGCGGTTCCTCTCCTAGAGGCGACCCGCCGCCGAGCCGCTGAGTCCCGATCCGAGCTCGATGTGTGAACAAATGTCAGTCATCGTGACAGTTTGGCTGAAGTGCGTTTCGAGGAAACCGGCGCAGCGCCTCGTCGCCGGCCAGGAGATCGTCATCGATGTCCCGGCGAAGCTGTCAGCTGGCATGCGGGTGTACGCCACTGGGGAAGGCATTTCTGCGGCATTGACGCATAGGGTCGCGTCGTGGTCAATGTGTGTCTTGCCGGCGTCACGGGGTGGACGGCTCCGCCTCTCGTCGCGGCGATCGATGCTGCCGAGGATCTGTCCCTCACCTGCGGTGTCTCGCGGTCGGCTGCGGGCAAAGCGCTGTCAGCGGTTGGGTCGACCAGCAACGGCTTCGTCTATGCGAGTGTCTCCGACGCTTTGGCGTCCGCTGAGGTCGATGTCCTGGTCGACTTCACCAGCGCTACTGCGGTGAAGCACCACGCCTGGTCTGCCGTCAAGGCGGGTGTCCATGTCGTGATCGGCTCCAGTGGCCTCACCTCGGGCGACTACGACGAACTCGACCAGCTGGCACGCGATCGCGATGTCGGCGTGATCGCGGCCGGCAACTTCTCCATCATGGTCGCGGTGCTGCGCCGTGCCGCCGCGGTGGCGGCCCGGCATCTGGCGTACTGGGAGATCGTCGACTATGCCAGTGCGGGCAAGTCCGACGTGCCGAGCGGTACGTCCCGCGAACTCGCCGAGACGCTCGGGCAGGTCCGCGTGCCGGAGTCGGCCGTGCCCCTTGCGGACCTGCACGGACCGGTAGAGGCGCGCGGCACGGACGTGGCCGGCACCCGGATCCATTCGGTCCGCTTGCCGAGCTTCGTCGTCACCACCGAGATCGTCTTCGCCGGTGCGGGAGAACGATTGGTCATGCGGCATGACCCGGGGGAGAGCCCTGAGCCCTACGTTGCGGGCACGCTGCTCGCCATCCGCCGGGTGCACGAGTCCGCCGGCGTCCGCAGAGGTCCTCGACTCACTGCTTTTCGGCGAGCCCTAGCCGGCCCTAGCGCGGAAGACCGCGGCCGAACGCCCACGCCCGTTCGCGCCGCGGGGCCGCTTGGGATCTACCGAACTTCGCGAACCGTGCAGCGCTGACAGGTCCCATGGTGGTGAGTCCCCGCACCCGCGGGCGACTCCGTGATCCGCTCGATAGACCAGTGACCCTGGATTTGACCTTATGGTCGGTCAGCGCAGCGCCCTTGGTTGTCCTCGAACCTGACGTGGACACGGCCGATACCGTCCGGGCGGCGTGGCCCATACTCGAATGAATGGAGGTGGCGGCGGTCTGCGAGCAGTACCGGGTTGGGTTCCTCGGCGAGCCGGCCAGCGCGGTGACGAGCCTCGCGTTCGTGGCGGCCGCGGTCGGGATCCTCCTTTCCCATCGGCACAGCGGGGCCCGCCGCGACACACCGGTCCGCGATCGGCAGACGGTGGTGTTCGCGGCGCTCGTGGCGGGGACCGGGGTGGGTTCTTTCATCCAGCATGGGCCACATCCGGACTGGCAGGCCTACGCGCATGATCTCCCGCTCGCGGCCGTGCTGATCTTCGTCGCCACCGATGCGGCGTCCGATCTCACCGAGCGCGAGCTGTCGCCAGCCTGGTGGCTCGTCCCCGTGGTGGCGATGGTGCCAGCCGCAGCGTCAGGTGCGACGGCGTCCACCATGCTGCAAGCGGCGATGGCCACCGCCGCGATCGGTCTAAACCTGGTGCGGGCGCGACGCCGGCCGGCATTGCGCAGGACGCTCATCGCGGCGCTGGTGACCGCGGCCGTCGGCGCTGCGATCGGCGCGCTGACGGACCGAACCCCGCTATGCCGGGCCGACAGCCTCGTCCAAGGTCACGCCGTCTGGCACGTCCTTGCGGCGACGGCCTTGTGGAGGTTGGCCACGGCCATGGGTGCACGCGACCGGCCACCATCACCGCCCGTGACGACGCCCACCCTCGCCGCCCAACCCTTCCCAGCAGGACGGCGATGATCCTTGGGTTGTCGACGCCTACGCTGTTCGGCTTCCCTTTGGTGCCCATCCAGCCGGAGGATCCTCACCGACCCGCCCGTCCACAGCCTCGCGAATGAGGTCGGCGTGCCCAGTGTGCCGGCCATACTCCTCGATCAGGTCGCAGACGAGCCGGCGCAGGCTGGCATGGCGGCCGTCGGGCGCGGAGACGTGGACGACCTGGTCGAGTCCGCCGTCGGCCAGGGATGCGTCGAGCCTCGCGCGGGACCGTTCGACGGCGCCGTCCCACAATGTGTAGAGCTGTTCGGGGGTGTCGTTGGCGGCGGAGGTGAACTCCCAGTCCTGGTCGCTGTCCCAGTCGGCGGCGTCCCACGGCGGGCCGAGCGCCTGCCCGCTCAGCTTGGTGCCGAAGGTATGGTCCTCGACGAGAGCGAGGTGCTTGAGCAGGCTGCCGAGGGTCAGCGAGGAGGCGCCGACGCGTGTCTGTAGCCCAGCCCGGTCGAGGTCGTCGGCTTTCCAGCGGAAGGTCGTGCGCAAGCGGTCGAGCGCACCGACAAGGTGCTCGGCCTCGGTTCCGGCGAGGGGCGGTTCCCACGGGACGTCATTGGTGGCCATGGCGCCACCGTAAACCTCATCGCTGACATTCCGCGGACGCTAGGGAGATGCGAGGCGGCTGAGGGAGGGAGGCAGCTCGGCCGCGGCGGCGCGGTCGACCAGGACGAGAGTCCTCAGCTTTCCCCTGGCTCCCGCGGCCGGCACCTGGACCGGGCCTGCTCCGGGCGACAGTGCGAGCCGTACCGCCGCCGCCTTGTCCCGGCCCGCCGTGACCAGCCATACCTCCTTGGCTGCCTGGATGGCGGGCAGGGTCAGGGTCAGCCGAGTAGGCGGCGGCTTCGGGGAGCCATGCACCGCGACAACGGGCCTCTCCTCTTCATAGAGTGCGGGCATTCCAGGAAACAGCGACGCCACGTGTGCATCAGGACCGACGCCGAGGAGCAACACGTCGAAGGACGGGACGTTGCCGTGGTCGCCGGGCTCTGCTGCCTTGCGCAGGTCGTCGGCGTAGCGCTCCGCTGCCGCCTCGGGATCGTTCCCGTCCGGACCGTCGGTCGGGGGCATGGGATGGACGAGCGCAGGATCGAGGTCGACGTGGTCGAGCAGCGCCTCCCGTGCCTGGGTCTCGTTGCGTTCTGGGTCGCCCCGGGGAAGGAATCGCTCGTCACCCCACCAGACGGCCAGCCGGCGCCAGTCGAGGGCATCTCTGGCCGGCGACGAGGCGATCGCGGCGAGGGTGGCGGATCCCATGCCGCCGCCGGTCAGAACGACCGACGCATGACCCTGCGCCGCCTGGGCGTCCACGATCCGCGTGACGAGCCGGGCCGCAACCGCCTGTGCGAGGAGGCCCTGGTCCCGGTGGACGATCACGGTGGGCGTGCTCACGGCTACCCGCCGATCTTGGCGATCAGAAAGCTCACGCCGGCCCGCGCGAGCGGCCGGTGGCAGACCGGCCGGTACGGGATCATGAGCCGGCTCCGGCTCCCGCAGGTGCCGGCGGGTTCTCGCCTCGACTCGGCGGACCAAGCGGCCCCGCGGCAAGCTCCTCGAGCGTCGCGGCATAGATCTCGTCGGGATCGAGCCGGCGCAGCTCCTCGGCGACGAGCTCGGCGAGCTCGCGCCGTTTGAGCGCTACCGACCGCTCGGGCCGCCCGGGGACCGATAGCTTCGCCAGGACGCCGTCCGGTCGGCTGATGGCGATCTCGCCATCTTCCGTCTGTAGGCTCGCGCCGGTTATGCCCGGCCCGGTCGACTCCATTTCGAGTACTGGGACGCGCAAACGCGACGACAGCCATGCTGCCAGCAGCGCCGCAGACGGGTTGCCTGGCTCGGCCTCGACCGCGGCGCTCACGATCGGCGCAAAGGGCGAGTCGAGGGCTGCGGCCAGCAAGCTGCGCCACGGGGTCAACCGGGTCCAGGCCAGATCCGTGTCGCCAGGCGCGTAGTACTCGGCCCGGGCTGCAAGGACCGACCGCGGGTCGATCGGCGCACCAGGCGGTTGGTTCGGCTGGTAGCCCACCGCTTGCCCGGCGGTATCGGTGATCCTGCGCTGGGCCATCGCCCCTACGGGGTCGGCATGAGGACGCATCGGCGCCTCGCCCGGCCACCACACGACCACGGGCGCGTCAGAAACGAGCAACGGCACGACGACCGAGTCCGCGTGCCTGGCCAGCGGCCCGCTCAGGCGCAGCACGATCGTCTCTGCCGGCCCCTCCTCGGCGCCGATGCTGACGTCGGCGTCCAAGCGCGGGGTCTCGCCGCGGGGCGACGCGATCAGCACCAGAATCCTGCAGGGATGTTCCCTGGCGGCTTCGCCGGCTGCGATGAGCGCCGACTCATACCCGTCCTCGTCGGTCACCACCACCAGCGTGAGCACCATGCCCATCGCCGGGTTGCCCGCTCGGCGCCGCGCCTCCATCAGCGCACCGTGTACCTTTCCGGCGGTGGTGTTGGTCAGTGTGATGATCACGGACGCCTCCACGATTTGCCGTCGAGCGCGAGCATGGCGTCCGCGGACGGCGGACCCCAACTGCCGGCGGGGTACGGGTCGGGTGCGCCGCCGGCAGCCCAAAACTCCTCGATCGGGTCGAGGATCTCCCAGGACCGCTCCACCTCCTCGTGGTGGGGGAAGAGCGGCGGATCGCCGAGCAGGACGTCCAGGATCAGGCGCTCATAGGCCTCGGGCGACGACTCGGTGAATGCCTTGCCGTACGCGAAGTCCATCGTGACGTCGCGCACCTCCATGGCCGAGCCGGGCACCTTGGAACCAAAGCGGACGGTCACGCCTTCGTCGGGCTGGATCCGGATGACCAGCGCGTTCTCGCCCAGCTCCTCCGTGTCAGTGGCGGCGAAGGGCAGGTGCGGTGCCCGGTGGAAGACGATGGCGACCTCGGTGACCCGCCGCCCAAGCCGCTTTCCGGCCCGGAGATAGAACGGGACGCCTGCCCACCGCCGGGTATCAACGTCGAGCTTCACTGCGGCGAACGTCTCGGTCCTCGATGTGGGCGGTATTCCGTCTTCCTCCAGGTAGCCGGACACGTACACGCCGCCCTGCCAACCGGCGGTGTACTGGCCGCGGGCGGTCCCGGTACCGAGGTTGCTTGGCAATCTAACGGCGGAGAGGACCTTCAGCTTCTCCAGCCGCAGATCTCGCGCATCGAAGGAGACCGGCTCCTCCATGGCGGTCAGGGCCAGCAGCTGGATGAGGTGGTTCTGGATGACGTCACGGGCCGCCCCGATCCCGTCGTAGTAGCCAGCCCGACCGCCGATGCCGATGTCCTCAGCCATGGTGATCTGGACGTGGTCGACGTAGCCGCGATTCCAGATCGGCTCGAACATCTCGTTCGCGAAGCGAAGCGCGAGGATGTTCTGGACAGTCTCCTTGCCTAGGTAGTGGTCGATCCGAAACACCGACGAAGGCGGGAAGACCTCCCCGACGATCCGGTTGAGCTCTCTGGCGCTTGCGAGGTCGTGCCCGAACGGCTTCTCGATCACCACGCGGCGCCACGGCGTGAGATCACCCAGGTTGTGCGCCGCGTCGACCGGTTCTGCTAGTCCGTGCTTCTTGAGCTGCTGGATGACCTCAGGGAAGAACTTGGGCGGTACGGCCAGGTAGAAGGCATGGTTCCCGCCGGTGCCCCTTTCCTTGTCCAGGTCCTCGATGGTTTTGCGGAGCGCCTCGAACGCGGCGTCGTCGTCGAAGTCGCCCGGCACGAAGCGGAATCCCTCGGCGAGCTGTTTCCACACCTCATCACGGAAAGGCGTGCGGGCGTACTCCTTGACCGCTTCGTAGACGACCTGAGCGAAGTCCTGATTCGCCCAGTCCCGGCGGGCGAAGCCGACAAGTGCGAAGCTCGGCGGCAGCAGGCCGCGGTTGGCGAGGTCGTAGACCGCTGGCATCAGCTTTTTCCGGGACAGGTCCCCGGTGACGCCGAAGATGACCAGGCCACAGGGCCCGGCGATGCGCGGCAGCCGCCGATCCTCCGAGTCCCGCAGCGGGTTGTGCGTCGACAGGGTGGTCATCGGCCCGTCCCCCAAGGTCATGGCGAGTCGTCACCGACCGCTTCGAACAGTGTGCTCAAGCCGGCCTGCCGATCCTTGAGATGTACGCGCAGCACGGGACGGCCGCGGCCGGCCAGGGCGCGCAGGTCACCCAGCGCTTGAGCAAGCTGCAGCTTGCCAAAGGAGAATGGCCGCCCAGGCACCGGCAGGTCGTCGGTCACCGCGCCGGTGATCTGGAGGAAGGTACCGACCTGTGGGCCACCCTTGTGGAACTGGCCGGTCGAGTGCAGGAAGCGCGGCCCCCATCCGAACGTGACCTGCCTCCCGCCAGAGCGCTCGGCCAATGCCGGCCGGAGTCGGGCCGCCGCCGCGTCGCCGATCCGGTCGAGGTATGCCATCACGGCGAGATAACCGCGGTCAGGGATGGCGTCGAGCAACGCCTCGATAAGCGGGCGCAGCCCTCGGCTCTCGGCGGGGCCGGGGCCGTCCGACGCTTCGCTCGATCGCTCGCCGTCCTGGGTGCTGAGGGCGGCTAGCCAGTTGCCTGGGGCATAGACCGCTACGGTGTCGTCCTCGTAGACCGGCTCGCCTTCAGGCAACGGACCATCCCCGGCTTCGCTGAGGATCGCGGCTGTGTTCTCCTTTGACTCCGCCACATTCGGCTGGTCGAACGGGTTGATGCCGATGACTCGACCGGCGACGGCCGTGGCGTATTCCCAGAGGAGGAACTGCGCGCCGAGGCTCCCGTACACCCGCAGGTGGGGAGGGCGGCGGGGCTCAGCTGGCGCGGTGGCGGCGACTGCCAGCGACGGATCAGGCATAGGCATGCCGGCGGGACCTGCCGGGAAGCCCGGCTGACCGGCCGCAGAGACGGCTCCCGGCAGGAACTCCCCAGGCGGCGCCGGCGATCGACCTTCGGCCCGCCCCAGGAGCACGAGGAGCGCGTCGTCGCCGGCGTCCGCCCATCCCGGCGCGTCGGGCGCCTCGACGACTACCGGCAGCAGCCCACGCCCGTGCTTGCCGGTCGACTCGGCGATGAGCTGCTCGGCCCAGTCGCCGAAGCCGGCGAGTCCCGAGCCGGCGTCCGCGATCACGACCTTGTCCTTGCCGAGCTGCGCCGCAGCGCCCAGCACCGCGCCGAGCAGCAGGCCAGGGTTGTCCTGCGGCTTTGCGAGATACGGCTGGAGCTCGGCTGCCGTGTCGAGCACCTCGGCCACCTCGGCTCCGGCGAGTGCACTGGGCACCAATCCGAAGGTGGAGAGCGCGGAGTAGCGGCCTCCGACGGTCGGGTCCGCGGCGATGACCACGTAGCCGGCGTCCCGGGCGTACTCCTCGAGGGACGTGCCCGGATCGGTCACCACGACGAAGTGGGGCGGCAGGTCGTTCTGGCTCACTCCGGCCTGACGCAATGCCTCTTCGTAGAAGCGGCGGTGGCTGTCGGTCTCGATCGTCGACCCGCTCTTGCTCGCCACCACGACGACGGTCCGGCGCAACCGGTCGTCGATTGCCCGTTTGATCTGGCCCGGATCCGTGGTGTCGAGGACCGTCAGATCGACGCCTGCTGTCCTGGTGATGACCTCAGGTGCGAGTGACGACCCGCCCATACCGGCGAGCACATCATGATCCATGCCGGCATCGCGGACGGCCGATCGAAGGATGTCGAGCTCGGGCAGCAGCGCACGGGAGGTCTCGGGCAACGCCAGCCAGCCAAGGCGTTGGGCCGCCTCCACCTCCGCCTCCGGTCCCCAGATCGTGGGATCGGCGGCGGCCAGGCGCTCCGCGACTTCAGCCTCGGTCAGTTCCGTCAGAGTACGGAGAACCGCGGTGGACAACTCGCCGTCGCCCATCTCCAGTGCGACACCCGCCGGTGGGCCGCCGGTCGGTCGCGCTCCGTCCTCAGCGTTCTGATCGACCATGACACTAACCGCCCTTCCTGCGGGCTTGCCCGCCGTGCCGTGCGCCTATCACTACGTTCCTTCTACGCGTCGGCGAGGCGGCGCCTCTCGCTGTCGACGGACTTGAACAGCTCGTTCCACGATGTCGCGAACTTCTCGACTCCCTCATCCTCCAGAACCTGGACGACGTCGTCGTAGGAGATGCCGATCCGCTCGAGCGCGTCGAGAGTCTCCTGCGCATCGGCGTAGTAGCCGCGGACAGTGTCACCGCGGATCACGCCGTGATCGGCGACCGCGTCCAGCGTTGCCTCCGGCATGGTGTTCACGACTCCGCTCGTCACGAGGTCGACGACGTAGCGCGTGTCGTCATAGGCCGGATCCTTGACGCCGGTCGATGCCCACAGCGGTCGCTGCGGGTGAGCCCCTGCTGACTCGAGCCTGCGCCAGCGGTCGCTCGCCAAGACCTCCTCGTACATACCGAACGCCAGCCGGGCGTTCGCAATGGCGGCCTTACCGCGCAGCGCGCGCGCTTCCTCGGTTCCGATCTTGTCCAGCCGTTTGTCCACCTCGGTGTCGACCCGGCTGACGAAGAACGATGCCACCGAGTGGATCCCCGAGAGATCTTTGCCGGATTCATGGGCGCGTTCCATTCCCTCCATGAACGCGTCCATCACCTCGGCGTATCGCTGCAGTGAGAAGATCAACGTCACGTTGATCGAGATCCCTTCGGCCAGGCACTGGCTGATCGCCGGCAGGCCGGCTCTGGTCGCGGGGATCTTGATGAACACGTTTGGCCGATCCACCAGCCACCAGAGCGTGCGCGCCTCGACGATGGTCGGCTGCGTCTCATGGGCGAGCCGCGGATCCACCTCGATCGACACGCGACCGTCCACGCCGTTGGTGGCGTCGTAGGCCTGCCGCAGCACGTCAGCCGCCCAGCGGACGTCATAGGTGGTCAGCAGGCGCACGGCCTCGGGGACGGTCAGCCCGAGTTTTGCGAACCCGGCGAGCTGCTCATCGTAAACATCACTGTCGGCTAGCGCCTTCTGGAAAATGGTCGGGTTGCTCGTCACCCCAACGACTGACTTGTCGCGAATCAACCTGTCAAGGCTTCCGCTCACCAGGCGATGCCTGGACAGGTCGTCCAGCCAGATCGCCACACCCTCCTCGGACAACTTCTTCAGCGCGTCGTTCATCTCGCCTCATCCTTTCGCTTTATCTGTCCAACATGACCGGCACCCTGGACATGCCCGAGGGGATGCCCGACACCATCGGGCATGCCCGCAGGATGCGAGGACACGCCTGACCCACCCACGGCCGGTTCGTTAAGGCCCGCGGTCTGGCCCCAGCGGCCGCGGGGGATTCTGTGAGGCCCACGCGTGACCCCTTTCGTGAGGCGAGGGCTCGTCGGAAGCCGGCTAGTTCCCCGTGGTTGAACCCTTCGTTGCGCCGATGTTGGAGAGACTGGCCCGGACCGCGGCGACCACCCTGTCCGGCGTGATCCCGAACTGCTCGTAGAGCACGGCGTAGGGGGCGGAGGCACCGTAGTGCTCGATGCTGACCGACTCGCCCGCTTCGCCGACATACTTCGGCCATCCCTGTGCCACGCCGGCCTCCACCGAGACGCGAACTCGCACGTCGCGCGGGAGGACGGACTGTCGATACGCGGGCTCCTGGGCGTCGAACCATTCGACGCACGGCATCGACACCACCCGGGTAGGCATGCCCTCGGCCTCGAGCTGCTCCCTGGCCGCCACGGCGATAGCAACCTCGCTGCCAGTTGCGATGAGGACCGCCTCCGGCCGCCCGGTGCTTGCCTCGACGAGGACATAACCACCGCGAGCCGTTCCATCGGCGGAAGCGAAGCCGGCGCCGGGCGACCGGTCGAAGGTCGGCAGGTTCTGCCTCGTCAAGCAAATGCCGGCGGGCCGGTCGGTGTGCTCGAGGACGGTGCGCCAGGCCACCACGGTCTCGTTGGCGTCGCCCGGCCGTACGACGTCCAGACCCGGAACGGCACGGAGCGCCCAGAGCTGCTCGATCGGTTGGTGCGTCGGACCGTCCTCGCCGAGGCCGATCGAGTCATGCGTCCAGACGTAGATCGTGGGCAGCTTCATGAGCGCCGCCAGCCGGACCGGGGGGCGCATGTAGTCGCTGAAGATGAGGAAGGTGCCGCCGTACGGCCGGAGGCCCGCCAGCGCCATGCCGTTCATCGTGGCGCCCATCGCGTGCTCGCGTATACCGAAGTGGATGTTCCTGCCGTACGGGTCGGACGCCGCGGCACCGGCCTCTGGCGGCAGGAAGGACGGCTCGCCCTCGATGAATGTGTTGTTCGACTCGTGCAGGTCGGCCGAGCCGCCGAAGAGCTCGGGAAGCACCGGTGCGATGGCGTTGAGCACCTTTCCTGATGCCTTGCGCGTCGCGATGGCCGCCCCGGCCTCGAACTCCGGGAGCTTCGCCGCCCATCCCTCGGGAAGCTTCCGAGCGAGGATTCGGTCGAGCTCGCTCGCCCGCTCCGGGTTAGCGGCCCGCCAGTCGCTGTGGGCCCTGTCCCATTCCGCATGCAACGCCCGTCCCCGCTGCACGACGCCCCGCACGTGGGCGAGGACCTCGGCGGGCACGTCGAACGTCTTGTCCGGATCTAGCCCGAGGACCCGCTTGGTTGCCGCGACCTCTTCGGCGCCGAGCGCCGCCCCATGCGCTTTGCCGGTGTTCTGCGCGTGTGGCGCCGGCCACGCGATGATCGAACGGACCGCAATGATCGCCGGTCGGTCGGTCACATCCCTGGCGGTGGTGAATGCCGCGTCGAGCGCCTCGACGTCCTCGGCATCCTCGACCCGTTGCGTGTGCCAGCCGTAGGCGGCGAATCGAGCGAGAACATCCTCGGACAGGGCCACGTTGGTGTTGCCGTCGATGGAGATGTGGTTGTCGTCGTAGAGCAGGACAAGGTCGGACAGCCGCTGATGGCCGGCGAGGGAAGCGGACTCCGCCGAAACGCCCTCCTCGATGTCGCCGTCGCTCACAAAAGCCCAGATGGTGTGGTCAAAGGGACTCTGCCCGGGCGCAGTGTCCGGGTCGAAGAGCCCGCGCATCCGGCGGGCCGCCATCGCCATGCCCACTGCATTGCCGAAGCCCTGGCCGAGTGGGCCGGTCGTGGTCTCGACTCCCAGCGTGTGACGGTACTCGGGGTGCCCTGGGGTGAGGCTGCCCCACTGCCGCAGGGCCTTGAGGTCGTCGAGGGTGAGGCCGTAGCCGGAGAAGTAGAGCTGAATGTAGAGAGTGAGACTGGTGTGCCCGCACGAGAGCACGAAGCGGTCACGTCCCAGCCAGCCGGGGTCGGTCGGGTCATGCCTGAGTACACGCTGGAAGAGCAGGGTGGCGGCTGGCGCCAGGCTCATCGCGGTTCCCGGATGACCGGATCCGGCCTTCTCGACCGCGTCCATGGCCAGTGTCCTGACGGTGTCGACAGCTCGCTTGTCGAGGTCGGTCCACTCGAGCGCGCCGCGAACTGTCCGTGATTCGGGCTCTGCCCGGCGGGCGTTCAGCGAGTCCTGACTGGAGTTCTCACCTTCGGGGGGGGCGGTCGACTTGTCAGTCACGTGTCTGAGCTCCCTCGTCACGTGGTGGGCACACGGCACGCCGAACCCCAAAAGCTTGCAAGCATCGTCCGATCCGCGCCGACAGCCCTGAGCCTACTCGCGGCCTGGTCCGCGAATCGGCGGCAGGACGCCGCCGGGCGCCCTGCACCCTGAGGGGTCCTCGAGCGGGACTACAGTTGGTGTCCGCCGACGTCCGATTTCCGCCTTCGGGGTGCCCGTGTCTGTTGTGTCGACCTCGCGCCGGGGCCACCCTTCCCCGGTTCGGTCTGATGCCGCAGTCGTGCCCACGGCTCGCCGCGCTGCAGGCGACCGGTTGGCCGGCAGCCGCCAATCCGCGGCCACTGTCCTCCGCGCGTACGTTGCCTTGACGAAGCCGCGGATCATCGAACTGTTGCTCGTGACGACAGTGCCGGTGATGTTTCTCGCCGCCGGAGGCGCACCCCCGCTGTGGCCGGTCGTGGCCACCCTCGTCGGTGGCACCCTGGCAGCGGGCAGCGCGAACACACTCAACTGTGTTATCGACCGGGACATAGACGAGGCGATGCGGCGTACCCGCCGGCGCCCGTTGCCCACTCACTCGGTAGCGCCGGCTGCGGCGTTGGTCTTCGGCCTCGTGCTTGGGGCGGTTGCCACCGTGTGGCTGGGCGTGACCGTGAACTGGCTGTCCGCGTCGCTCGCGCTGGCTGCGAACCTGTTCTATGTCGTCGTCTATTCGCTGGTTCTGAAGCGACGGACGGCACAGAACATCGTGTGGGGAGGGGCGGCGGGGTGCTTTCCCGCCCTGATCGGCTGGACCGCTGTCACCGGCTCCCTTGCCTGGACGCCGGTCGTGCTCTTCCTCGTGGTCTTCTTCTGGACCCCGCCCCATTTCTGGGCGCTCGCCCTGCGCTATCGCGACGACTACGCCGCGGCGAAGGTTCCGATGCTCCCCGTGGTTGCGACCGAGCGGGCCGTCACCACGCAGATCGTGGCGTACAGCTGGGTGATGGTTGCACAGTCCCTGCTGCTGTGGCCGGTGGCCGGAACCGGCTGGGTCTATCTGGCCGCGGCGGCTGTGCTCGGCAGCGCATTCCTGGTCGAGGCGTATCGGCTGTACGGGCTGGCCCGCCGCGGTGTGAGCGGCGTGGCCCTGCGTCCCATGCGGCTCTTCCACTGGTCGAACACCTACCTTGCCCTTCTCTTCGTCGCGGTCGCGCTCGACGCCGTGCTGAGATAGAACTTGCTCCCACCGCTCACCGCCCCTCGTTCGCCCCTCTTTTAGCGTCAACGAGCCGGCGAGGTAGCGTCCGCCCCCGTCCGATCTGTCCTGGCTGGTCGACCTACGAAAGCGACCAGCCGTCCGCGCGATCTCGCTCTCGGTCTTCCTCTGATCGTGTGGTCATCGGCCGGGCCTGCGGCATCATGGGCGGATGCTCCGGCTCGGTATTGCGATGGTCGCCGCGGCACTCGTAGCATGTGCGGGCTGTGGGAGCCCGAAGGACGCGGCGAATCCTGGTGAGCCTCCCGTGACGACGGGCTCGGAGAGCGGCAGCGGGGCACCGACGGTGATTGTCAGGATCGGGGCCGCCGATCCTCTTCGCGTCGAGGTGGCGGCCACCGAGGAGCAGCGAGAGCTAGGCCTGATGGACCGTGACCGCGTCCCCGCAGGCACCGGCATGATCTTCGTCTTTCCCCGGGCTGAGCGTGGCTCCTTCTGGATGTACCGGACCCGAGTGCCGTTGTCGATCGCGTGGGCGGCCGGCGGCCGTGTGGTCGGCATCGCGGAGATGGAACCGTGCCGGTCGCCCGACTCGGCCAACTGCCCGACCTACCCCTCACCGCAACCATTCGACACCGCCGTGGAGGCGCCGGCCGGGACGTTCACTTCAGCCGGTGTGAAGCCAGGAGACCCGGTCCTGATCACCGGCGCGCTGCCAACGCCGACCGGCTGAGCGTCTCTGGTTGTCCTAGCAAGGCGGCGGCCGGAGCCGGTAAGAAGGCGGGCACCGACGCCGAGGATCAATGCGACGCCGGTCGCGAGTGCGATGCCGACGAGCGGGTTGCTCGTGACGTGACCGCTCAGGAAGCCGAGCACGCATTGCGCGCTTGCCCACAGAGTTCCGCCCACAGCGGCGACGACCATGAACCTGCGCCACGGATAGCCGACGAAGCCGGCGGTCAAGGTGCTAGCGGTCCGGCCACCCGGCTCGTTTACCGGCGCGCACCCACCGTTCGTCTCACCGGGGCTGATACTCGGCGGGCTTCGTCGTTGAGTGCCCAGCTTCGATGTCGGCAACAGGGCGGGTGTGCAGAGAGTAGATCAGCCGGACGACGCTGACCAGCAGGAGGGACGCACCGAGCATGTGGAGTGCGACGGCTGCGATGGGCAGGTCAGTCCAGTATTGGAAGTAGCCGATCGCGCCCTGGGCGAGACCGACGCCGAGCACGACGAGGGCGCGGTGCCTCGCCCGCAGAGGTGCCTCCGTTGCGCGCAGAAGGAGCACCATGCCGACGACCAGGCCCATGAACAGCCACACGAGGTCGGCGTGAACCCACGCGACAGTTCGGGGATCGAGGCCGAAGCGGGCGACCTCGTCAGAGTCGCCCGAGTGCGGTCCGCTCCCGGTCACGACCGTGCCGACGACCAGGACCGCCGTCAGGCTTGCGAGGAGTACGTAGCCGAGCACGCGGACCTCGCGGCGGACCAGCGGCACCGGTGGCCCATCGCCCTCGCCGGACCGCTCGTACAACGCCACGGCGAAGCCGACCAACGTCATGGAGACGAGGAAGTGGGCGGCGACTGTCGCCGGGTGCAATCCGGTGAGGACCGTGATGCCGCCGAGTACGGCCTGTGCTGCGACCCCGGCTAGCTGGACGGAAGCCAGCAAGACCAGCGACCGACGACGTGGCCGGTGCCGCCATGCGGCAATAACGCAAGCAAGGGCGACGATGCCGACCACGCTGGTAAGCATCCGGTTGCCGAACTCGACGTACTGGTGATAGCCCGTCGCTTCTCGCGGCACGAGCGAATCGTCCGAGCAGCGAGGCCAGCTCGGGCAGCCGAGGCCGGAAGATGTCAGCCTGACCAGCCCGCCGGTGATCACGATCCCGATCTGGGCCACGATCCCGGCGAGGAACACCCGCCTCGTCCAGGGAGACACCGCCCGCCCGGCGGCCGGAGGCTTCGGCGGGCTCGGCGGCTGCGACACAGACTCGGTCGGCACTGACGTGTGCAATGCGGTACCTGTCGGCTAGGCGGGTCGGGCCGTCTGCTGAGGCCCTCGGTCCACCAGCGCCTGCGACGAAGCCGTCGGCGCTCCGAGCGCGGACGCGGGTCCGGCCGACGCGGCCAAAGCGGCGGTCGGCTCAGGTGAGGCGGTTGGCACGGCACCAGCGTAGAAGGAACGGGAGCCGGGGGGTGACCACGGGGACGATGCCGCCGCCAAGCTCGAGACAGCTACGCGTGGAATGTCATGGCCGCTGTCCGTTGGAATCGGCTATTCGATCTCCTATCTCGATGGAGATGGGCCGACCAAGGTCGCGCACAAGCTAGATGGCACTGCAACCGTCTCGACCGTCCACCGACGATCCAGTGACGAGATCATCCGGTGCGGAGGAGTTCGGGCGGCAGGCCCCAGCATGCTCGGGTTGCTACTCCCAGCGGAAGGTGAGGGCGGCGGCCGTGCACGCCGCGGCGGCCCAGACGGCGAGGATGCCGACCGAGGCCCAGGGGAACGCCGCGCCGTGCTGGAGCACGTCACGCAGCCCGTCCGAGAGCGCCGTGATCGGGAGAGCCTCGAGGACAGGCTGGACAGCATCGGGAAAGCGGTCGATCGGCACGATGACACCGCCGCCGATCAGCAGCAGAACCCACACGAGGTTGGCCACTGCCAAAGTGGTCTCAGCGCGCAGGGTGCCTGCCATAAGGAGCCCGAGTCCGGCGAAGGCACCCGTGCCGACCACGAGCGGGACCGCCACTGCCAGCGGCGAGCCGTGTGGATGCCAGCCCAGCGCGTACGCGACGACGCACAAAACCGTCACCTGTAGTGCCTCCACCAGGAGCACGCTCCCGATCTTGCCGCCGAGCAGTATCCACCGGGGGAGTGGCGTCGCGCCGAGCCACTTGAGGACGCCATAGCGTCGCTCGTAACCCGTCGCGATCGCCTGGCCGGTGAATGCCGTCGACATCACGGCGAGGGCGAGCACGCCTGGTGTGAGGAAGTCGATGCGCCGGCCGCTGTCGATATCCACGATCGGGACTGTGGTCAGTACGACCAGCAGGAATGTCGGGATGATGATGGTGAGCAGCAGCTGCTCGCCGTTGCGCAGAAGCAGTCGCGTCTCCAGGGTGGCCTGGCCGACCAGCATCCGGGGGCGAGGCGCCGCGCCAGGTCGAGGCTCGTACACCGCTCGCTCACCCGGTCCGGCTCGGCGGGCTAGCAAGCTCCCGGCCGGTGAGGTCGAGGAAGACATCCTCGAGCGACCGACGACCGGTCGTGATCCGGTCGGCGAGGACACCATTCGAGGCGCACCACGCGGTGACGGTTGCGAGCAGCGCCGGCTCGATGTGGCCCTGCACTCGATACGTGCCACGAACCGGTTCGTCCACTATCGTCCCCGGCTGGAGCGCGGCAGCCAGAGCCGTTACGTCGAGCCCGGCCGGACCACGAAAGGTGAGCACCCGGTCTGCGGTCGTGCCGGTCAGCTCCTCCGGCGCTCCGGCGGCTACGGCCCGCCCTCTGTCGATGATCACGATCTGGTCTGACAGCCGTTCGGCCTCCTCGATCAGATGCGTGGTGAGGACAACGGTGACGCCGCTGTCGCGGAGTTCATGGATCAGGTCCCAGGCAGTGCGCCGCGCACGCGCGTCCATACCGGCTGTCGGCTCATCGAGGAAGATCAGTTCGGGCCTGCCGACTAGGGCGAGCGCGAGGTGGAGCCGCTGCCGCTCACCACCGGACAGCCTGCGGTACGGGGTGCGGCTGCGCCGATCGATGCCTAGCCGATCTGCTAGGTCTGCAATGGAGAGCGGATGGGCGTAGAGCCGCGCAGCGTGCGCGAGGAGCTCTCCGGCCCTCGCGCCCGGATAACCACCACCCCCTTGCAGCATCACCCCGACCCGCGGGCGAAGCCGCCGTCCGTCGGCAATGGGATCGGACCCGAGCACCCGCACCGTGCCGGAGTCGGGGCGCCGAAAGCCCTCACAGATTTCGATAGCGGTGGTCTTGCCGGCACCGTTAGGGCCGAGGATTCCCGTCACCGACCCGCGCTCGACCGTCAACGACAGCCGGTCCGCTGCGGTGGTCCGGCCATACCTCTTCACGAGGTTGCGCACCTGGACGGCTGGCCGTGCGGACATGCCGCGAGTGTACGAGCGGGTCTCGAGTCTCTCCTCATCTGCGGTCCCCCGATGAGCTCCGCCGTCGAAGACGAACGACACGTCGTCAGTAGCTCGAGCGGCGCAACCATCGTCGGCTGCCGGAGCACGCCGGCGCGTGTTGTCGGTCAGTGATCACCGATCTACACTCTGTTAGTCCACTCCTGGTCACTGACCGGCGCAGACAGCATCAAATGGGGACTGCTCTGCACCATGCCCAATCGGACAGCTGTGGCATTTGAATCCGTGACGACTGGATGACCTAACCACGGCGCATGTGATTTGCCCGCAGGGGGTGGGGTGCAGTGAGCTCCGGCGAGTACCGCCCGTCGCGTCGAGTCCGGCAACCTCCGACGGCGGGTCCGTTGCGTCTGCGGCTCAGCCGGCTGGCGCGCCGGCTGCACCGCCCGCTCGCTCGCGCGCTCACGTCCCGCTCCACGCAGAGGGGCCGTCGAGGCGTCAAGGAGGTGCGGGTCTGGCGGGGCAGCAGTCGCGCGGCAAGGGCTGTCAAGCTAGTCATTTACCTGGGGGCGATCGTCTTCGTGGCGTGGGTCGCCCGAGCGTCATACGCGGTGTTCTTCGGCAAGCGTCCGGAAGTTCCGCTCGACTTCGATACGGCCTGTGGAGACACGAGCTTCTCCTGCGACGCCCTGGCGGGAACACTCGGGCCGCTCTTGTCCCTTGCGCTTGCTTCTGCGTTGTTCCTGCTGGTTCGTCTCTGGCTGGTTCGCAGGCCGTACGTTCACCGGGCGACGGAGAAACCACAGGACCTGGTGCCGACGGCGGGCAGCATCATCGGTGAGGTCGTCGGCCGCGACGAGCTGTGTCACGTGATGATGGAGGACCTGCGAGATCCCGCGATGCGACGGCCGCACGTTGTCATTGGCGGCGTGGGGACGGGCAAGACAGCCTTCTTGGTTCGGCTAACCAAACTGCTCGCCGAGCGAGGTGCCGTCCCGGTCCCCATCCGGCTCCGGGACGCCCAGGACGACCTGGATTTCGGCAAGCTCGCCCGCACACAGTTCATCGCGGATACGGAGCGTCGCCTGCTGTCCAGGGCGGAGGGGGAGAAGGTCTGGCGGCAGCTCCTTAGAGAGGGTCGGATCGTGGTGCTGGCCGATGGCCTTGAGGAGGCACTCATCGAGGGCCGGGCTGAGCGAGACCGCGACAATCTCATTCGCCTCGCTATCCGTCGAGCCAACCACGACCGGCTGCCATTGGTCGTCGCGTCTCGACCGCACGACCCGCTCCGCGGGACGGGAGCGGCGATCGTCGAACTCGAGCCGTTAAGCGAAGAGGCCGCGCTTGAGTACCTGCAACCGAGGGATTCGTCGGAGGATGAGCGTCGCCTGGATTGGATCGTGGAGACGGCCGATGTCGCCGAAGCGCCGCTCTACCTGCAGATCACCCGTCAGCTCCACCGGGCACAGCTGATGGGCTACGTATCCCGGACCAGGAGCGCCGGGCGGCTGGACACGCGTGGCGTCGGTCGGTCCGAGCTGAGGCTGCGCCTTCTCCACACATGGATGAACGCCCTCCTCGACGGCCACTTCCCGCCCGGGGTGGCGCTGAGCCGCATGGATCGCGAGGAGGCGGTCGAGCAGCTGTCGGCGCTTGCCTGCATCGGGCTAAGGCAGGACCGCCTCCACGTGAGATTCGACGATTTCGAGGCGCTGCGCCAGCAGGATCCACCGTCGGCGATCGTCACGGCGGTGGAGCAGAGGCTGAGCAAGCTGGGTCGTCGCATCGACATGCGACTGGCCGCAAACTGGGGCACCGAACTCGGACTTGTCGAGGCGCACCCCGAGGGCGTGCGCTTCCCGCACAGCATCATGCAGGCCTACCTTGGTTCGCGCCTCATCGATGTGGCCCTGTCTAATCCTGAGTACTGCGGGGCGGCTCTTGACAACCCGGGTCGGGAGTTGCTGATCGCCCTGATCATGCACTCTCGTGACAAGCCTCAGGCCGCGCGTACGGGTATGTCCACTCGGGCTCAATCGGCCTCATCGCAGCCGGAGCCTGGGGTCCTGACCTTGCAAGATCTCTTGACGAAGTCAGCCAGCACTCGCGACGACACCAAGGCTCTCGACCTGTACGCAGCCGCACTTGAGATCGACAGCATCGACGACCTCCCAAGCCACGGCGCTATCGCCGATCAGATCGAGAAGTGTTGGAGAGCGGTGCGGGCCCGGGAATCGCGAACTCTCGAGGAGGCAAAGCTAAACCTGGTGCGGCGCTTCGGTGAGGCGGCGAGGACGATCACCGCCCAGCACAGAAGCGCCGCCGACCCGGTCGCCCAGCCTGCCTATCGGCAGCTCTACCGCATCTCCTTCTGGGAGCCCTCCCATCCTGTCCGGCATGCCGCCGCTCAGGAGATTGGCGCCGGCGGCGACGAGGCTTTCCTGGCTTTGCGAGACGTCCTCGGACCACAAGACCCACGCGAGTCGGCTGGACCAAGGCTGCCCGGGAAGGCGAGGAACGGGTTGCCGGCCAAGGTCCGCTCCAGCGGGCAAGAGGACGACCCGGACGACGAGGAGCGCCGCTGGCGGGAAGATGTGACTCGGGCTTGGTTGGCTCCCATGCTCGTGGGGTCGGTGGCACGGGCGGAGGGGGCAAGGGTCGCCCGGGAGAACCTCGAGCAGTGGCTCGAGCTTGTGCGAACTCAGGATGGCCGGCGAGCTGCACTCGAATTTCGCCTCTCCTGCGAGGTTGCCCTCGCACAGGGGTTCAAGTACGCCGCCAACCGTCGCGACCGGCATCCGCACTCAGAGCCCGAGGCCCGCGCCTATCTGGCCGAGCAAGCCAAGGAGATGCTCACAAGGACCCACTTCTGGTTCACGCAGCTCACCCTCGTGCACGCTTTGTGCCTCTGGGCGCTTCCCGACGACCTCGGGGGCCGGCAGTCCGGCGGAGGCCGAGACCGGAACCATAGAGCGCTCGTCGGAGGTTGGATAGCAGATTCGGGTGGCCGGTCAGAGCACCCGTTCGTCGTGGAGGCTCGCCGGTTGGCGGTATGGGCGCTGGAGACGGGCCAGCCCGAGCGTTTCATGTGGATCGACGAGAGCGGTGTCCTCGGCAGGGTTGGGTCTCGGCCAGCGGTCCAGGGAGTGCAACGCAAGCACAACCTGTGGATCCCGCCGTCAACGGGGTGGACAGTGCTACACCCGCATGCGCAGCAGCTGCTGGCCGACGTGCTTCTGCTGCTGAACCTCGCCCGGCGCGGCCGGCGGCCGAGCGAGCGCGACCGACGGCTCCAACGTACGAACCGGAACTTCCTGCCACCGTGCCTTGCCGGCGACCGGACCCGTCTCGATCCGACCCGTACTGTCGGCATGGCCCTGACCTCCGAGCCGGGATCCAATTGCGAAGACGGATGCACCTTCGAACTCTGCCCCTATCCCCCGAAGGACGAAGCGAACTACCGCATCGAGCTGACAGAGGCGTTCTGCCGCCGGCAGCAAGTACTGGTCAGTGGAGCCGCGCTTCGGCGGCGGGCCGCGCCTTGGCAAGGCGCGCTGCCAGCGGACCTCAGGCGCTTCTGGCGGCAGCTCGGGCAGCCGCCGCAGCATGTCGAAACCAACGGCCGACGTAGCCCGGGACGACGAAGGCGAAGCCGTCTCGCTAGCTGACCCTGTGAACGAAGGCCACCGCTCTGTCAGCACGGCGACGGTCTGGTGGCATCGCCCGGCCTGATGGACATCGACCCGGCCGCGCCGAGGGCTAGCCGCCGTCCCCCCGCCTGGTCATGTACAGCGGGAAGAATACGACCCACAGCAGCAAGCAGCCGAGTAGCCATGCAAGGGGTGTGTCGATTTCGAAGGTTCCAAGTGAGAAGACGACAGGAGTGCCGCGTTCGGCGTTGGCTTTCGCGTCCCCGTAGACCCAGACATCAGTCGCCAGAACTGCGAGCAGGACGAGGATCGGGCCCAAAGCGGTCACTGATGGTGCTGACATGCCGACTGCACTCCTCATAAGCACAGCTGAAAGGCAGCGCTCGATGAATTCTCGAGGGATCTATACAGGTCGACGGATTGCCTGAGCCAGACGTTCCAGCCCGCCTGACCCCCGGCGGATGGGTTTACGCCGTTCGTCGAGGTTGGGCCGCTTGAGTTGGGCACCGTGTGGACGGCGGTTCAAGATCGTGTCCGCTCGTTCCGCAACCGGGGTAAGGCAAGCCTCACCTACGTGATCCAACTCACCCGAAAGATCGGCGGGTCGACTGGCGCGCAGGAGGCGAATTAGGCAACAATGGCGTTGTGAAAACCCCGCGCACTTCCGGCATCACCTCTGCCACCCCCATGGCCGAGGTGCAGAGTGGTGTGCGCCTCGGCGCTCGAGGCACGGCGTCCGCCGAAGTCCTCACCGGATTCGCCGAACTGGCTCCCGAGCTGGCGACCACGAGTGAGGTGAGGGCATCGGCAGCTGATGTGGGGGTCGCTGACGACAGCCCGACGAGAGAGCGGGTCGCCCGGTCCATCCTCGCCCACGGTCCGTCGACCGCAACCGCCCTTGCCGAGCGGCTCGGCCTGACCCCCGCCGCGATCCGGCGCCACCTCGACACTTTGCTCGCCGATGGAGTCATCGAGGCACGCGACCAGCGCTTCTACGGGCCCCGCGGACGCGGGCGCCCGGCGAAGGTCTTCGCCCTTACCGACTCAGGAAGGGACGCCTTCTTCCAGGCGTACGACGACTTGGCGGCCAGCGCCCTCAGGTTCCTCAGTGAGACCGGCGGCGACGAGCTCGTGGCACAGTTCGCCAGGAACCGAGTTGGCGAGCTAGAGGATCGCTACCGGCCGGTCGTGGACGCGGCGCCGCCGGAGCGCAAGGCCATGGTCCTCGCTGAGCGGCTAACCGCGGACGGCTATGCGGCCATGGCCGATCCCGCGCCGGGACGCGGCGGCGAGCAGTTGTGTCAGCACCATTGCCCGGTCGCCCACGTCGCGGAGCAGTTTCCTGCGCTCTGCGAGGCCGAGACCGAGGTCTTCGCCCGGCTGCTCGGCACCCACGTGCAACGGCTTGCGACGATCGCCCACGGCGACGGCGTCTGCACCACCTACATACCAGAGATCAAGCTGCGCTCCGCAGGGAGGACCACTTCATGACCACCACCGTGCACCCCGAGCTCGAGGGTCTCGGCCACTATGAGTACGGCTGGGCAGACTCCGATGTCGCCGGTGCGGATGCTCTACGCGGCCTCTCCGAGGCCGTTGTCAGGGACATCTCAGCACGGAAGAA
>DATBRJ010000235.1:0-3762 GCA_036560395.1 Actinomycetes bacterium | reverse complement strand
GATCCCGGCACGCCGCACGCACGCACTCCCGCCCGCTATCTGCTGTGGATCGTCCGCGGTCAGTGGGTGTCGGTTGCCGGCGGCGTGTTCTTCGGCATTCTCTGGATGGCGAGCCAGGCATTCGTTCCGGCGGCCATCGGTGCGGCCATCGACCAGGGCGTCGCCGGCCGTGACACCGAACGGCTGCTGCTGTGGACCGGCGCAGTCCTCTTCCTCGGTACCGTCACCGCGGTTTACGGGATCTTCCGCCACCGGTTCGCCGTGTTCAACTGGCTGAGCGCGGCCTATCGAACCGTCCAGGTGGCGGTCAAGCACACGACCAAGGTCGGCGCCTCGCTCCCCCGCGAGATCGCCACCGGCGAGGTCGTCGCCATTGGCGCAACGGACATCTCGCACATCGGCGGCTCGATCGAGATCACGGCGCGGGCGGCCGGCTCGGTCGTGTCCTTCGGCATCGTGGCGGCCATCCTGCTGCACGCGTCGGTGACCCTCGGGATCATCGTTCTCGTCGGGGTGCCGGTGCTCATGCTCGCCATCACGCCGCTGTTCCCCCCGCTGCACCGCCGCCAGCATGCTTACCGGGAGATCGGCGGCAAGCTCACGACCCGAGCCACTGACATCGTGGCCGGGTTGCGGGTGCTGCGCGGGATCGGCGGCGAGGAGTCATTCTCCGGCCGCTTCAAAGAGGAGTCGCAGCGGTTGCGCCGAGCCGGCCTCCAGGTGGCAAAGGTCGACGCCGCGCTGGACGGTTCCCAGGTCCTGCTGCCCGGGATCTTCGTGACGATCGTTACCTGGCTCGGCGCCAGGTTCGCATTGTCCGGGGAGATCACCGTCGGGGAGCTGGTCGCGTTCTACGGTTATGCGGCGTTCCTCGTGGGACCGCTGCGGAACGCGACCGAGGCGGCCGACAAGATCATCCGTGGGTTGGTGGCGGCTCGGCGCGTGATTCGGCTGCTCGCCATCGAGCCCGCGGTCAGCGATCCGACCGAGCCTGTACTGATCGAGACCGGCGAGACGCACGGGGACGAGGCCGAGCTCGTCGACACCCGGTTCGGGCTGGTCGTGCCCGCGGGGGCCCTCATGGCCGTCGCCGCGACGGATACCGCGGACGCGACCGCGCTCGCCGACCGGCTCGGCCGGTACGTCGATGCCGAAGTCTTCTGGCGCGGCATCCCGCTCGAGCGGCTTTCGATCGCGACGGTCCGCGAACGAGTGCTGGTCGCAGACAGCGAGGCTCGGTTGTTCTCTGGTCGGCTCAGGGACGAGCTGGATCTGAGAGGTGCCGCGTCCGACGCCAATGTTGCCGCCGCCCTGCATACGGCATCGGCTGAGGACGTCATCGATGCGCTCGCGGACGGGCTCGAAGAGGCGATCGAGGAGCGCGGGCGCTCGCTCTCCGGCGGACAGCGGCAGCGACTGCTGCTGGCCCGCGCGTTGCTGGTCGACCCGGCGGTGCTCGTCCTCGTCGAGCCCACCTCCGCCGTTGACGCGCACACCGAGGCACGGATCGCGGCTCGGCTGGGCGCCGCACGGACGGGACGTACCACTGTCGTCATGACGACGAGCCCGCTGGTCCTCGACCGGGTGGATACGGTCGCGTTCCTCGATGAGGGAACGGTTGCCGCGACCGGCACCCACCGGCAGTTGCTCGACACCTCGCCCGGCTACCGGGCGCTGGTCACCCGAGGGGAGGACGAATGAGGCAGATCCTGCCGGTGGCCGACGGACCGACCGTCCGCCGCTACGCCAGGGCGCTGCTGCGCGCCCACCCGGGTGCCCTCGGCCTGACCCTCGGCCTGCATGCGCTCGCCGCGATCGCCGCACTCGCCGTGCCCTGGCTGCTCGGTGACCTCGTCAACGGTGTGCAGAACGGCACGACGCAGGACACGGTCGACCGCACCGCGATCCTCATCGCGATCGCGGTGGTCACGGCGGCAGGATTTACCGCGTTCGCGCGCTGGGCGTCGATGCGCTTCGGCGAGCGGGTGATGGCCGACCTGCGCGAGGGTTTCGTCGACCGGGTGCTCGAACTCCCGCTGTCGACCGTCGAGCGGGCGGGGACCGGCGACCTGCTCACGCGGACGTCTCGCGACGTCGACGCCCTGTCCCACTCGGTACGCTTCGCCGTACCAGAGACCCTCATCGCGGTCGTCACCTGCGTCCTGACCCTGGGTGCGCTGGCGTTGGTCGCGCCGGTCCTGTTGCTCCCGTGCCTGGTAGCGGTGCCGATGCTCTGGGCGAGCACGCGGTGGTATCTGCGCCGCGCGCCTGCGGGCTATCTGCGCGAGAACGCGGCCTACGCCGACATCAACGAAGGCATTGCGGAGACCGCGGACGGAGCGCGAACGATCGAGGCGCTGCGGTTGGCACAGCGGCGGATCGACCGGACGGACGCCGACATCCGCCGATCCTGGGCTGCCGAGCGCTACACCCTCTGGCTGCGTACGGTCTGGTTCCCAACCGTTGAGGTCGGCTACATTGTGCCTGTCGTCGCCACCCTGCTCGCCGGCGGCCTGCTGTACGCACAGGGCGTCGTGTCACTCGGTCAGGTGACCGCGGCGACGCTCTATGTCCAGCAGCTCATCGAGCCACTCGACCGGCTGCTGTCCTGGCTCGATGAGCTCCAGGTAGGGGGTGCGTCGCTCGCTCGGCTGCTCGGTGTCGCCGAGGTGCCGGACGACCGGACACCCACCGGGCGGCAGCCTCGGGACGAACGTCTCAATGCGGCGGGGGTGCGGTTCGCCTATCGCGACGGCCACGATGTGCTGCACGGCGTTGACCTCGCGATCACGCCGGGAGAGCGACTCGCGATGGTGGGACCGAGTGGCGCAGGGAAGTCGACGCTTGGCCGGCTGCTGGCCGGAATCCACGGACCGAGCACCGGCGAGGTGAGCGTCGGCGGCGTCGGCCTGATCGAGCTGCCGCTCGGCGATCTCCGCGGGCATGTTGCACTGGTCACCCAGGAGCACCACGTGTTCGTCGGCACGATCAGGGACAACATCGCGATGGCTAGGCCGGAGGCGACCGAGGACGACGTTCGGTCAGCGCTGGCCGCGGTCGACGCGATCGACTGGGTCGACGAGCTGCCGGATGGCCTGTCCAGCCGGGTCGGCGCCGGCGGCCTCACCCTCTCTGCCGCACATGCCCAGCAGCTCGCACTCGCCCGGCTGGTCCTCGCCGACCCGCACACGCTGGTCCTCGACGAGGCGACCTCACTTATCGACCCGCGGGCGGCCCGCAACCTGGAGCGGTCGCTCGGCGCCGTGGTCGCCGGCCGTACCGTTATCGCGATCGCCCACCGGCTCCATACGGCGCACGACGCTGACCGCGTCGCCGTCATAGAGGACGGCAGGGTGTCTGAGCTCGGCAATCATTCAGAGCTCGTGGCCGCGGGCGGCGCCTACGCCGAGCTGTGGGACGCATGGCACGGCGAGCGGCAGGGATCTGCGGCGGCAAGCGCCTAGGCAGGCAGCGGCGGCGTTAACAACGACGCCGGCTGGGAAGGTGCTGTTCCGACCAGTCTTTACGGTTCCTGCCTCACCCTTTTGGGTGAACGAGAGACACCACGGAGTCCCCGATTCTACGATCAGCCACCATGGGCGAAAGCGACGATGAGACGCCGCCGATCAAGTGCCCCAACTGTGGCGGCACCGGCCGCATCAAGCCTGACAACCTCAACCCGAAGGGCATTTGCCCCTGGTGTAAGGGCAGCGGTCGCGGCTGATCACGCCCCGCCTTGCGGGAGGCGGCAAGTATTGCCGC
>DATBRJ010000234.1:0-6748 GCA_036560395.1 Actinomycetes bacterium | reverse complement strand
CATGTTGGCGCAGTACACGCCCGGCGGCAGGTCGTGGAAGTTGTTGCGGTCGCCGCGCTCGTTGCGGCCGAGGGTGGGCGAGTCCACGGTCACCACCAGCGCGCGGCAACCCGCCGTCTCCGCGCGCCGGACAAGCGACTCGGTGAAGGCCAGGTCCGGCTGGATGTAGAGCTGGAACCAGAGCTTCGCGCCGGTCGCCGCGATCTCCTCGATGGTGACCGTGGAGAGCATGGCCGCGATCATGATGACGTCGGCCGCGGCCGCCGCCCGACCCGTAGCCACCTCGGCGTCGGGACAGGCGAGGCGGTGGAACGCGGTCGGCGCGATGAGAACGGGCATGGCGGCGGTCTGCCCAAGCACGCTCGTTTCCAGCCGCGGCGGCGGGTAACCGCGCAGGACCCGGGGGATCAGCGTACGGCTGCGGAACGCCGCCTCGTTGGCGGCCACCGTGGTCTCGTCCTGAGCGCCGCTCGCGAAGTAGTCGTAGTACACCGGATCCAGGCAGGTGCGGGCGGCGGCCTCGAAATCACGGAGGTTGACCAGGCCGGGCCTGGCGTCCACGGTCATGACGCGGTCCCGATTTCGGCCGCGATGAAGGCGCGCAACGGTTCCCGGTACAGCTTTTCGTCGGTCCAGTCGTTGCAGATGTCCTCGGGCAGCCGGCAGGTCGAAACCGGCTCGTGATCGCGGCGGCGCCTGATCACCGGGTGCAGGTAACGGTCGTCGTGGGACTCGTCGGCTTCCCAGGCCCGGCCGGCCTCCACATCGAACGGGTCGATGGCGTCGTGGCCCGCGCCGTACTCGAGACTGACCGTGAAGCAGTCGTCAAACGGCACATAGTCCAGCGGCATCTCCTCGTAGTACCGCCCGTCCGGAGTGAACACGTCGCAGAGGAAGCCGAACTGCTGGAACAGCGCCGAGGTCCGGTTGATCCGGGCGAGTACGGCGTCCGCGAGTGCCTCGGCCGGGACCGTCCGATGTGGCCACTCGATCCCGTGGTACTTCTGGTCGAGCATGTGGACCAGGGCCCGGATGCCGTATCGGAAGCCGTGGATGAACGCGCTCGTGTGCTTCTTGAAGTCCCGCGACTGGGTGAGCGTACCGGCGAAGTATAGTCGGGGCACGTTGACCGACTCCCACTCCGCGGTGAGCGCCGGAAACCTGTCGTCGATCGTCAACGCCGGCCGGCAGCCGGCCGCGAAGACGGACGGATCCATCCGGAACCCGGTACAGGTGAGCACCCGATCGTAGGCGAGCTGGACCACCTTGTCCCGGCGCGCGTAGGCGAACGTGATGAGGTACTCGTCCGCGCGGCGCTCGATCCGCAGGATGTCGCCGTCCAGCACCATGTTCTGGGTCTTGAGCTGGTAGGTGTCCAGGAAGTTGTTGTTGACCGCGCGCAGGTGGCCGATGAAGTGGGTACGCCAGGCGAACCTGATCGACCGGGGGCCGGCGACATGAATTACCGCCGCTTTCTCGATCAGGTTGTCCGCGGTCTCGAACGCCGAGTTGCCCTTGCCGATGATCAGCACCCGCTGATCAGTGAAGCCGCCCGGGTCGACCGGCATGTCCCAGTACCGTTCGGTGGTCTCGATCCCGGGAATCGGCGGCACGTTCATCGCACCGAAGCCGGTCGCGACGATCACTGTTCGGGCCGGGATCGTCTCACCGTCCTCGCAGGTCACCGCGAATCCACTGGCGCGCCGGCTGACCCGGCTGACCCGGCAGCCGTACCGGATGTTGAGGCCGCGACCGAAGTCGGTCAGGTAGCGGACGTAGTCGTCGGCGTGCGGGAAGTACGCGCTGGTGTAGTGCGTGAACCGCAGCGCCCGGTCATCGCTGAGCAGCGAGTTCCAGTCGACACGAAGGTCCTTCTCGGCGTCGTGCCAGCCGGTGTGCGGCTTGTTGATGGAGATCATGCGACGGTGGCGGGGGAACGTGCGGTAGAACGTGCCGGGCGTGGGCCCGGCTTCGATGATCAGGTATTCACGTCCCGCCCGCTGGAGGAAGTACCCCAGTTGCAGGCCCGCGGGACCGGCGCCGATCACGACGTAGTCCATGCCGGTTATACGAGGTCTCCCGGCCCGCGGGATTCAGCGTGAATCCCGCGACGTGCTCGGCTCCGTATAACCGGTGTGATCATCGCGCTTGCGCTGACCATCGCTCTCGCTGTGCTGGCGAGCCTGCCGTCCTGGTTGCCCAGGTCGGTCGTGGCGCTGCGGGTGTGGCTATTCGCCCGGGTCAACGGCACCGAGGGGATCGCGATACCTGGCGACCTCGTGGACGACTCCCGATTCCTGGAGATCTACTCCCATCCCGCCGCGAGCGGTCGCAGTCGCGGCGCGGCCCTGTTCGACCTGTTCTGGTACTGGCTGTCCCCTGGCCCGGAAGTACATCAGGAGCACCTGGAGCCCGGCCCCCGATACGACGAGGTGGCGCGCTGCACCGCCGCATCTTGACCATGCCGAGCGCCGTCGCGGACCAGCTCGCCACCGAAAGCTTGCGGGTCGCGCTGCCGCCTCGGACCGGGCTGGTCCGCCTGCGCGACCTGGTGATGCCGGTCTGGGCGGAGTTCTATCACCGGGTGGTCTTCGGCCGACCTGCCACCGATGAGGTTCGCGGGCTGATCGTCGACAACGCTGACGACGTCGTCACCGCCCTCAAGTGCTGCGGCCTGCGGCACATGGATCGCAGGCTCCGGCTGACCGACCATCTGGAACGGGTGCTTGACGACGTGCCACACGACCTGCCCGCCGTCCTCGACCGCCGCGAGCGGGCGCTGTACCTGCAAGGGACGTTCTTCAACACGGCAATCGTGCAGAGCTCCGAGGCCACCGCGCACGTGCTGATGGTGCTCGCCGCGGATAATGCCCTCCAGCGCTCGGCTGCCGACGAGAAGCTGCTCGACCACATCTTCGAAGAGACACTGCAGCGGTACCCGCTGTTCGGCGTCGCGCACCGGGTCGCTACGGCCGACATCGTGCTGTCCCGAGATTCGACGATCCCGGCCGGGTCGGTGCTCTGCTTCAACTACGCGGACTTCCACCATTCCGGCGGCCACATTCCGTTCGGTGTGGCGGCCAACCGCCCCTGCCCCGCCTGGCACTTCGCGCCGGTGACGGTCAAGGCGGTCACCCGGGAACTGCTCGCCCGCTTCGCGTTCGCCACGACCGCAGCGCACACCCGCCCGATTCCCAACCGCGGGCCCTGCCTGATGACGCCGCGCGGTGCCCCGGCCCGTCGCCGCGCCCTGACGCTCGGGTACCTGCGGCTGCGTGACCGGTGGGAAGACGTGTGGCGCAGCCTCGTCCAGCTCGTTCTCGGCACCTACATGGTGTGGGACGCGCGCCGGCTGCGGCTGTGCGGAAGGTTCTTCGAAGCAAGCTCACCATGAGGGGGATGGGAGGGTGGCATTTCGGCTCCCAGCGCGACCTCGCCGCGATGGCTCGGCATCGCGGCGATCAACGGCTCTTCACGCCCGAATGGCTGCACTACGGGTACGCCCTGGTGATGATCATGGGGCTGGTTCTGCTGCGGCCCGGCTTCGTAGATCGGGCCCTGGAGGATTGGGGGACTCGATGACAGATCGCTACGCCGAGGCCCTGACAAGGCTTGAGACGCGGCTGCGGGCCGGCCCCGGGGAGCTCTCGCCTCAGACGCGGGCCGCGGCGATCGACGCCAACCCGCTCCCGGACCCGCTGGCCCAGGCATATGTGGAGACAATCCGCCGGCACGCCTACAAGCTGACCGACCGACGCCTGGAGGAGCTTGCCCAGGGTGGCTGGAGCGACGACCAGGTCTTCGAGCTGACCGTCGCCGCCGCGTTCGGGGCGGCCAAGCGGCGGCTGGATGCCGGGCTCGCCGCGCTTGATGCTGCCGAGGCCCGCCCGTCGGCTGGGGAGGGATAAGGGATGCGGCTGGCAGCCATCAGGCGAGGCAACCGTTGGCCCAACCGTCTGTTCCTCCGGCTGCTCGGGACCATGGCCAAGATGAACCCACCCGATGTGGTCCGGACCATGAACTACCGCTCCGGGTTCTTTGGCGGACCCTACTCCGCGGTGCTGCAGTCGGTGATGCGGGGCCCGTCGGCGTGGACGGTCGGCGAGCGCGAGCTGTTGGCCGCCTACACCTCGTACCTGAACCTGTGCCCGTTCTGAACGGGGGCTCACGGCGCGGTCGCGTCGACGGTGCTGGGAGACGAGATCACCCAGGCGGTGTTCGCCAACCCCGCCACGGCGCCCATCTCACAGGAGCTCAAGGCCGCCCTCAGGCTGGTCCGCAAGCTGACGCTGTCGCCTGAGGAGGTCGGCACCGACGACCTCCGGGCGACCCTGGAGGCCGGGGTGAGCGAGGACGGCGCGATCGACGCGATCTATGTGTGTTTTGCGTTCAACCTGATCGACCGGGTGGCCGATGCGCTCGGCTTCGACCTGATGGACGAGGAGGGCTACCGGCGGGGGGCACGGAACCTGCTCAGGTTCGGGTACAGGCTCCCGACCCCCCTCAGGTTGTTGGCCCGGAACCCGGCCTGGTAGGCCCCGGACTCCCGAACTTGCCCGAGCCGCCAGGCAGCGGCAGCGCCGGCGCCCAGCAGACCAGGGTCTGGGCGATACCGACCAGGCTCAGCCAGGCGTCGTTGGCGGCAAAGCCCCACAACGGCAGGTTCCGCAGGCCGGCGGCCTTGGCGCTGCGGATCCGGCTACCGCCATGGCCGGAGCGCAAGTCGCCGCAGGTTCCGACACGAACGCCGTGGCACGGCACCGCTCACCGATGCAACCCAGATCGTTCGCCTCACCGCAGCGATCGCGCTGCCGGCCATGCACCGCCGCCAAGGCCACTGATGGGGACGGGAGGGCCAGCAGGCGCGAGCTTGCGTGCTGAGTTGCAGATTCTGGAGCATGACCGAACTGTCAACGACGCCGGAAAAACCTCCTCCTGAATCCAGGTCCACGACGCCTCAGCAGCGTCATTCTCCCAAGTCGGAGGACCGCTTCATCCGCTTACTGCCACCGATCACCGCGTCGGTGGATCCGGGCTCAACCGAAGCTGGCAGTCATTATCGGGACGTTGGACCTGATGAATTCGAGCTTCTGGATTTGTCGGATGGGCACCTGGACCGTGCTGCCCCAGGCGCTCCCGCCCGGCCGAGCGGTGAATGGGCGGAGCGCCAACCGGCGTCCGTCCCTGGTCAGCAGGCGGACGTCATAGCGGCCCTGGGGAGGTGCCGACCTGAAGGTGACGTAGATCCAGGAAGGCGAACCCTGATAGGCGAAGATGGTCCCCGTCTCAGCACCCCCCGCCAGCAGCAGCGGCGCCGCGCTCAGACCGCGTCCGTGGGCGACCGCGAGGGTGTGACGGTAGTCGCTCGCCAGTTCGCGGTCGTCGGCCGTCTGCCACCACACGGTTCCGGCGGCGAGGGCCGCGGCGGCCGCGATCGATGCCGCCCACAGGAGCCGAGGCCGTGGACGACGGCGGGGCGGAACCGCGGGTGTGAGGCGTGCCAGCAGGGAGGATTCGAAGCCCGCCGGGGGGTCATGCTCCGGCACCAGCCAGAGCAGCTCGTCGACGATCTCCGCGGTTGCGGCGAACTCTGCCCGGCACGCTGGACAGCCGCTGAGGTGACCCAGGGCACGCGCCCGCTCATCGCCGGCAGCTACGCCGGCGGCCAGCTCGGGGAACAGCTCCCGGGCCTCAGCGCACTCCAGCCGCTCAGCCACCGCTCACCCCGAGCGCCTCACGGAGCTTGGCAATCCCGCGGCGGATCCGCGTCTTCGCGGTGCCAAGCGGAACGCCCTCCAGGTCCGCGGTCTCCTGGGCGGTCAAGCCATAAACTACGAACAGCACGATCAGCCTGCCCTGTTCCGGCGGAAGCGCACGCAGCGCGCTCCTGAGCTGCTCCCTGTCCTCGACGTGCGTACTCCTGGATTCGCGCTCTTCGCGCGACAGCAACGTTTCCATGAGCGCTTGGGGCTCGATGGGCTGTTCATGGTTGCCGCGAAGTCGCAGCGCATCGATGGCGAGGTTGCGTGTGATCGTCAGCACCCAGGTCCCCACCTGCCCGCGCCGGGCGTCGTATGCGGTGGCGCTTCGCCAGATCCGCAGGAATGCCTCCTGCGCCACCTCCTCGGCGACCGCGGTGGATCCCACGATGGTGAGCGCCAGCCCGTAGACGCGTGGCTGGTAGCGGCGGACGAACGCGGCAGCGGCGGCGCCGTCACCCATCGCCATCCCCGCGAGCAGGGAGTCGTCAGACAGGTTCATGCCCACCTACACCTGCACCGCCCAGTGCCCCTCCTGGCTCGCCGATGCCGAATCCCGCAGGCGATCGGGCCCCGTAGTACCCAATGGAGCAAACGCCTTCGGTCGTCCGAGGTCAAGACATGGAGATCGGACCCGTGAAGGTCAGCCTCCAGCCACCACGACGGAACTGTAGCCATCGCGCTGCACCGCGGCGTAGGCGCTCCCTGCTCCAGCCCGCGTCAATAGGGCACCACGGCCCAGCTCGAGGCGCCGCTGTCGAAGAGCCGCTGTGCGCGGCCCACGATGTCGCCGTCCGGCTCCTGTGCCAGGCGGCAGCGGCGGCCGTCCTCCAAGCGGACCTGGAAGATCCGGCGGCGCGCGGTGCCGCTGGATCCGACCGGCTCCTCGATCCAACTCCGCTCGACTCGGACCGTGACCTCACGCCCGCCGAGCAGCAGCGCCCGCGGGCTCTCGTCCCCTCGGCCGCCGGCATAGCAGCGGACCTCGA
>DATBRJ010000233.1:0-4686 GCA_036560395.1 Actinomycetes bacterium | reverse complement strand
CCGTTCGCGTCGTAGAAGACGATCAGTCCGACATACTCGTGCTCGAAGTCCGGCTCGAAGTTGCCGGTGATGGCCTGGGCCGCCGGCGTGCCCACGGACACTAGGCCCAGCATCGTTGCGATAAGAATGAGCAGTCTGCGCGTATATACCCCTTGATCAGCCGGTATGCCTGATATGGCGGCTGGCGCCGCCGCCGGCCAGGAGCGTCGTACCCGAGCAACAGTCGGACCTAACACGCCGCCCGAGAGAAGCCCTCCGGCATTGGTTTGTCCGGCAGCTCAGCGTTGTCTCTGTCATCTTGGGTCCCCACAGCAGCGGCAGCGCGAACAGCATGGCCAGCGACCACGTGACATGGGTGAGAACCGGCACGAGGACCCCGCTCGCCGCTCGAGCCCGACGCACAGCGGCGAAGGCCAGCTCACGTTGCCCGTCGCGAAGGTGGCCACCGCGTACGCCGCGGTGGTGGCCGGTACCGGATGCCGAGGAATGGCCGCGTAGGCGGCGCGACGGAAGAAGAGCTCTTCGGCGCCCGCGTTCACTGACCGGTGGCACTGTTCATACGGGCAAATGCGGGTGTACCAGGTTTGGATGCTCGCCGTCTGGCAACGTCCACCGAGTCGCCGTCTGGTGAGGGTGCTCGGTCGACATCTTGGCGACACGGGGAGCCTCCCATCCCAGTGAGAGAGGAGGGTTCGGCGTGCCAGATGACGGCATCGTCGTAGCGCGAGCCGTGATGTCGCGACGCTGGAGGCAATCATGCGAATTGGCTACTTCTTGAGCAGCGAAGAGTGCAATCCCCATCAGTTGGTGGAGCAGGCGGCGTTGGCCGAGAAGGCCGGCTTCGAGGGGTTGTGGATCAGTGATCACTACCACCCGTGGAATGACGCCCAGGGGCAGAGTCCCTTCGTCTGGGGCACGATCGGGGCGATCTCCCAGGTGTGTCGGCTGCCGGTCACCACGGCAGTCACCGCCCCGATCGTGCGCATTCATCCGGCTGTCGTCGCGCAAGCGGCGGCTACTGCCGCGGTTCAGCTGTCCGGCCATTTCAGGCTCGGCGTCGGTACCGGGGAGGCGCTGAACGAGCACATCTTTGGTGATGCGTGGCCGGTGGAGTCAGTTCGCCTGGAGATGCTCGAGGAGGCGATAGAGCTCATACGGCAGCTGTGGAATGGTGAATTCACCTATTACCACGGCAAGCACTACACGGTGGACCACGCGCGGATCTACAGCCGCCCCGAGCAACCTCCTCCGATCTATGTCTCCGCCTTCGGCGACAAGTCCTTCGACCTCGCGCTAAGGGTCGGCGACGGTTTCATGACCACAAGCCCAGACGCCGAACGGGCCCGGGAATGGCGAGCGAAAGCGGGCCCCGACCGCCCGACCCAAGCGGGTTACAAGGTCTGTGTGGCCGATGACGAGGAAGAGGGTGTACGCATCGCACACCGGCTGTGGGCGACCTCCGGCCTTCCCGGCGAACTGTCGCAGGTGCTGCCGTCGCCTAGGCATTTCGAGCAGGCCAGCCAACTCGTTACCGAGGAGATGACCAGACAAGCGACGACCTGCGGCAAGGCCATCGATGCACACGTCGAGGCGTTCCGGCCCTACGCCGAGGCCGGTTTCGACGAGGTTTACATCTCCAACATAGGCCCGCACTACCGCGACTTCTTCGAGTTGTACGCCGACGAGATCCTTCCTAGGTTGCGCCGCTGAAGCCCGTTCGCGGTCGGCCGGCTTGGGACGACTTCGGTCCCGCCTTCATCCACGTCAAACGCAGCGGACCCGCCCGCGTGCGCCGCGGATCGGCGCAGAGGTCGATATTCACGAACCCCACCCCACCGACGAGCGGGTTGCGAATCAAACGCCTAACCAGGCGTTTCACGTCAACGAACACCCCGCTAGCCGCCGGTTTGCGAGTGCGGCGCGGTGACCGGCTTGGACTGCGGCGACCCATGTTGACGTAGGACGATGCTCAGCACGATCAGGCAGCCGACCGCGAGGAATTCGCTCTGCCAGTTCTGCATCGACTGGAACCAGAAGTCGGCCGTCCCAGCGAACTTAAAGACTGAGACCGGCGCGGCATCGGTCTTCAGTGCCTCCTCCTCGTTGTACTGGGCCGTTCCGGCGGAAAGGTGTCCAATAAACGCCAGCGCAAAGAAACCCAACAGAGCGATCGCCAGGCTGTTGCGGTAGATAACCTGCCGCCATCCTGGCCATCGAGACGCTGGCGGAGATTCGGCGGTCGCCTGATCTAGGTAGTCGTCGGGCCGATCCTGCCCGTCGAGCGGTTTGGACTCCGGCGAACCACGCTGCACCAAGTAGGCCGTCAGCAGAACGTAAGAGCCCATCTGGAGGAACTCGGATTCCCAGTTCTCAAATAGTGCCTCACCAAAGTGCCCGGTGCTCAGATAGTGCCAGTAGGTCTGAGCCGCTCGGCCCGACTGCATCAGTTCCTCGTTGTGCACCTGCCAGCCGAAAACGCTCTGCAGCACGGCGAACACGACGAACGCTCCAAACGCGGCGAGAGCCAACCCGTTGAACCAAATCCAGCCTCGGCCAGCTCGACGTCTAAGCGTGTCGACATCCACTACTCGCTCCGCCACCTGGACCTCCCAACACAAACTGCAGCGTGCTTCGTCGGATCCGGCGCGGGCTCCCCTGCGCCATAGGCCACCAGGCTGTCGTCAGCGGCCGACCGCCCGCGCCAGCTCAGCCTTCGACATGCTCGACCGACCCTTGACGTTCTTCCGCTTGGCCTCCTCATACAGCTGATCTCGCGTCGGCCCACCAGACCCGCTATGTGAGCGCAGCCCACCGCGACGGCTCGAAGACATGTCGGCGCGCGACAAACGCGACGACGTGCGTGCCTCGCCGGCCTGGGCCCTCTCCTTGTTCACCGTGCGGGCCGCGATCTCTTCGGCCCGATCCTCGGACGCACCTCGCTTCTCGGCGCTCTCCTTAATGTGGTCGTACTGACGCTCCCTTTTGGCGTTCCACGCCCGCTGTGGCATCACGACCTCCAGATGTGTCGACACTCGTAGTTACAACAGCGCCGGGAGTACCTCCCGCGCATAAAGATCAATCAATTCTCAGTAGTCAGGCCCGACCGGCGCGACGTGATCGTCCGCTCGCGCCTCGCGGTCGCCCGCGCCTTCCCGACCTTCCGGCGAGCCACGTGAGCCTGGTCACTCGTAGCCATACCGCGGCGTCTACCCAACCAACGACCAGACATGCGCCCCGCCAGCCAGCCCCGGCTCGGCAACCACTAACCCAGATCGGGGTGACGATGAACGTCTTCACGCACGTCGTTCAGAACACCCAGCGGGAAGCCCTGGCCACGATGGATCGGCTGCTCAAGCACCCTCGTTGATGTCAATTACTGATGTCAAACGCCCGAAGGCTTGATCGCTAACCGACGTTTTGGCTGGTGCCCCCGGCAGTGTGGTCACGCAGGACATCGGAATGGCATCTCTCAAGACATAGGAATGGGTGAGCCGTCAGCGTCGTCGAATGTCGAAGGCGCGTCTGGTCATTACCGCGGTCGTTGTCGAGGGCCGCACCCAGGGCGAGGTGGCTCGCACCCACGGGGTGTCGCAGGGCTGGATCAGCCGGCTGGTAGCCCGCTACCGGGCCGAGGGAGAGGCGGCGTTCTGGCCGCGGTCGCGGCGGCCGAAGACCTCGCCTGGCGCCGTCGATCCGGTCACGGTCGAGTTGATCATCCGGCTGCGCAAGGAGCTGCCCGAGGACGGACTGGACGCCGGCCCGGAGACGATCGGCTGGCACCTGGCCCACCACCACGGCGTCGGTGTGTCGGCGGCGACGGTCGCCCGCTACCTGACCCGGGTGGGGCTGGTGAGTCCGGCACCGAAGAAACGGCCCCGCTCGTCCTACCTTCGGTTCGCCGCCGAGTTGCCGAACGAGTGTTGGCAGTCCGACTTCACCCACTACCCGCTGGCCGACGGTACCGGTGCGGAGATCCTGTCCTGGCTCGACGACTGTTCCCGCTACGCGTTGTCGGTGACCGCTCACCGGCGGGTGACCGGCCCGATCGTGGCCGCCACGTTCCGCGAAGCCGCAGCTCAGCACGGGACACCGGCCTCGACGCTGACCGACAATGCGATGGTCTACACCCGATTCTCCGGCGGCAAAGGCGGCCGCAACGCCTTCGAGGCCCAGCTGCGCGTCCTCGGCGTGGTGCAGAAGAACTCCCGCCCCAACCACCCCACCACCTGCGGCAAGGTGGAGAGATTCCAGCAGACGCTGAAGAAATGGCTGGCCGCCCAACCCGACCAGCCCACCACGATCGCGGACCTGCAGGCCCTCCTCGGCGCGTTCGTCGCCGCCTACAACCACCGGCGGCCGCACCGGTCCCTCCCGCACCGGGCCACCCCCGCCACCATCTACACCGCCCGCCCGAAAGCCACCCCGGCGACCAGCCGGGACGCCGACAGCCACGACCGGGTCCGCCGCGACCGGGTCGACGCCACCGGCGTGGTCACCCTCCGCCACGCCGGCCGCCTCCACCACATTGAGCCGCCCCCGGGCTTGGTGGAGGCTCGGTTCGTTGGAGACGGCCTCGGTGCGGTCGTCTTGGTGTTCGTGATATCGATCTTCGATTTCGGCTGGTGGGATCATGCCGATCTGGCCGTGCAGCCGTCGATGGTTGTACCAGTCGATCCATTCGAGGGT
>DATBRJ010000232.1:0-16159 GCA_036560395.1 Actinomycetes bacterium | reverse complement strand
GGTCCGTGACGGCACCACGACGACGACGGGCAGCCCGTCCTCGATCAAGGCAATCGGGCCATGCTTGAGCTCACCGGCGGCGAAGCCCTCCGCATGCATGTAGGCCAGCTCCTTGAGCTTGAGGGCTCCCTCGAGGGCGACAGGGAAGCCCACATGACGACCAAGGAAGAGCACGCAGCCCGCTCCAGCCAGCGACCGGGCGAGTTCGCGGACCGGCTCCATCGTCTCCAGGACCTTGTCAACCTTGTCAGGCATGGCCGCCAGCTGCCGGATGATTTCGTCCACTTCGTCCCCGTACATCGTTCCGCGCACCTGTGCGAGATAGAGCGCGACGAGATAGCACGCAACAAGCTGGGTGAGGAACGCCTTCGTCGACGCGACGGCCACCTCGGGGCCGGCGTGTGTATAAACGACCGCGTCGGACTCCCGCGGGATTGTGGAACCGTTGGTGTTGCAGATCGCCAGGACTCGGGAGCCTTGTTCCCTCGCATGGCGGACGGCCATGAGCGTGTCCATCGTCTCCCCTGACTGGGAAATGGCGATGACGAGTGTCTGCCAATCCAGGATCGGGTCGCGGTAGCGAAACTCAGACGCCAGCTCGACCTCGCAGGGAACCCGCGCCCAATGCTCGATCGCGTACTTCGCGATAAGTCCTGCGTGATAAGCCGTCCCGCAGGCAATGATGATGATCTTGTCAACCTCGCGGAGTTCATCGTCGTCAAGACGCACCTCGTCAAGGCTCAGCCGACCGTTGACGCCGATCCGGCCGAGCAGCGTGTCGGCGACGGCTCGTGGCTGCTCGGCGATCTCCTTGAGCATGAAGTAGTCGTAGCCGCCCTTCTCCGCGGCAGAGGCGTCCCAGTCAACGTGGTACTCATTCGCCGAGGCCGGCGTCCCGTCGAAGTTGGTGATGGTGACGCCATCCCGGCGCAGCTCGACCACCTGATCCTGGCCTAGCTCGATCGCTCGGCGGGTGTGGGCGATGAACGCCGCCACGTCGGAGGCGAGGAAGTTCTCGCCGTCCCCACGCCCTACGACCAGCGGTGAGTTCCGGCGGGCCCCGACGACCACATCCGGCACATCGGCGTGGACGGCGACCAGGGTGAATGCTCCAGCGAGCTGGCCGCACACCTGCCGCATCGCCTGGCCGAGGTCGCCGCCGGTGGTGGCATAGACGTCCTCGAGCAGATGCGCCACGACTTCGGTGTCGGTGTCGGATCTGAGCTCGTGCCCAGCCTTGGTGAGGGCTTCGCGTAGCGCGGCGAAATTCTCGATGATCCCGTTGTGGATCACCGCGACACGGCCGGTGCAGTCGATCTGCGGGTGGGCGTTGCGATCGGTGGGACCACCGTGGGTCGCCCAGCGGGTGTGCCCCATGCCTGTCGTGCTCCCGGCCAGTGAGCCGGACGCGGCGCCGCCCGCTGGGGAGGCCGCGTCGGTCGGCGACGCTCCCGCAGTTTCCTCAATTGGCGGCCCTACGACAGTCCAGAAACCGTCCTCTTCAAGCGCTGCGACGAGGTTGCCGAGCTTGCCCGCTCGCTTCTCCGTGACGACGCCACCATCGGCGATCATGGCAACCCCCGCCGAGTCGTACCCCCGATACTCGAGCCGGCGCAGCCCCTCGATCACGATGGTCAGCGCCGACCGGTCGCCGACGTACCCAACGATTCCGCACATGCCGGCCAGCCTAGTGTCGCGTGTCCGAGGTCCTTTGACGTATGCCTGAGGACCGCGGGATGCAAGCGGCGGTCATCTCGAGACGGCCTTGGCCGCACGGTCGAGGGCGGCACGGTCGATCGCGGCACGGTCGATGGCGGCACGGTCGATCGCGGCGGCGCACTGGTCCAGGAGAATCGTCGAATGCCTGCCCGAACCGACACCGAGCACACAGCCTCCCCCTGGGTCGAGCTGACCCGGGATGCCTGGGCCCGGCTGCGGGAATCAACCCCGCTCTCCCTCACCGCCGATGACCTCGACAAGCTCCGTGGCCTCGGAGAGCCGGTCGACCTCCTCGAGGTCACCGATGTGTACCTGCCACTTTCGCGACTGCTGAACCTGTACGTGGCGGGAAGCAAGCAGCTGCACAAAGCGACGACCACCTTTCTCGGGGAGCCCGCAGGCTCAGTCCCGTTCGTGATCGGGCTGGCCGGCTCGGTCGCGGTCGGCAAGTCGACCACGGCACGCATCCTCCGGGAGCTGCTCGCCCGCTGGCCAGACCACCCGTCGGTGGAGCTGATCACGACCGATGGCTTTCTGCTCCCACTTTCCGAGCTGCGCACCCGGGGCATCCTGCACCGGAAGGGCTTCCCCGAGTCCTACGACCAGCGAGCTCTGCTGCGGTTCGTCGCGAACGTGAAGGCTGGCGCAGCCGAGGTGAAAGCGCCGGTTTACTCCCACCTGACATACGACATCGTCCCCGGCGAGTGGCAGACCGTCAGCCGACCGGACATCCTGATCATCGAGGGCCTCAACGTCCTTCAGCCACCCCGCCCTCAGCCCGACGGCCGGCCGCGGATCGCGGTGTCCGACTTCTTCGACTTCTCTGTGTACGTTGATGCCGCGGAGGACGACATCTTCAGGTGGTACGTCGACCGGTTCCTGACGCTCCGCGACACCGCTTTCGCCGATCCGAAGTCCTACTTCCACCGGTACGCGGCGTTGTCTGACACGGACGCGAGGGCGACCGCCGCGCAGATCTGGCACGAGATCAACGAGCCGAACCTGGTGCAGAACATCGTCCCCACCCGCGGCCGGGCCACTCTGGTGATTCGGAAGGCCGCGGACCACTCGGTTACCCGGCTGAGGCTGCGCAAACGCTAGCCTCACATGATCACTGGCACACGGCTCTCGATCCCCACCGCCAGTGATTCACGAACTCCGATAGTGCAGCGGGCATGGGTTAGGGAGTGAGGGCGGCCCTCACGGAGGCGGCAAGGTGGTCGGCCACCTTGGTCGCCTGCTCTCTCGTGGGTGCCTCGACCATCACCCGCACGAGCGGTTCGGTACCAGATGGCCGCAGCAGCACCCGGCCCGACGCGCCGAGCTCGGCCTTAGCGGAGGCGACCGCTTCGGCGACCTGCTCCGACGAGTCCACTCGGCTCTTGTCGACGTCCTGAATGTTGACAAGGACCTGCGGTTGCCGGGTCATGACGGCCGCGAGCTCGCCTAGCGGCTTACCGGTCGCTGCTGCTCTGCCGAGCAGGTGCAGTGCAGTCAGCACCCCATCGCCCGTGGTGGCGTGTTCGAGCAGGATCACATGCCCGGACTGCTCACCCCCGAGGGAGAACCCGCCGGCCTTCATGGCTTCGAGCACGTAGCGGTCACCGACGGCTGTCTCCACCACTCGTACGCCCTCACGCTCCATCGCCAGCCGGAACCCCAGGTTGGACATGACGGTGGCGACGACGGTGTCCTCGGCGAGCACTCCGGCCTCCCGCATGCTCAGTGCGAGCACGGCGAGGATCTGGTCGCCGTCGATCACGGTGCCGGATGCGTCGACGGCAAGGCAGCGATCCGCGTCTCCGTCGTGGGCGATGCCGGCGTCGGCTTGGTGCGCCCTGACCGCTTCCTGCAGCCGTCCAATATGTGTCGAGCCATACCCGTCATTGATGTTGAGACCGTCTGGCTCAGCCCCGATACACACAACCTCGGCACCGGCACGGCGCAGGGCCTCTGGGGCGACCACGTACGCCGCGCCGTGGGCGCAGTCGATGACCACCTTCATGCCCTCGAGCGGGTGGGGCAGCGACTCGAGGAGATGGTCGATATAGCTCCCACTCCCAGCCGGATGGTCCTTGACCCGGCCGACCGCAGCTCCAATCGGACGCTGCCAGTCCTCTCCGATGCGGCGCTCGATCTCGTTCTCGATCTCGTCGGGCAACTTGTGCCCACCGCGGGCGAAGAACTTGATGCCGTTGTCTGGCATCGGGTTATGCGAGGCGGAGAGGACGACACCAAGGTCGGCACCGAGACTGTCGGTGAGATAGGCGACACCCGGCGTGGGCACGATCCCAACGCGTAGAACATCGACGCCGGCGCTCGCCAGCCCGGCGACAACTGCGGCCTCGAGGAATTCACCGGAGGCACGCGGGTCACGGCCCACGACTGCGATCGGCCGGTGGCCTCGGAAGGCTCCCACATCACCAAGGACATGGGCCGCGGCAACGGAAAGATCCAGAGCCAGCTCGGCCGTCAGATCTCGATTGGCGATCCCGCGTACCCCGTCTGTGCCGAAGAGATGTCCCAATGCCACTCCCTCGTCGCTTGTGCTTCACGTGCCCGACAACGTTCTACCGCCTGGGAGGCACCCTAGGCCGGAACGTTCAAGCCGACCGACACAACGCTTCGGACCGCGTGGGCTGTTGGCCGGCGCGACGAAGCACGGGAGTCTGATGGGCGGCCGTGCCGGTCGCGGGGTGAAAACATACATACCCCGGAGACGCCAATAGTCTCCGGGGTGTGCGACGCCTGGCCGCGATCAAGTAAAGCCGATCGCGGGCTGGATTAGCGCTTGCTGTACTGCGGCGCCTTGCGCGCCTTCTTGAGTCCGTACTTCTTTCGCTCCTTGACCCGAGCGTCTCGGGTGAGGAAGCCAGCCCTCTTCAGGGTTGGCCGGTTGTTGTCGACGTCGGCCTCGTTGAGCGCGCGTGACACGCCCAGGCGCAGCGCGCCGGCCTGGCCGGAGATGCCACCGCCCTGGATGCGGGCGGTCACGTCGTATCGGCCCTCGAGGCCCAGCGTTCGCAGCGGCTCGTTCACCATCTGCTGGTGGACCTTGTTCGGGAAGTACTCCTCGAGCGTCCGGCCGTTGATCGTCCACTGGCCGGCGCCTGGGGTGATCCGGACGCGGGCGATCGCCTCCTTGCGGCGCCCGGTCGCACCAGCCGGTGTGATTGCGGAAAGTGGAGCCGGCGGTGCCTCGACGACGGGAGCAGGTGCCTCCTCGTCCTCGTCCTCGAGGACCGGGGTCTCGGCGGTGGCCTCAGACACTGCCAGGGTTTCCTTTCATTACGGACTGCGGAGGTCGAGCTTCGCAGGACAACGTCGCCACGCTGTGGTCGCTGGTCTCGTTATGCGCGGCGGCCGTAGCACCTACTGGACGACCTGGGTGATCTCGTAGGCCTCGGGCTTCTGTGCTTGGTGCGGGTGCTCCGGCCCGGCGTAGACCTTGAGCTTCTTGATCATCTGTCGGCCAAGACTGTTGTGCGGGAGCATGCCCCTGACGGCCTTCTCGATCGCCCTTCGAGGGTCCTTGGCGAGCAGGTCTGCATAGCGCACCTCGCGGAGGCCGCCCGTGTAGCCGGAGTGGCGATAGGCGATCTTCTGCTCCCGCTTGTTGCCCGTCAGTGCGATCTTGTCGGCATTGACGATGATGACAAAGTCGCCCGTGTCCACGTGCGGTGCGAAGATCGGCTTGTGCTTGCCCCGCAGCAGCGTCGCAGCCTGGGATGCCAGCCTGCCGAGGACGACATCGGTAGCATCGATGACGTGCCATCGACGCTCGACGTCGCCGGCTTTGGGGCTGTACGTACGCACGGTCGTAGCCTTCGTTGGTTGTTAGGGATGGAGCTTGCTGGTGGGCGAAGCCGCGTACTAGCGATCACAGCATGATCGGCCTGGCGCGACTCCCGGCGCGCCTTTAGCGCAGCTCAGCAGAGCCAACGCCGCTACGCGCAACGACCTCGCAGAATACCTGGCGATCGCGGCCAGGGTCAAAGTGGCCGCATCCCGACGCCACCGGCACGACTCCGGCCGGGTACGGCCGGGTAACTGTCCGAGTACAACTAGGGCTCGGGGCCTCCGCGGCCCCATACTGTCGCTGCCCGCGCGCGGCGTTGTCCCGGAGGAGACGGCTGGTGGCAGATGACACGATCAACCACCCGCCGTCACACGTCGCCGAGGACGGCAAAGCCGGCCACCCCGAGGCCGGGCGGGATCCAGGCGCGACCGACGTCCCGCGCACCGGTGAAGTTCCGGAAGCGACCCTAGGCGAGGAACCGCCGGCACCAGGTGCAGCTGGGGATCCGTGGGTCGCCGCCGTGGCCGAGGGCGCTCAGACAGCCGTGCCAGGTTCGCCCGTTGTTGCAGCGCCGAAGAGGCGACGGTGGTGGGGCCGCACGCAGGTGATCGGCATCGCCGTGGTGACCGTGCTCGCCCTCGCCGCCGGCTCGGGGTCGTACCTCCTACAGGACCGCGACCAACAGGATCGCGGGGCCGCCGCGCCCAGCCCTTCGGCCTCGCGGGACACCAGCTATGTGGACGTGCTCAAAGAGACCACCGGCAAGCTGAATGCATTGGCGGACCGCCGGGGGCACGCCATCATTCGGCGCGACAGAAGCGGCTTTCTCGCGGGCTTGGACCCGTCGAACAAGAAGCTCATCAACCAGCAGAAGACGATCTTCAAGAACCTGACGACATTGCACGTCACCAAGCATGAGTTCGAGGTCGGCTACACCGACGTGCCACGCCCGGACAATCTCGAAAACCTCGGCGGAACCTGGGACACGGGCTCGGCCGACGTCACTGAGCTCGTCCAATTGCGCAAGGTGGACAAACAGGCGACCGAGGCCTCCTACACGTGGGAGCTCACGGTTCGCGGCGGCCGGCTCCTCATCACCGACATAAAGCCCACGGAGGGGAGCGGCAGCTACGCCCCGACGCCTTGGGACGGCAGCGTCCTGACCGTGATACGAAGCCGCCACGTGATCGTCGCAGCCACGCCCGACGCGGCGGATCGGGCGAGACAAGTAGCAGACGCGGCCGAAGCCGCGTACTCGCACTCCCTGCCGTACTGGAGGAAGGGCGTCCCGCGCGAGTTCGTCATCTTCGCCACCGCGAAAGGGTCCACTTTCCGGCATTGGTACGGCGACGACGACGAACTCGGGGAAGACGAGGCGATCGCGAAGGCGATCGAGGTGCCGAGCTGCTGCAGCAGCAGGCGGCGCGTGCTCGGTGACGTCACATCGGTGCGTATCACCGTGGACACGAGCGAGCATCCGGATCGGATTGACCTCGAGTGGACGCTCGCGCATGAACTCACCCATGCAGTTGCCGAGCCGCTGACGCCGCTCAGCAACGACGTGATGGTCTGGGCAGATGAAGGGTACGCGGAGTTCGTTGGAGTGAGGATGCTCGAGTCTCGTGGCTACGTCGCCAATTGGGCGAGCGTCGCCAGGACGGCCGCCCGAAAGAAGACCTTCAAGCGGAGGCTCCCAGCTGACGACGGCTTCTACGGGAAGAACGCTGATGCGCACTACGCGTTGTCGGTGCGCTTCTTCGAGTTCCTTGCCGACCGCTACGGCACCAGGAAGACGCGCGACTTCTACTTCTACCTGAATGCTATGAGACACCCGGATTCGGACTCGGCCATGCGGAAGTACTTCGGCACCTCACAGAAGAAACTTGTGGCCGCCTGGGCCGCTTGGGTCATTTAGGGCCCGCCTCCCCGCGGAACGTGGCGCAGCGCGGAGCGTTTCCGTGGGGTGCCGCACCAGCGGGACCCGGCAGGCACTAGCGGAGGCGGTTGACGCGGCCCTCATCCCAGACGGGCTCGAGGGACTCGTAGACGGCACCGTCCGCGCCGAAGATGAGGTATCGGTCGAACGAGCGCGCAAACCAGCGGTCGTGGGTCACCGCGACGACGGTTCCCGCGTATTGTGCGAGGCCCTCCTCGAGTGCCTCGGCCGAAGCGAGGTCCAGGTTGTCCGTGGGCTCGTCGAGCAGAAGCAGGGTGGAACCGCCGAGCTCGAGCTGCAGGATCTGCAAGCGCGCCTGCTGGCCGCCCGACAGTAAGTCGAACGTCTGATCAGCCTGCCCGCTCAGCTCGTACCGGCGCAGCGCCGAGATCGCCGGGCCGCGCTGCAGAGCGTGCTCGGTCCAGAGGACGTCGACGAGTGTCCTCCCGACGAGCTCGGGGTGGTCGTGAGTCTGAGCGAAATGTCCCGGCACGACGCGCGCGCCGAGCTTCCACAAACCGGTGAACGGCACCGTGCCACCGCCGAGCAGTCGGAGGAAATACGACTTGCCAGAACCGTTCGAGCCGAGCACGGCCACCCGCTCGCCGTAGAAGACTTCGAGGTCGAACGGGCGCATCAGGCCGGTGAGCTCGAGCCTCTCGCAGGTGATCGCGCGGACGCCCGTCCTGCCGCCGGCCAACCGCATCTTCACCTGCTGCTTGGGCGGCGGTGCTTCCGGCGGTCCCTTCTCCTCGAACTTTTCCAGGCGGGTACACATGGCGCGATACTTCGAGGCCATGTCGGGCGAGATCGCCGCCTGCTGCTGAAGCGTGCGCACCAGCTGTTTCAGCCGCTCGTGCTCCTCCTCCCACCGGCGCAGCAGCTCGTCCAGACGCTCGTGCCGCTCCTTGCGGGCCTCGTGATAGGTCGCGAACCCGCCACCGTGGACCCAGGACCGCCCACCCTCGATCGTGACGATCCTCGTTGCCACCCTGTTGAGCAGCTCCCGATCGTGCGACACGAAGAAGATCGTCTTCTGAGTCTCCTGCAGGGCATGCTCGAGCCACTGTTTGGTCGGCACGTCGAGATAGTTGTCCGGCTCGTCGAGCAACAGGACTTCGTCGGGGCCGCGCAGGAGGGCCTCGAGGACCAGCCGCTTCTGCTCGCCCCCGGACAACGTCCTAACGTCGCGGTACTGCGCCCGGTCGTACGGCACACCGAGAGCGGCGACTGTACACGTGTCCCACAGCACCTCAGCGGCGTAGCCGCCGGCATCGCCCCAGTCGACAAGCGCGTGGGCGTAGCGGAGCTGCGTCGGCTCGTCGTCGCGTTCCATCATCGCCAGCTCCGCCGTGTCAAGTTCCGCGGCAGCCGTCCTGACCCGTGGCGGAGCCGCAGACACCAGCAGGTCACGTACCGTCGAGTCGTCCCGGACGGAGCCGACGAACTGCCTCATCACGCCCAGACCACCGCTCCTGGTCACAGTTCCCGTCTTGGGGCTGAGATCACCGGCGATCATCCGCATCAGTGTGGTCTTGCCAGCGCCGTTTGGCCCGACCAAGGCCACCTTGGCGCCGTCACCGACGCGGAATGACACGTCCTCGAAGAGCACGCGTCCGTCAGGTAGCTGATGGCCGAGCTTGACGGCCTCCATGTGACCCACGGATGAGGAGTCTTACCCAACGACCCAGATGAACACGAACCCATTTCAGCACCGGACCGCCGGTCACCGCGATTCGACGATCTCCCTGGCAGCTGCGACGAGCGCGGCGTTGTCTGGGGCCGGGCTTCCATCTGGAAGGTTCAGCACGTCTTCCAGGCCGATACGCACGTCGAAGAGGCGGGACGCGGCCATACGCAACACGGGCCACGCGCCGTCGTTCATCCCGTGCAACAGCACAGGCAGACCGAGGCCGGCCACGGCAACCCCGATCGCCGCACCTTGGATGAGCGCCGCCGTCTCGGCCTCCATGGGCTCGCCCATCGCTCGCAGGCAGCGCGGCGCGAGTGGATGCGCGGCGAACTTTGCGGCGATTGTGCTCGTCCAGAGGCCCGCCTCGACCCCAATCCCCTGGTCGATCAGCTGGCCGGCGAGCTCCTCTGCGCCGTCCTCGTGCCAGTTAACAGAGGCGAAGTCCGGCCGCACCTCCCAGGCACGAACCAGGGCGAGCCGTTGCTCCGGCCCCTCGACCGCCCAGGCACCGGTCGTCGTTCCGACCGGAACCCCAGGCACTGCCGCGCGGACTGCCTCTATCGCCGCCGCGACGTGAGCCGGATCGAGGCTGTCCCTGCCATCAGCGTCCTTGGGATGGAGATGGATGGTTTCCGCACCAGCGGCCACTGCGCTCTGTGCGGCGTGGGCCAGCTGATCGGGCGTGACGGGCAACATGGGATGCTCGCCCGGCGACCGGGCACCGTTCAAGCATGACTGGAGCACCGTGACCTACCAAGGGCGATTAAGAGGGCGAAGCGGCCGGATTGGTCATGTCATGTGACTCCTCTGTCGGCCGCGTGCTGGAGATCGTGATAAGGATCCAACCAAATCCTGGGGTTGTCAGCCAGGAACCCCCGACGCGACGTTGACCGGCTCTGTCCGGGATGGCCGCCGGTGTCAGGTCGCCGGGGCGAGCCTGGCAGCGGCCTCCGCCGCGTCCGAGCGGACCTTGCGCTCGCTGCAGCCGAGCAGCCGCGCGACCTCCGAGTCGGGCAGGCCGTCGACATAGCGGAGGATGAGCACAGTACGCAGCCGCCGTGGCAACCGGTGCAGCGTGGGCCGCAGGTGCGCGGCGAGTTCGCTACGCGTGGCCGCGGCTTGCTGGTCGTCGATGCCGGTCGCGCCGACCCTGGATCGCGGCCGCCACCGGCTGAGGTAGAGCGCCACGACCGTTGCCCGCACGTACGCCTCAGGATCGCCATCCTTCGTCACCCGCGACCAGGCGAGACCGGTCCTGACCAGGGCCTCGTCGACGAGCCCGAGCGCCGCCGCCTCGTCGCCTGCCAGCAGGTGCGCGTAGGAGCGGAGCGCCCCCAGGCGCGCGGCCACGAACTCGTCGAACGACGGCATCACGGGAATCTGACCAGCCATTCGTGGGTCGGCTTAGTGCTCGCGACGGTGGAGCCGACGGTCAAGCCGTACTCGGACAACAGCACATGCCTCCCAGCCGCGCCGCCGCCGATGCCGATCGCGGCCGCGGGCTGCTCCCCCGGGTCCGGGAGAGGAATATTCGGACGGTCGAGGACGACGATGATGCCGCGCGACGGTAGATAGATCCACACGCCGGTGAGTACGGATCGGAAGCCCCTTGCCTTCTCGATCGTGCCAGCGACGGCGACGGCATTGGAGGCCGAGGCGAAGCGCCAGGTCTCGGAGACCGGGATCGTTCGGGCGAAGCCGCCGTCAGGACGCGCGGCATGCAGCGTCGACATCACGCTGCCCACCGCGTCCGTCCACACCAGTGCGTCGTCGGTCAGCTGGAAGCTCTCCGCCTTGTCGATCACGCGAGCCGATGCCGAGCGAGCTCGCAGGTTCTGCCGCCAGATCGCACCGTCGTGCAAGTAATAAAGCCAGTCGCCGAAGAACTGCGCGGACAACGCTCGCGCAGCGATCAACCTGAGCGGCGCTCCGCAGTGGGTTGCCAGGTAGAGGTCGAAGTCGTCGCTCGGGTTTGGACCTGACCCGCCGGTATGCCGGGCCATCTCAACGGCGATCCCACCCGATCCGACGCCGATTCCGGCATATCCCTGTTCGTAGCCGAGGCCAGCCGGATCGTGCCGCGGCAGGGCGAGGTCCTGGACACTGCCTGAGCCGCGGTCGCTGCACCGGTAGACGACCGGCAAAGCGGCGTCCTTCTCAGGATTGCCGGTGGCCTTCGCTGTCTCGGTCCAGACGATCGTCGAGCCGAACACTGACGCCGATCTCAGCTCGGGTAGCTTCGCCTTTGCGACCGTGCGGCCGTCACCCGTCGCCGGATTGAGCTCCACCACCACAGGGGAGCCACCGGTGGGACTGACCATCGCGATGAGATTGCCTGACTCGGTGATGCCCTGCGGCACGATCGCGTCGCCAGCCTGGCCGCCAGGGCCGGCCATCCGGTATTTGAGCTCCTCGACCGTCGTGCCGGGAAGCGCGGTGGTGAGATCGGCCACGCTTTCCACCCGGACGACCCGAGGCTGCGGGATCGATCCCGTGGTCTGTGGCCGGCCGAGCAGGCTGCTCCCCTCATCTGCGCTGGTGCCTTGCCGGAGGATGAGGAGCGCGCCGGTAGCGCCGATGGCAACCGCGGCGAGGCCGGCGACGACGGACCGGACGAGAAGCCGGCGGCGCCGGCGGCGGGCCACCTGACCGAGAATCCTCTCGACCTCGCCAGGTTTCGGAGGGAGCTGCCACCGCTCACGCTCGAACACGGCGGTCAGCCAGTTGTCATCTCGTGCCATGTCAGGTCACCTCACCCTGATAAGCGGCACGCAGCTTCACGAGCCCGCGAGCGGCCTGGGTACGTACCGTCCCGCGCGAGCACTTCAGCGCCTCGGCGATGTCCTCGTCCGGCAGGCCTTCGAGATAGCGCAGGACGAGAACCGCACGCATCTTCGGTGGCACCGCCGCCAGCGCCTGCCGCAGCGCATCGTGGTCCTCGATGCGGGCATACCCCGGCTCGGCTGTGGGCCGCTCCAGCTCGCCGCTGCCAACGGGGACCTGCCGGCTGGCCCGCCGCTCGTTGAGGTAGATGCGGAGGATGGTCGTCTTGACGTAGGAGTCGGCCCGGTCCTTGCGGCGTACCCGGGACCAGGCGACGCCGGTGCGGACGAGCGCCTCCTGGACCAGGTCCTCGGCCACACGTTGATCGCCGGACAGCGCGTAGGCATACCCAAGCAGCCTTGGCAGCCCTGCGGCGACGAAGGCTTCAAACCCGGCTAACCGCCCGGTCTGCCCCATCTGATCCGCGACCGGGTCAGCCTGATCTGGGACGGCGTCGGTCGGATCTGGGATGGGGTCGGCAGGCCCATCAGGTGGGCGGGCGGGCGCTGCGGCGGCGTGCCCGCCCGCCCGTATCTGTGAGGCCTGCCCGGAATTCACGCGTGTCCCTCCGGTAATCATTGACACCCCAAGTGCCCAGGCCGTTGCACCTTTCGCCGGAATCTTTCCCCGACACGCTTCGGGCCTCCCCAGCCGGTCCTTCAGGCCCGGAGGTGGCGGGACTCGGCCGCGCGGGCAGCCAGCTCCTCAGGGGTGTCCGGATAGCGCACCTCCTCGAGAGTGAGGCCCCGCGGGGGGACGACCGCAACCGCGGGATCCCTGACCGCGGCCCCGAGCACCAGCGCAGGCCAGCCGGCCGGCCGCCGGCCGTCACCGACCGCAAGGAGCGCGCCCACCAAGGCCCGCACCATGGTGTGGCAGAACGCATCAGCCTCGACAGTCGCGACAGCCAGCCCGCCCTCGGCGCGCCGCCACTGCAGCCCGATCAGCCGCCGGAGGGTGGTTGCACCCTCCCGGCTGCGGCAGTACGCCGCGAAGTCGTGCTCGCCGAGCAGGGCACTGGCGGCGCGGTTCATGGCATCCAGGTCCAGCAGCCGCTTGTGCCATAGGACGTCGTGGCGGCGCAGCGGATCCAGTCCCGCAGGGCTGTCAGACACCCGGTAGGCATAGCGGCGGGACAACGCAGAGAAGCGCGCGTCGAAGCCGGCAGCCGCCGGCGCGACCGCGAACACGCGGACGTCTTCCGGGAGGACTCCGGCCAGCCCGCGCACCACCGCGTCGGACGCGCTTATGCCCGGCGGTAGACGCAGGCCGGCCTGCCGCCAGGCCGCCGCTGGGATATCGGCGTGCGCCACTTGAGCACGGGCGTGGACGCCGGCGTCGGTTCGGCCCGCCACTGTCAACCCGACAGGCCCGCCTAAACGCAGCACGACGCCCACAGCCGCCTCAACGACGGCCTGGACGGTGCGCCGACCCGGCTGCCGGGCCCAGCCGGAGAAGCGCCCGCCGTCATAACCGAGATCAAGCCGCAGCCGAAGGAGCCCGCCGTTCCTGGATTCATGATCGGCCGTCCCAGGGGGATGCTCCCCTGGTCCGGCCCCGGATCCGGGATCGACGGGCTCCTGTACCGCCTCGGCTGAGGTCAGGACTTCTCCTCGCCGGCCTCGTTGCCGTCGTCCGCCTCTGCAGCCTCCACGCCTGCCTCCGCGTTGGTTGCCGGCAGCGCCGCGCTCGTCTCGTCCGCGCCAGTCTCCGTAACCTCGGCGGCGGCGACCTCGTCGACAGCCTCCGTGGTCGGCTCAGCCGGTGCCTCGGTCTCGGCCGCGGTCGGCTCGGCCGGTGCCTCGGTCTCGGCGGCGGTCGCCGGCGCGGTCGTCGTCTTCTTGGCGGCGGCCTTCTTGCGGCTGCGCGACGGCTTGGCCGGAGCCGGCGCGACCAGCTCCTCGACCAGCTCGATCATGGCCATCGGCGCATTGTCGCCCTTGCGGGCGGCCACCTTCACGATCCGGGTGTAGCCGCCGTTTCGCGCCTCGTACCGCGGGGCGATCTCGGTGAAGAGCGTGTGCACCACACCCCTGTCCCTGATGATCCGCAGGACCCGTCGCCGGTTCTGCAGGTCGCCGCGCTTCGCCTTGGTGATGAGCTGCTCGGCGAGCGGCCGCAGCCGCTTGGCCTTGGCTTCGGTCGTCTGAATACGGCCGTGCTCGAACAACGCCGTAGCCAGGTTGGCCAGCAACAGCCGCTCGTGTGCAGGACCGCCGCCGAGGCGCGGACCCTTCGTAGGCGTAGGCATGGTGGGTCAGTCTCCTGGGAGGTAAGGGGTGACGATCGAGCAGGCCGGCGCCACTCGGTCAGTGCTCCTCGGTCAGTGCTCCTCGGTCAGTGCTCTTCGGTCAGTGCTCCTCGACAACTGCTGCTGGATCAGTGCTGCTCGGGCAGTGCTACTCAAGCAGTGCTCCTCGATCAGTACTGCTCGGTTTCCGCGTAGTCCTGGTCGTCGTCGCTGAAGTCGTGGATCACCGTACCCGGGTCAAAACCGGGCGGGCTGTCCTTGAGGGTGAGGCCGAGACCGGCGAGCTTCTGCTTGACCTCGTCGATCGACTTGGCGCCGAAATTACGGATGTCGAGCAAGTCCGCTTCGCTGCGCATGACGAGCTCGCCCACGGTGTGGATGCCCTCGCGCTTTAGGCAGTTGTAGGACCGAACGGTCAGCTCGAGCTCCTCGATGGGCAGCGCGAGATCGGCCGCGAGCGCGGCATCGGTCGGCGACGGGCCCATGTCGATGCCCTCGGCGTCGACATTGAGCTCCCTTGCCAGTCCGAACAGTTCCACCAACGTCTTGCCCGCCGAGGCCATCGAGTCGCGCGGCAGCATGGAGGCCTTCGTCTCGACGTCCACGATGAGCCGATCGAAGTCGGTGCGCTGCTCGACGCGGGTCGCCTCGACCTTGTACGTCACCTTGAGCACCGGCGAGTAGATCGAGTCGACCGGGATCCGTCCGATGTCCTGGCCCGGCTGCTTGTTCTGCGCTGCGCTGACGTAACCGCGGCCACGCTCGACGGTCAGCTCCATGTCGAGCTTGCCCTTGCCGTTGAGTGTGGCGATGTGCAGGTCGGGATTGTGGACCTCGACACCGGCCGGCGGCTGGATGTCGGCCGCGGTGACCGCGCCCGGGCCCTGCTTGCGCAGGTACATCACCACCGGCTCGTCGTGCTCCGAGCTGACGACGAGCTCCTTGACGTTGAGGATGAGGTCGGTGACGTCCTCCTTGACGCCCGGCACGGTGGTGAACTCGTGCAGGACGCCGTCGATGCGGATGCTGGTGACCGCCGCACCGGGGATCGAGGAGAGGAGCGTGCGCCGCAGCGAGTTGCCGAGCGTGTAGCCGAAGCCGGGCTCGAGTGGCTCGATGATGAACCTGGACCGGAACTCGTGAACCGGTTCTTCGGTAAGTGTGGGTCGCTGTGCGATGAGCACTTCGTTACTTCCTTTCGCGTCGCCCGCCATATGACAGACGCGGGCAGGGGCAGAGTCCCTGCCGTTCCTTCTGGTTGGGTGCTACTTCCTGGTTGGGTCTTACTTCGAGTAGAGCTCGACGATGAGCTGCTCCTGGACCGGTGTGTCGATGACCTGCCGGGCCGGCAGCGAGTGGACGAGGATCCGCAGTTGGTTCGGGATGACCTCGAGCCACGCGGGGACGATGCGCTCGCCCGCCTCGACGCGGGCGATGACGAAGGGCGTCAGCTCGCGCGAGGACTCCCTGACCTCCACGATGTCATTCACGGACACGCGGTAGGAGGGAATGTCCACCTTCTGGCCGTTGACGGTGAAGTGGCCATGGCGCACCAGCTGGCGGGCCATGTCGCGGCTCTTTGCGAAGCCCGCGCGGTAGACCACGTTGTCGAGGCGGCTCTCCAGGATGCGCAGCAAGTTGTCACCGGTCTTGCCGGTTCGCTTGTTGGCCTCTTCGTAGTAGTTGTGGAACTGCTTCTCGAGCACGCCGTAGATGCGGCGCGCCTTCTGCTTCTCGCGGAGTTGCTGCAGGTATTCGCTGTCCTTGGTGCGGCCGCGGCCGTGCTCGCCCGGCGGGTAAGGCCGGATCTCGATCGGGCATTTCGGCGACTCGCACTTGGCGCCCTTGAGGAAGAGTTTCATCTTCTCGCGGCGGCAGCGCTTGCAGTCCGCTCCGGTGTACCGAGCCATGTCGTGGTATCTCCTACTTCAGACTCGG
>DATBRJ010000231.1:0-8449 GCA_036560395.1 Actinomycetes bacterium | reverse complement strand
GGTCGGCACGTCAGAGGCCGGCTGGGCCAGGGGATTCCTCCACGCTCTCCAACCACACCGCGCCGGCGTCTACGTCAACTTCCTCGACGCCGACGATGACACCAGCCGAGTTCGCGAGGCCTACGGCGAGGACACCTACGTACGGCTCGCCGAGATTAAGGCGAGATACGACCCCGAGAACGTGTTCCATAACAACAAGAACATCCAGCCCAGTGGGCCGGGCACCTGATGGCAGGGCACCCAACGCCGACCCCTACTCGCGTTTCCTGACTTGGAGCAGCCTGAGCCGACCCTCGCTCATGGTGCCCGGAGCCTGTTGTCCCCGAGACGCCGTTCCAGGACACGCACAACGCGGCGCCGAGAACGCCCGCCGCTGGCGCACGTATCGGTGTATCTCGGGCGGGGGAATGGCGCGGGCACGGCCGTTGTCATGTGGGGGAAGGCAGTGGACCTTCCGGCCACTATTGGGCTTTCTCGTTTAGCCGGACCGACGCCGGGTTGATGTCTCGCGCCGGTCGACCCTGACCCGCGACACGCCGATAGGCGTTTCTAGGGGAATCTACGGTCTCCGCAATATGACGCCATACTCTCGAAGATCGTGGACCCGATCAGGAATCCCTATGCTCCCGGCGCCGGACAACGGCCGCCCGAGCTGGCTGGCCGCGACCGCGAGCTGGCGCAGTTCGATGTCGTGGTCGAACGGGTGGCGAGGGGACGGCCCGAGCGCTCGCTGGTCCTGATCGGCCTGCGCGGAGTCGGAAAGACGGTGCTGCTCAATGCGATGAGGTCGCAGGCAATCGCCAGGCTGTGGGGAACCGGAAAGATCGAGGCGAAGCCCGAGCAGTCGATCCGCAGGCCGGTGGGCGCTGCGCTGCACATGGCGATCCGCGAAGTGGCGCAACGGCATCGCAATCCGGCCCGCGTCGCTGCCTTCTTCTCCGTCCTCAAGGCGTTCCTCCTGCGAGATCCGGCTGCGTCGGTGGGTAAGCCGGGACATCGCTGGCAGCCGGGCATCGACGGGCCGGCAGCGCGGGGGCGCGCAGACTCCGGCGACATCGAGATCGACGTGACCGAGCTGTTTCTCGACGCTGCGGCGGTGGCGGCCGATCTCGGAGTCGGTGTCGCGCTATTCGTCGACGAAATGCAGGACGTGCGGGGCGAGGACCTATCCGCGATATGCGCGGCGTGCCATGAGCTCTCCCAGCAGGCTGCGCCGCTGATCGTCGTCGGGGCCGGGCTGCCGCACCTGCCGTCCCTGCTCTCCTCGTCCAAAAGCTACTCGGAGCGGCTGTTCCACTATCTGCGCATCGATCGGCTCGACCGCGCCGCGGCTGATCGCGCCCTGACCGCGCCGGCGGACCGCGAGGGCGTGGCCTTCACTCCGGCGGCGCTCGACGTGCTCTACGACGCCGCCGACGGCTATCCATACTTCGTCCAGGCCTATGGCAAGGTCTCCTGGGATGCGGCGCCGGAGAGTCCGATCACCGCCGACGACGTGAAGGTCGCGGCCCCCCAAGCCGAGTCCGAGCTCGCGGTCGGGTTCTTTGGGTCGCGCTACGAGCGGGCGACGCCAGCCGAGCGTGAGTACATGCGGGCGATGGCGTCACTTGGTGACGGTCCGGTGCCCAGCGCTGAGGTCGCAGACACGTTGTCCAGGAAGCCGTCGTCGCTGTCGCCCGCCCGAGACAGCCTTATCAAGAAGGGCCTGGTCTATTCGGCCGAGCGAGGCACGGTCGCCTTCACGGTGCCGCACTTCGGCCACTTCCTGCGCGGCCAGCCGCTCTAGTGTCGCGTGTCCAAAGTCTCTTTGCGTCTGCCTGGTCCCGCTGGCGCCTGGCCGCGTTCTCGCTCGCCCACGTAGCGCCGCTACGAGGGCTCGCTGCGGCCTTGCCATGCATCCAGCGGTCCTCAGGCATCCGTCAAAGGACCCCGTCAACGGGACGCTAGCGGCGTCCGACGACGACTGTCGCCGCGAGGTCCGCGTCGCTCGCGACGGTCGTCGTGAGTCTGGCGGTGACCAGCACCTCGATCGCCGCGTCCGCCTGATCGGCGCTTGTCTCCACCAGCAGATGCCCGCCCGCCGCGAGCCAGTCGGGCGCCGCTTCCGCGACGCGGCGCAAGACGTCGAGACCGTCGGGCCCGCCATCCAGCGCCACTCGCGGCTCGTAGACGCGCGCCTCCCGCGGCAAGATATCGACGGCTTCCGTCGGCACATAGGGAACGTTGGCCACCAGAACGTCCACCGTGCCACACAACCGGACGGGGAGCGCCTCGTACAGGTCGCCGGCGTACACGGTGCCGCCGAAGGTCCGGAGGTTACGCCGGGCGCAACGCACGGCGGCCGGCTCAATGTCCACTGCATGCAGCGCGACGCTGCCGACGAGCGCCGCCACGGCCATACCGACCGCGCCCGACCCGCAGGCCAGGTCGACGACGATTGCTCCCGGCGCGGCGACCGCCGCGGCCTGGCGGACGAGCAGTTCGGTGCGGCGACGGGGCACGAAGACCCCCGGACTCACTGCGACGCGCAGCCCACAGAAGTCTGCCCAGCCGACGACGTGCTCCAGCGGCACCCCGGCGGCTCGTCGCTCCACCATGGCCGCGAGCTCGCCCGGCGTCTTCGCGGAGTCAACCAGCAGCTGCGCCTCGTCCTCGGCGAACACACACCCCGCGTCCAGCAGCTGGGTGACGACGGCCGTCTGGTGCAAAGGCAGGACCGGCATCAGTCAACCTGACCTTTGAGCCATTGAGCGTTGGCGCGGCGCCGCGCTCGGCGTTCACGCACGTACCGACGCACCCTCCGGACAAGGAGGACGACCGCGGTCGTGCCCGTCACGAGCAGGATCATTGCGATGATCGCCGCCGCCAATGGGTGGGCGACAGCGAGGGTGAGCACGCCGGCGACACTCACGTCCTCGGCAAAACTGGCGGTGATATTTGTGATCGGCTCAGGGGAGGTGTTAATCGCCATCCGAAGACTGGCCTTCACGCCGTGACTCGCCAGGGCTGTCACCCCGCCTGTGGCCGCGTAGACCGCGTTTGCGAGGTCACCGCTGTTGCCGCCGACCAGTCCGGCGACGATGGCGCCGACGACCGGTCGGATTATCGTGTGGATCGCATCCCAGAGCGAGTCGAGGTAGGGGACCTTGTCCGCGACGAACTCGAGTGCGAACATCACGCCCGCGGCGATAAGCACATCCGTGCGCTGCAGGCCGTCTGGCACGGCGTCGAAGCCCGCGTAGCGTCCGAGCAAGCCGGTAACCAAAACGGTGGCATAGGCATTAACACCGCTGGCCCAGCCGGTGGTGAGCGCGAGGAGCAGCGCCTCCATGGAGGGAACAGTATTCGAATCGGCCTATGGGCCGACGTCGGCGACCGAGCCGCCGCTGATTCGTACGAGCTCCTCGAAGGTCGTCGGGAAGACCCAATGTGGATGGCCGGCCGCGGCCCAAACAACGTCGTACTTGGCCAGCCAGGTATCCACGAGAGTCTTGATCGACTCGGGATGGCCGACAGGCGCGACGCCACCGATGGCGAATCCGGTGTGAATACGAACGAAGTCGGCGTCTGCTCGCCGGACCGAGGCGGCGCCGACGAGCCGTCCCACCCACGCCGTGTCGACACGGTGGGCGCCACTGGTGAGGACGAGTAGCGGCGAGTCGTCGGCCATGAAGACGAGGCTGTTCGCGATCGCGCCTACGGGGCAACCAAGCTGGGCCGCAGCGGTCGCTGCGGTCGGCGCCGGCTCCGCCAGCTTTCTGGGCGTCCCCTGTGCGCCCGCCCGCTCGAGGGCGCGGCTCACCCGCGCGACCGTGGGATGCATGCGCTGACCCTACCTAAGCGCGCACCGACTGCTCAGGCAGTGACTTGGGGCCGCCCTTGCCCCACGCGGCGGTCGCCTCCTGCGGTTGGGCGGGCCGCCGGTGAGTTGGGGTTGACCCGGCGGCGAGAATCGCGGTTAACTTGACCCGTTCGAACACATGTTCGAGCAGAGGTGGTTTCCAACCTAGCTGGAGCCCACCTGCGGCGGATCCGGCCGCGAGGTGCTTCCCGCCCCTCGACTCGTACCCGCGGTCGGATCGCCGGCCCAGGCGACGGGTGTGGGGAAGCGCCCCGAGCCGGGGCCGGCTCCGCTACCCGCCGTCTTCCCCCGGCACCAATAGCTCGATCGCGCCTCGCCTCGGCGTTGGCCGCCGCGGACCTCGTCATCCCGTCGTTGCGGTTCGGCCGCCGATCGGAGGCAAGGGAGCGCTGGTGGACCGGCACCGCGCAGACGCTGTGCCGGTGCGGAGGAGTCGACGGTGGCAAGGGAGCGTGGGGAGCGCGTGGATGTGCGCAGTGTGGACGATCGTCCGGTTGAGTTCATGTGGCGCGGCCGGCTTTACATCGTGACCGAGGTGCAGTCGGGCTGGGTCGAGTCGTCTCGGTGGTGGCACTCGATGGCGACGACCGGGATTCCGGCCGATACCGAGGAACACGAGATGTGGAGGGTGGTTGCCACCACCGGTCGTCGCGGACACTTGGAGGTTTTCGAGCTGGCATACGGGAGGGAGTCGGAGCAATGGTTCGTCACTCGACCCGACGAATGAGCCGGACGGCGATGCGTGCGGAGGCACCGGCAGGACGGGCGGCTCCGGTCCCCATCGGCGTCTTCGACCTGCTCGAGCAGTCCCGCCGGTGCCTGGCCGACAGCGCACGTGAGGCTGCGGCTGCCCCACGGTTCGCGACGGCGCACCTTGCAGCGTTGCGTGCCGCTGCTGCCGTGCTCGGAGTCCGAACTCGGCCGGCAGCCAGGGCGGGGGGCCGTCCTCCGAATGCTTGGGCGTTGCTCGCCAAGGTCGCGCCCGAGCTCGGGGAGTGGGCCACCTTCTTTGCCGCCGGAGCCGCGAAACGGGCCGCGGCCGAGGCGGGACTCGCGCACGTCGTCACCGACCGAGAGGCCGACGATCTTCTTCGCGATGCCACCCGGTTCGTGAATTTGTGCGAGGCGTCGATCGGAGTGCCGTCGAGCCCGCGTTAGGCCGCCCTCCCACGATCAAGGACGCCGACAGACGACGCTAGTGCCGCGCGGCACTAGGGTTGACCTCTGCACCCGGACGGCTCGAGGTGAGGTGGCGGGATGTCCGATCGCTCTCGGTCGCGCCGGATGGCCCGCGGGGCGGTCGTCTGGGACCCGCTCATCGACCTCCTCGATCAGCTGGTAGCCAAGACAGGGCGGTCCGGACTGGACGTCGTGGACGCCGGTGGGGGTACCGGAGGTTTCGCGGTCCCGCTGGCAGAACTCGGTCACACGGTCACGGTGGTGGATCCGAGCCCGGACGCGCTCGCGGCGCTAGAGCGGCGAGTCGCCGAAGCGGGCGTCGGTGATCGGGTGATCGGATTGCAGGGAGAGCTGTCCGCGCTTCCAGGGCTGATCGGCGCCGAGCGTGTCGACGCTGTCCTCTGTCATGGCGTACTGGAGTACGTCGAAGATCCCGAGATTGCCCTCGGCGCTGTTGTGAAGTGCCTGCGTCCCGGTGGTCTCGTCAGCGTGATCGTGGCCAACAAGCCCGCTGCCGTGCTCGCCCGCGCGATCGCGGGCCGATTCACCGAAGCCCGGCACGCACTCGACGACCCCGTCGGCCGGTTCAGCGACCTTGATCCGACGCCGCGCCGTTACACCATCGACAGCATCAGCGAGGTCATGACCGGGGTCGGCCTAACGGTGACGGCGGTGCACGGTGTCCGGGTCTTCACCGATCTTGTCCCGGCGGCACTCGTCGAGGGCGAGCCGCGAGCGCAAGAGCAGCTGCGCCAACTCGAGATCGCGGCGTCGACTCATCCCATGTTGCGAGCGGTGGCCGGTCGGCTTCATCTTCTCGCAACTCGCTCGTGACATGGGTAGATAGCCAGACAGGCGGGAACCGATGCCTTCAGGAGAACCAGGCTGCACGGGTCGTGGCCGGAAACCTCACCCGTCTCGTTGTCTCGGGTTTCCTGGAGGCACTCGCCTGCCTACCATGGGAGGGCAAGTCCGGTCGCCTGAGCGACCATGACCGAGGAGGATTCCGTGCCGCTCTCTGAGCACGAGCAACGCTTGCTCGAGCAGATGGAGCGCGCGCTGTACGCCGAGGATCCGAAATTCGCCTCGAGTATGCGCGGCGCCGACGCCCGCCGTCATCACCGACGCCGGATTGTCCTCGCGCTTGTGGGGTTCGTCGCCGGCGTCGTTGTTCTCTTCACCGGCCTGGTCAAACAGATCATCCCGGTGGGCGTGCTCGGCTTCGTCGTTATGCTTGCCTCGGTCTGGTTCGCGGTTCTCAGCTGGCAGCGGCTGTCCAAGCCCGCTGGCTCGTCATCCGCTGGCGGAGGGGTTACCCCGCTTAACCCCAAACGCCGGCAAAAGGCCCACCGCGGCGGCTTCATGGATCGCATTGAGGAGCGTTGGCGGCGCCGCCGCGAGGAGCGCGGCGACTTCTGACCTGCTCCTCCCGTTGTAAGGACTCCTTCAGTCTGCCGGTTCCGCGCGCCCGCAGGGTCGGGATCCGCGCATTAGGGCGACCGCGCGGCCCGATAGGCGACGGCGATGTACGAGACCTCTACCGGATCAGGAAGGTCGGCGATGACCGCGCTCACCCCGTCGTCGATCCGCTGCCGGGTGTCCTTATCCCCGGCCAGCCACGTCGACCGGCTGTGCGCGAGATCGAGCAGCTGGCTGGGCGAGTACGAAAGGGCGTGGCGGAACTCGCCCCGCTCCCAGGGTTCGAACCACGGACTGGCGTCCGGCATCTTGCGCCAGAAACCCATCCCGGTCGTGCCGTCCTCGAGCGAAGCGGCGCGCCCGAACGCCGCGACCCACGGGACGGACTCGTCGCGGATATTCCAGATCGCGCCGAAGACACCGCCTGGGCACAGCACGCGGGCGACCTCGGGGTGGGCTCGCCGCCGGTCGAACCAGTGGTACGACTGAGCCGCGACGACGGCATCGACGCTGCCGTCAGGCAGCGGTATGTCCTCGGCCGAGCCGGCAACGGTCGTGATGTGGGGTGAGACCGAGACGAGCCGCTCCCGCATGAGAGGGTCGGGCTCGACGGCGGTCACGTGGTGGCCGGCGGCGGCGAGCACCCGAGAGAAGATGCCCGTGCCTGCACCAAGATCCACGACTGTCCGTGGTTCCGCCCCGAACAGCCAGTCCAACGCCTCAGCCGGATATGTGGGACGGATGCTGTCGTAGTGCGCCGCGGCCTTCCCGAAGGACAGCCGTTGTTCATTGGCGCTCACTGCCTGCCCACGGTAGCTGCCCCGGCATTCGCGAGGGTGGCGCCGAGGTCCCGCTGGGGCGTCTGCCTCCCACGCTCGGCTGACAGTGCGAGGTCTGCGATGGCGAAAGGCGAGGACGTGAATGAGGAGGAGGCCATGTCCGCCGTCTCGCGGACTCGATGAGTGATGATCACTGTTCGACCGACGCAAGGAATGCTTTGCCACGCGGCGATAGCCGGTAGCCGACGTCCAGGCTCTCCGTGAGGCCCAACTCCTTCAGCTTTCGCACGTCCGCCTTGAACGGTTTCTTCTCGCGTCCGAGCTGGGCCGCCAGGTCGGGCGCACGCACGGCCGGCTGCTCCTGGATCATCCGAAGCACGGCCAGCGTCCACGGCCCAGAGCGACGTGCCCGATCCATGCGTTCGAGACTCGCACTGATCGCCTTCACCGCCTCCTCGCTGAGAGCCGCATCCTCGCGAAGAGCCACCCGTGGATCAGGGCCGTGCAGGCTCACCTGCACGCGATAAACCGAGGCCCCGCCGCGCTTATCAAGCTCTGCGACCAGCTCTGAGGCGTCGCGATAGCCGGCCGCTCTCGCGTCGACGTCGGTGATCGAATCGGGGTCCACCTTGTCTACGGAGCCGATACGGATGACGCCGATCCGTGTGCGGATGAGGGTGCCGGGCTTGACTCGGGGTCTGTCCCATCGCCGGAAGGCAAGGCTGGTCGTCTTGTCGGCGACCCCCTCGAGGACGCGTCGACGAAACAGCATGATCAGCAACTACCACGACGGTCGTCGGCGCACAAGGAGCCGGCCATCGGGACGAGGCGACGATTCTGCCTAATTACCGGGGGCGGCACGGGTGCGCCTGAAGACGGAAAGCAACCGTCTCTTGGCTGCGGCGCCGCTGCGGTCGATCGCATCCAGCAGGTCGGCGATTCGCTCGCCGAGCCAGTGGAGGACCACGACCGTCGAGGCGGGCAGGACGACGGACCGTACCTGCTGGCCACGCCCCACCCGCCGCGCCAGGCCTGCACGGACGGCGCGTACATCGGCGATCACAGTGGAGGTGTCTCCGGTGCGCGGCGCATAGCGGGCCTGCTCGACCGCGGTCGTGAGCCGCGCCAATGCCTCGGTGTGGTTGTGCCGCAGCTTTCCCTTGCGCGCGAGGCGCGCCGCGGCCTGTCGTGGGGTTTCGCTGGCCGTCCA
>DATBRJ010000230.1:0-9846 GCA_036560395.1 Actinomycetes bacterium | reverse complement strand
CTCTGGCTTATGGCCAACCGGCTTGATCGGCTTCATGCGCGCGTTGAGGGCTCACGCGCGGCTCTGGATGCACAGCTCGTCCGGCGATCGTCCGTCGCGCTGGAGCTGGCGACATCGCAGCTGCTCGACCCTGCAACGTCGTTGTTGCTCGCCGAGGCAGCGCACGAGGCTCGCGAGGCACCCGCGGACGAGCGTGAGCTGGCAGAAAGCAGCCTCTCGCGGGCGCTGCGGGCCGCGCTGGAGGAGCCGGGCCAGCTCGACGAGATCGACGCGACGGCGGGTGGTCCTGAGCTGATCAAGGATCTGGCCGCTGCTAGCCGGCGCGTCGTGATGGCGCGCCGCTTCCATAACGACGCGGTGATTACGACGCGCACCGTACGGCGAAGGCGGCTGGTGCGGTGGTTCGGTCTGTCCGGCAGGGCGCCGCTGCCGACGTCGTTCGAGATGGACGACGAGCCGCCTAAGTCACTTGGCGCGGCCCTCTAGGTGCTGTCAGATCCTAAATCGGTACATAACGCCCGCCGTGCGACCGACGACTGGCTCGGCGGCGGGTGCTGCCACCTCGGGTTTCTCAGGATCGGGCGCGTCGTGCGTTGGCCCGGCAGGTCTTGCGACTTCGCGGGCGAGCGCGCCGCTGATCGATCGAGGATGACCGGGCCAGAGATCGCTGACTGGCCCCGGAACGGGGTCTACGAGGCTCGTACCATAGAGCCGAACCCCCGAGAAAGAGGCCTTCTGTGAGCACGACCGAACCCACCATCAGTGATTCGACCGCCAGCGGTTCGACCGCCAGTGATTCGATCAAGACAGCGGGCGCTACCAGCGGTCCGACGACCGGTACCGCACGGGTCAAGCGCGGCATGGCGGAGATGCTCAAAGGTGGCGTGATCATGGATGTGGTCACCCCGGACCAGGCCAAGATCGCCGAGGATGCCGGTGCGGTAGCCGTGATGGCCCTCGAGCGCGTACCGGCGGACATTCGCGTCCAGGGTGGGGTCGCGCGGATGAGCGATCCGGACATGATCCAGGGGATCATCGAGGCAGTGTCGATCCCGGTCATGGCCAAGGCACGGATCGGCCACTTCGTCGAGGCGCAGGTGCTGCAGGCGATCGGAGTCGACTACGTCGACGAGTCCGAGGTCTTGACCCCGGCCGACGAGGCGCATCACATCGACAAGTGGGCGTTCACGGTCCCCTTCGTGTGCGGTGCCACCAACCTCGGCGAGGCGCTACGCCGCATCTCAGAAGGTGCGGCGATGATCCGCTCCAAGGGCGAGGCGGGTACGGGCAACGTCGTCGAGGCGACGAGGCATATGCGCCAGATTCGAGCCGAGATCCGCCGGCTCACGACGATGTCGGAGGACGAGCTCTACGCCGCCGCCAAGGAACTACGTGCACCGGTCGAGCTGGTCAAAGAGATCGCCGCCATCGGCAAGCTTCCCGTCGTGCTGTTCACCGCGGGCGGCCTTGCTACGCCGGCCGACGCGGCCATGATGATGCAGCTCGGAGCCGAGGGGGTCTTCGTCGGATCCGGCATCTTCAAGTCCGGGGATCCGGCGACGCGGGCTGCGGCGATCGTTAAGGCCACGACGTTCTACGACGATCCAGACGTGATCGCCAAGGTGTCCCGTGGCCTCGGCGAGGCGATGGTCGGCATCAACCTCAGCAATCTCCCCGAGTCCGAGCGGTACTCCGGCCGCGGTTGGTGAATCGCCGAGGTTGCAGTGACAAGCCATCCCGGGGAGTCATCGGGGCGCGACTCGATCGTCATCGGCGTGCTTGCCCTTCAAGGTGATGTGCGCGAGCACCTGTATGCATTGGAGTCCGCTGGGGCGCAGGCGATCCCGGTGCGGCGGGAGCCTGAGCTCGATGCGGTCGACGCCCTGGTCATTCCAGGCGGCGAATCCACGACGATGGACAAGCTGGTCCGCGCGTTCGATCTGCTGGAGCCGATTCGCCAGCGGGTCAAAGAAGGCATGCCTGCCTATGGCTCATGCGCCGGCATGATCATGCTCGCCGACACGGTCGTCGACGCGGTCGAGGGCCAGCAGACGATCGGCGGAATCGACATGGCCGTCCGGCGCAACGCGTTCGGCCGTCAAGTCGACTCCTTCGAGGCGGAGCTTGCGGTGCACGGGCTGCCAGAGGAGGACCGTCCGCTGCGTGCCGTATTCATCAGGGCTCCGTGGGTCGAGTCGATCGGACACGGTGTCGACGTGATCGCGACCGTTGCCCGGGAGGAGGCGGTACCCGGGGGCGGCACTAGGATCGTCGCCGTTCGCCAGGGGCCGCTGCTCGCTACCGCGTTTCATCCCGAGCTGACCGGCGACCTGCGCGTGCACCAGTATTTCGTTGATCTCGTCCGAGCAGGTTCTGACGGCATGCAGGTGGAGGGGTCCGCCAGGGATTCCCTTTCGGCCAGGGAGGACGAGCCGCGCCGCGGGTCTTCTCCCGGCTGGCCCGAATCGCACCAGGAGGGCTAGATGTCCGGCCACTCGAAGTGGGCGACCACAAAGCACAAGAAGGCGGTCGTCGATGCCAGGCGGGGCCAGCTGTTCGCCAAGCTGATCAAGAATGTCGAGGTCGCGGCTCGGATGGGTGGCGGCGACCCATCAGGAAATCCAACCCTTTACGACGCCATCCAGAAGGCCAAGAAGTCCTCCGTTCCGAACGACAACATCGACCGGGCGATCCGTAGGGGTGCGGGCCTCGAGGCCGGTGGAGCCGAGTATCAGACGATCATGTACGAGGGATACGCGCCCGGCGGGGTCGCCATCCTGGTGGAATGCCTCACCGACAACAGGAACCGCGCCGCGTCTGAGGTGCGTACGGCGATGACCAGGGCCGGTGGCTCGATGGCCGACGCCGGGTCGGTGTCGTACCTGTTCAACCGAAAGGGCGTCGTCATGGTGCCGAAGGCGGACGGCCTGACCGAGGACGACGTTCTCGCTGCGGTGCTCGAATCAGGTGCGGAGGAGGTCAACGACCTCGGTGAAGCGTTCGAGGTCGTGAGCGAGGCCGGTGACCTTGTTCCCGTCCGCACCGCACTGCAGGACGCGGGTATCGACTACGAGTCTGCAGAAGCGAGCTTCCTGCCTACCGTCACCGTGCCCGTTGACGAGGGCACCGCGCGCCGAGTCTTCCGGCTGATCGAGGCGCTGGAAGACTCCGATGATGTCCAGAACGTCTACGCCAACTTTGACGTCAGTGACGAGATCATGGAGAAGGTCGGCTAGATCGCCCCGGCGTTGGCGATGGTGGGCACGGCGCCTCGATCCCGAGCGACATGAAGGGCACCCTTACCCGATAGGTCGGCGGCTAGCTGATGGCGCGGCGGAGGAAACCCCTGATGCCGGTCGTGGTGAAGATGACGGCGGCCGCGATGAGCACGACGATGCAGATCCACGGGGGGATGTGGGGAACGTCTGGCACGAGCGCCGCCCGGACGCCTTCACTGCAGTAGGTGAGCGGGTTGAGCGCGGTGACGAACTGGAACCACGGCAGTTCGTCCAGCGACGGCCAGGGATACTGCGTCGACCCGGTGAAGATCAACGGGGTGAACACAAGGGCGAACATCACGCTGATTCGCGCCGGTGGCACGAGGGTTCCCATCGTCAGACCGATGCCGGCGCCCACCCAGGAGCCGAGGACAAGCACGACGATGAGCAGCGGCAACCCGGCCGCTCGCCACGGAGCCGAGCCCAGCACCAGCGCGCCGACGGGGAAGATCACCGTGGCGGCGACCAGCGCTCGCAGGGTGGCGACGACCAGCTTCTCGACGGCCACCAGCGGGGTCGGCAGCGGCGCGAGCAGCCGATCCTCGATCTCGCGGGTGAAGGAGAACTCCATGACCAGTGGGAACGCCACGGCCTGCAGGGCGGTGAGGAATGCCGTCAGCGCGACGATGCCCGGCAACAGGAGGTGGCCGTAGTCCGCGGTGACGTAGTTGAGCTCGCCGAGCACCTTCGCGAAGACGAAGAGCATGAAGAGCGGCTGCAACCCGACCTGGATCAGGAAGATCCAGAACTCCTTCCCGGTGACGAAGACGTCTCGCCACAGGATCGCCTTGAACGCCCGTCTGGCAGCTCCGGCCGGCAGTGCCGACGCGGCCGTGCTCACCTTCGCCCCTCCATTCCATGTCGAGGGGTTAGAGCGCAAGTGTCGCCTCGGCTCGCCCTCGGCAGGTGCCGAGCTGGGAGGTCGACGCGGTACGGCGCGGCTGGCCGTTGAGGGCCGGGTCATCGCAGACCCCGGCCGGTGAGGTTGATGAAGACATCCTCGAGGCTGGGCTGGCCGAGATGCACGTCGGACACCGTTGCTTCACGAGCGGAGAGCACGGCGACGGCGGCGCCGAGCACGACCGCGGGCTCCACGTCCAGATAGAGCCGCAGTCTCGCCTCGTCGGATGCGCCGGCAAGCCCGGCGGGCCCGGCCGGCGCGCCGGCAACCGCGAGAGTGCCTGAGCCGCCCGCGCGTTCACTCCCCCGGGAGGCGGCGCCCGGCGGCCCGCCCATCCCGGGAAACCCACCGGGCGGGAAGCCGGTCGACTCCGTCGCCACCCGTTCACCTCGCTCGACACCATCGATCTTCACCAGTTTGTCGAGCATCGCGTCCACGTCGTCGCCCTGGCCCGGCATGACAGCAAGCTCGAGAACGCTCTGCCCGCTTAGCCCGCGAGTGAGGGCATCCGGCATATCCAGCGCCAGCAGCTTGCCGTGGTCCACGATGCCGACGCGGTCGGACAGCGTCGCGGCTTCGTCCATGTCGTGGGTGGTGAGCACGATGGTCACACCGCGCTCACGCATATCTCTGACTCGATCCCAGAGGAACAGGCGGGACTGCGGGTCCAAGCCCGTCGTCGGCTCGTCGAGGAAGAGCACTTCGGGGTCGTGCATGAGCGCCCGAGCAATCATCAGCCGCTGCGCCATGCCGCCGGAGTACCAGTCGACCTTGTCGTCTGCCCGATCAGCGAGACCGAACTGGTCGAGCAGCTCTGCCGCTAGCGCCCGCCGCTCTGCCGCGGGGAGGCCGTGGTAGGCGGCGTGGAAGACGAGATTCTGCCGCGGCGTCAGCGCCCGGTCGAGGTTCACCTGCTGGGGTACGACCGCGAGCCTTACCCGGGCGGCGACGGGATCCCGCAACACGTCGATCCCTGCGACGTACGCCTCGCCCGACGTTGCCCGTACGCGAGTGGTAAGCACGCCGACCGTGGTCGTCTTGCCGGCGCCGTTGGGTCCGAGCAGTCCGAACACCTCGCCCGGCTCGACGGCGAACGAGAGCCCGTCAACTGCATTGACCTGCTGCTTCGGGTATCGTTTTACAAGATCGCGAACTTCCACTGCCGCGTCGGCCACAAGCGCCCTCCAGCGAAACGCGTGTGTCGTCCACATGGACGACCACAACGAATCCCGAGACTACGAGCCCGACCCTACGAGCGGCCAGGTTGCGGGCAGGCCTGCGTTCGCGCCGAGCCGAAAAAGATCGCAGCCCTCCCTTGGACGGCAGGGCCTCGTGGTTATCGCGGGGAGCCGCCGTCGATGATCCCTTCAGCGACCTGTGCGGCTCGGTCGATAGGGATGGCAAAGCCGATTCCGATGGATCCGCCTTCGGTGCCGGCGATGGTGGCGACCGTGGTATTGACGCCGATCACCTCGCCGCGCGCGTTCACCAGCGGACCGCCCGAGTTGCCGGGATTGATCGCGGCATCGGTCTGGATGGCTCGCAACCGGTAACCGGGACCGACTTCCACCTCCCGATCAAGGGCGCTGACGATCCCCGCAGTGACGGTGCCTGCCAGGCCCAGGGGCGAGCCGATCGCAAGCACGTCGTCCCCGACTGCGGCCGAGGAGGACGAGGCGAGCGAGACTGGCGGAACTCCCGCCGCCGGGTCGATCTTCAGGACGGCGAGGTCGTTGCGCGCGTCTCTGCCGACGATCTTCGCCGCGACCCGCCGACCGTTGTTGAGAATGACAGCGACCGTGCCACCGCCGCCGAGAACGTGGTTATTCGTCAGCAGATGACCTTCCCGGTCGATGGCGAAGCCAGATCCCGCCCCGTGCTCGCTTCCGTTGTCGACTTCGATCGAGACAACGCTCGGCAGAACCTTCGCGGCGACCTCGCTCAGGTCATCGCGACCTGCGACCGGCCCTGGTGTAGGGACCGGCAGCCGGTAGGCGCCTGACCCTTGGGCCGGCGACGAGTCGCCGAACAGCCGCGCGGCTGCCAGCCCGCTCACCCCGCCGACCAGCGCGGCAATGATGAGTCCCGCCACGATCAGGCGCGTGCGGTTCGTCCCTGTGGGCGTGACTGCCGGGGTCTGCGTGACCGATGCCTGCTGCTGCGCCTGCGCGAGGTCAGGGGAGATGTAGTGCGGACCCCTGGGCTCACCCAGGCCGTGCACGCGGTTCACCGGACGCCTCCGTCTGTCGCTTGCATCTTTTGCCGTCCATCAATTCCTTATGCTCGCGATCGAGGTCACTGCTGGCTTCAAGGGAGCCGGGAGAACCACAACAGCGATGCGGCGGCCGCCGCGAACGCCGCGATCAACCCGAACCCGACATAACGCGCCGTTACGTCTTGTTTTACCAGGCGATAGCCGACTGAACTGCCGATATCCTCGTAAACCTCCCGCAGCTCCTCGCCCGATGCCGCCTCGTAGGCGCGGCCGCCCGTAACGTCGGCGACCTCCTGCAGGGTCGGCGCGTCTGAGGGGACCGGGATGACCTCGCCGTTGATCTCGACGACACCGTCCTGGGTGCCGTACGCGATGGTGTACACGGGAACCTGGGCCTGGGCGGCGGCCGCCGCAGCGATTTCGGGGCTGCGGCCCGCTGTGTTCGCCCCATCGGAGAGGAGAACGATCCGCGCGGGCGGTGGATCGATCGCGGCCTGCGCGTCCAGGGCCGCGATGGCCTGCAGGGATGTGGTGATGCCGTCCCCGATGGCCGTGCCAGGTCCGGTGTCGAGCGAGGTGATGCCGCGGGTAAGCACCTCGCGATCCGTCGTCGGCGGTACGACCACGGACGCGGCGCGGGAGAACGCGACCAGCCCGACGTTGAACTGAGCCGGGAGCTTGTCGACGAACGCCTGTGCTGCCTCGCGCGCGACAGTGATGCGATCCGGCTCGACGTCGGTGGCAAGCATCGACGCCGACACGTCGAGGGTCACGATGACCGTGGCGCGCTCTCGCGGCACGCGTACGTTGTCGGTCGGCCGGGCGAAGGCCACCACCAGCAAGCCGAGCATCGCCAGGAACGCCGCCGCCGGCAGATGCCGTCTCCAGCCCGGCTGGGTTGGCGCCACCTTGTCCAGCAGCGCGAGGTTGGTGAACCGTACGGCATATTTGCTGCGCCTGCGCTGCATCACGACGTACACGACGGCGAGAGCGGCGACCGCGAGCAGGAGCCATAGCCGGCCGGGTGAGAGGAAGGTCATGCCTGGCCTCCCAGCGCGGCGAGGGGAGGGCCAGGCTGTACGGCATGCGCGCGCGCTCGGCGGCGCTGCGCCACCACATGCCACACGATGTCCCGCAGCCAGTCCCGGTCCGTGCGCAGGACGAGGTGATCCGCGCCACTGCGACGCAGCGCGGCTCCTACGGCTTCGCGCTGTTCAGCGGCGGCTGCGGCGTACCGGCTCCGCAGCCGCTTGCTGGCGGTGGACACCTCGCGCCGCTGCCCGGTCTCGGGGTCGATGAGGGTCAGCAGGCCGACGTCGGGCAACTCGAGCTCACGCGGGTCGACAACCTCCACCGCCAGCACGTGATGGCGATGGGCCAGCCGGCGGATCGACCGCTCCCAGGCCGGTCCGTCGCCGCCGGTGCCGACGACGGAGTCCAGCCCGTCCAGGAAGTCCGATACGACCACGATCAGCCCGCGCCGATGCGCTGAGCGATGGAGGCCATCGGCGGCTTCGGCGAGCCGCGATACCACCGGGCCGGGCGCGACGCCCGGCGACACCAGAGCGGTGCGCCCAGTCGGCTGCGGGCCCGAGCCGCTGCGTGCGGTCATCTGCGGGACTGGCTGTGGCCTGTCGAGCAGCAACCGCAGGAGGCCAAGGAGGTGGGCACGGCCCGCGCGAGCCGGGATTCGTATGATCCGCTCGCCGTGGTCTTCCCCAGGCCCCGCCGGGTTGGTTTCACCCCATGGCCTCTGCCGCGGAGCGACCGCCGTACTCGATCCGGCGATGATGTGTGCACCGATTCGATTGCCTGCGCGTGCTGTCAGGAAGCCCACGGCGGCGACCGCCGCCACTGCCAGGTCGCGTTTCTCGAGCAGCGCGGTCCCGAAGTCCATGCTCGGCGTCGCATCCACGAGGGCCCAGGTTTCGAGCTCCCGGTCCGCGATGAGGTCCCTAACGTGCGGGATTGTCGTGCGCGCCGTCACGTTCCAGTCCATCCGCCGCACGTCGTCCTCGCCAGGGTGGTACTCGCGGGTTTCGGCGAGTTCGCTGCCTGAACCGGGCACCAGGCCGAGGTAGTCCCCGTGCAGGAGGCCGTCCAGGCGGCGGGTGATGATGAGTTCGAGCCGCCGGAAGGCCTGCTCGGGAGCAAGCCCCCGCAGCGAGACTCGCGAGGGGTCGCTGCCCGCCGCAGGCCGGTCTGATCGGCGGCGCGGCCGGCCATCCCCCGCCGTCACGCCGACTCCTGGTCCTGGCCCGCGCCTGGTGGCAAGCTGCCGCGGTCGCCGCGGGCGCCGGCCTCCGGGTCTTCTTGCTGCCTACCCGGATACTGCCCGGGCCCCGACTGCCGCCCCGACTCCGGCTCGCCGGCTCTCGGGTACTGACCAGGTTCTGCCTGGCCAGGTTCTGCGTACTGGCGGGGCGCGATGCGGGGCTGCGGGATGGCGCCGAGCACCCGGTCGATGATGCTCGTTGCCGCTACGCCGTCGGCCAGCGCATCGAAGGAGAGCCCGAGCCGGTGTGCCATGACGTCGCGAGCGATGTCACGCACATCCCCGGGAACCGTGTACGACCGACCGCGCAGCAATGCCAGAGCCCGCGCCGCCGCGATCAGGCCGAGGGTGGCGCGGGGGCTGGCGCCGTACGCGATCAGCGGCGTGAGGTCCTCGAGTCCAAAGGACGCGGGATCGCGGGTCGCCACAACGAGCCGGACCGCGTACTCGGCGATGGCGTGATGGACGAAGATCTGGTCCGCGGTGTCCTGCAGGGCCCTGACTCGCTGCGGGTCCAGGGTCTGGCGGGCGACCGGCGGGTCGACGCTCATCCGGTAGAGGATGCTCAGCTCCTCGTTCGGGCTCGGGTAGTCGATGTCGATCTTCATGAGGAAGCGGTCACGCTGCGCTTCCGGCAGGTTGTAGACGCCCTCGGACTCGATCGGGTTCTGGGTGGCCAGAACCATGAAGGGCTCCGGCACCGCATAGGTCGTCCCGCCGATGCTCACGTGCCGCTCTGCCATGACCTCGAGCAGCGCCGACTGAACCTTCGCCGGGGCTCGGTTGATCTCGTCGGCGAGCACGACATTGGCCATGACCGGGCCGAGTTCGACGTCGAACCGCTCGGAGCTCGGCCGGTAGATTCGGGTGCCCATGATGTCGGAGGGCACCAGGTCCGGGGTGAACTGGATCCGCGCGAAGGTCCCACCGACGACTCTGGCCAGGGTCTCCGCTGCGAGAGTCTTGGCGATTCCCGGTACGCCCTCGAGCAGGCAATGGCCGCGGGCCAGCACACCGACCAGCAGCCGCTCCACCATGTTGTGCTGACCGACGATCACCCGCTTGATCTCGAACAGAGTCTGCTCGAGCAGCGCGGCATCCGGGCCGGCGTCTCGCATGGGTGTCGAACCGAGAGGCGCCGTCGTCGCGGGATCGATCGGCTCGCCTGGGCTGGGCC
>DATBRJ010000229.1:0-9909 GCA_036560395.1 Actinomycetes bacterium | reverse complement strand
AGCACTCGCCGCCTTCGTTGTCGCACCAGGTGAACAGCTGCGAGCCGCCGTCGACGAGTACCCGCCCGTCACGTAGCACGACCGTGCCGAAGTTGGCGCCGCGGGAGTTGGCCATCTGTCCGGTGACGGTCCAGAACCCGGCAGCCGGGTCCCATACCTCGGCGATGTGCGGCGGGTACGCGCCGGCGGCGAAGCCGCCGACGACCAAGACCCGGCCGTCGCCGAGCAGGACCTCGTTCCACGGGGCATAGTAGTGGTCGTAGTTGAGGCTGGCCGCGGCCTGCCACGTTCGGGTGGCCGGGTTGTAGATCTCGGCGGCGGTGGTGGAGCCGCGCGTCCCGCCGACGGCGAGTACCCGCCCGTCGGTCAGGCGTACCGCCGAGATGGCGTCGATGTCGGTGGGCAACGGCGCGGTCGGGGTGAAGGCACCGCTGGTCGGGTCGTACAGGTCGGTGGCTCCGTAGTCGGCGGCCAGGACGGTGCCGTCCAGTAGCAGCGTGAGGGTAAACACGGCCCGCGCTCTGGTCATCGACCCGGTTGTGGTGAACCGGCCGGTCGCCGGGTCGTACAGCTCGGCGTTGGCCGTGGCGCTCCAGTAGCTGCCCGGCACCGTGCCACCGGCGACGAGTACCTTGCCGTTGCCTAGCAGCGTCGCGGAGTGCTGCAACCGCCCGAGCGCCATGGATCCGGTCAGTGTCCACCGGTTCGTGGCCGGGTCGTAGAGTTCGGCGCTGGCCAGCGCGGCCGTGCCGTCGTACCCGCCGGCGAGGAGGACCTTGCCGCTGGGCAGCAGAGTGGCGGTCGCGTAGGCGCGTGAGCGGTTCATGCTGGCCGCCACCGTCCACGTCCCGGTGGCCGGGATGAACAGCTCGGCCTTCGTGCCTTGCCCGCCCGCTGCCAGGACCCGGCCGTCCGGCAGTACGGTCGCGGTCTGGTATCCGGGCGCCTGGACGTTGTTCGCAGCCGCCGTCCAGGCGTTGCTGGTCGCGGCGGTCGTGGATGCGGATGCGGTCGTGACGCCGAGGCCGGCGACCAGTAGGACGGCAAGCACCCGATGGATCGGCGACATGTGTGTTTCTCCCTCCACGCCGGGGGCGGTCGCGTTTCAGCCTCGCCGGGCACGGTGAAGCATCGACCGGCACCGGTGTGAAAGGTTTCTGAAGGTCGATCAGGTCGACAGCGGGAGCCGGACGGCGAACCGGGAGCCGACTCCGGGCGTGCTGGTGACGGTGATCCGGCCGGCGTGCTGGGTGACCACCCAGGAGGCGATGGCCAGGCCCAGGCCGGTACCGGTGCTCGCGGCGGCGTTGCGGCCGCGGTAGAACCGTTCGAAGATCCGGTCGCGGTCCTCGGGCGGGATACCGGTCCCGGTGTCGGCGACGGTGATCTCGGCATGGCCGCCGTCGGTGCGGGCGCCAATGCGAATCTGTCCCGGTGGTGGGGTGTACTTGACCGCATTGTCGAGCAGGATCAGCAGCACCTGCTGTAGGTAGTCCGGGTCGCCGGCCACCGTGGCGTCGCCCAGCGCGGCCTGGGCGTCGGGGTCGACCACCAGTCGCAGCCCGCCGGCCATCCGCTCGGCCTGCCGGGCCACCGCGGAGAGTACCTCCGCGAGGCACACCGGGCGAGGTTCGATGGTGGCGCCGGCGTCGGCGCGGGCCAGGATGAGCAGTTCCCGTACCCGCCGCGCCATCCGGTCGGTGTCCTCGGCGATGTCGGCCAGGGCCTGGGACCGGAAAGCCGCCTCCGCGTCGTCACCGGGGTCCCGGCTGTGCAGCCGGGCGAGTAGGTCGGCGGTGGCGCGGATCCGCGCGAGAGGAGCGCGCAGCTCGTGCGAACAGTCGGCGAGGAACCGGCGCAGCTGTTGGTTGGACTCGTCCAACGCGTGGTGGGCGGTCTCCAGCTCGGCGAGCATCGCGTTGAACGTGTCGGCCAGCCGCCCCACCTCGTCGTTCGGCCCGGTACGGGTGACCCGGCGCGTCAGATCACGGCTGTCGCGTACCGCTCTGGCCGCGTCGACGACCCGGTCGATGGGGCGAAGCGCCGCCCGGGCGTAGCCCCAGCTGGCTACGGCGGTGAGCAGCATCGCGGCGGCCACCACGAAGGTGAGCAGCCGCTGCAACGCGGCCAGGGCGCGGTAGGTGGTCACCGGGGAGCGGGCCACCGCCACGTACCTGCCGCCTGGCAGCACCGCGGTGGTCAGCATCAACGGCCGGCCCGACAGACGCACCTCGACCACCTGCCGGGCGCGGGCGGCATCCGGCAGCGGCAGGCTCCGCCTGGCCAGGTTGGCCGACCGGGCCGAGATCGTACCGTCGCCGGTCTGCACCTGGATAAATACGTCCGGGGCGGCGAAGGTGTCCAGGTCGTACGGCGGGCCGGGTTGGCTGGCCGAGAACGTGTGCGCCCGCATCGCCACGTCGCGTTCGATCTCGGCGAGCAGGCTGTGCCGCAACAGTTGGTACGTGACCACTCCGGCGCCAGCCAGGATCAGCGCGACGGCGACGGTGAAGAACACCGCCAGTTTCACCCGGATCGATAGGTCCGGTCGGCGCGGGCGTTTCACGGCTGAGCGCGCAGGCTGAAGCCGACCCCGCGAACCGTGTGGATCAGTGGGGGGTCGCCGAGCTTGCGGCGCAGGTGCCCAACGTGTACGTCGACGACGTTGCTGTCGGCGACACTGTCGTACCCCCACACCGCCCGGTGCAGCGCCTGCCGAGAGTGCACCTGGCGCGGGTAGCGCAGCAGGTGCGCCAGCACGTCGAACTCGGTCGCGGTCAACACCAACGCACGGCCGCCCCGGTCGGCCTCCCGCCGCCCCAGATCCAGCCGCACGTCGGCGTACGAGAGCCGGTCCAGGGCCGGCCGTCCCCGCCGGCGCAGCACCGCCCGGATCCGGGCGACCAGCTCGTCGATGTCGAACGGCTTGGCCACGTAGTCGTCCGCGCCGAGGTCCAGCGCCGCGACCTTGTCGCGAACCTCGTCGCGGGCGGTCAGCATCACCACCGCGACATCACTGACCTGCCGGGTTTCCCGTAACACCCCGATGCCGTCGCGTTCGGGCATGCCGATGTCCAGTAGCACCAGGTCCGGTTCCCGCTCCCGCAGTACGGCCAGCGCCGCATCACCGCTGTGCGCGCAGGTCACGACGAAGCCCTCGAAGCGCAGGCTGCGCTCCAGCAGCCCGACCAGTTTCCGGTCGTCGTCGACGACGAGCACGTGCGGTGAACCGTTGGGCATGTTCCTTCCTCCGGACGCTCACCGGCCAGTCTGCCCACCACCCTTCCGGCCACGGATGAAGGAGTCCAGCACGCATAATGAAGGAACTCTGAAGAGAGATCGCATCGGCAACACGTCGTGCAATACGGCCGACCTAGACGATCACCTTAAACAACCCGGCAGACTCCCAGGGCCAGGGCGTCTAGTCTCCCCCCGATACGCCCCCAGATGCTTGGCCGCGGACAGACGTCGTGAGACGCAGCGAGACAACGCGGCCGATGCCGATACCGCGTCCATGTCCACGCGGGTCAACAGCGAACGACGGCAGTCAAGCGGGAGGGCAAGCGGAACCGGCATCATCGGGATGAGTGCCAGTGGCAGCCGGCGAACACGGCGCCGCTTCCCACCCCAACGGAGGCGGCCGGTCGGCTGGCCAACCCGGCGACTCGCGCACCTCGGTAGAGCATGACGGTGTGACCGCGCTATCCCGATCACACCGCTGAGCGTCAGAGCCCACACGTAGCTCGGCACGTCGTACGCGGCAACTCCCTCGAGAGGTGCGCCCGCGCGGCCGGGACGAGGCTGTCCAGAACGAGGGCGGTCTTGCCCGCGCCGGACGGCCCGGCCAGCGCGGTCAGCCGGTTCACGGGGAACACAACCGTGAGGTCGTGCAGGTTGTACAGGTCGTCGATCTCGATGCTGATGTCCCGGCCGGGACCGTGCGGCGCCCGACGGTCACGCGGGGTAGCTGTGGCGCCGGCGAGGAACGGACCCATGATCGAGTGCGGGTCGTTCCCAATCTGGCCCGGGGTGCCCTCGGCGATCACGCTGCCGCCGCTGGCGCCAGCCCCGGGGGCCGAGTTCGATGATCCAATCGGCGGCCCGGATGAGCTCCCGCTCGTGCTCGACCACGGTGTTGCCGTTGTCGGCCAGGGCCTTGATCGTCTTGCGCAGCCCTTGGACGTTGGTCGGGTGGAGGCCGATCGACGGCTCGTCCAGCACGTAGAGCATGCCCGTGGTGCTCGTACGCACCGTCGACGTGAGCTCGATCCGCTGCAGTTCCCCGGTGGACAGCGAGGCACCGGGCCGATCGAGGGTCAGGTAGCCGAGCCCGACGTCGAGCAGCGGCAGGACCGTTCCGTTCAGCTCGGCCAGCAGACCGTTGGTCAGGCGCTTGAGCTGGGTGGGCAGCTGTGCGGGCAGACCAGCGGTGAAATCGCACAGCTCATCCAGGCCGAGCGCGCTGATCTCGGCGATGTTGCGGCCACCGAGCTGGGAGGTCAGCGCCTCGGGGCGCGGCCGGGTGCCGTGACACACGGAGCAGACGCGGGTGACGAGAAACCGCTGCACCAGGCGACGCGTGCGCTCGTTGTTGCCCCGCAATGAGCGTTCCACCGCGGCGATGGCGTTGTCGTAGTTTGACCGACAACTGAACGGTCTGGCCGTTCCGCCCGGAGCGTAGCGTCACCAGCCGCCGAGCTGGTTTACCGTGCAGCACGATGTCGCGCTCGCGCTCGGTCAAAGACTGGTACGGAACATTGAGCCGGACCCCAGCTCTCCCGCGGCGTACATTGACAGGCTCCTACCGCCGGAGTTCCACGGCAGCACGGCGCCCTCTTCGATCGTCTTACCGGGATCGGGAACCAGGGTGTTGATGTCCACTTCGGACCGTACGCCCAGGCCCTGGCACGCCGGGCATGCGCCGTAGGAGTTGAAGGCAAAGGACTCGGCGCTGGGGTGCTCGAAACGCGCGCCGCACTCCGGGCAGGTGATCTCCTCGGCATAGGTGGCGATCGACGGCCCGACCCGGTGACCGTTCGGGCACAGGTGCGATCCCAGTCGCGACATCATCAGGCGCAGGATGTTGAGCACCTCCGACATGGTGCCGACCGTGCTGCGCGGGCCCGGTGTCGGCGGGCGTTGCCGCAGCGCCAACGCGGGCGGCAGATGGTCGATGCGGTCCACGTCCGGACGTTGCGCCTGGGTCAGCCGTCGGCGGCTGTACGTGCTCAGGCTCTCCAGAAACCTTTGCATGCCCTCCGCGTACAGCGTTCCTATTGCCAGCGACGTCTTGCCCGACCCGGAGACGCCGACCACCGCGACCGTCCGCCACAGCGGCACGTCGACGTCGATGTTCTGGAGGTTGTTGTGCCGGGCCCCGTGCACGCCGATGACCGTGGGCAGGTTACGTGGTACCGGATAGTCACCAGTCGCGGCACCGGGCACCCTGAGGCTGATCGGCGGCTGGGCAACGACAACCGGGTGGCGGCGGCTCGTCTCTGGCCTGGCGCCCGTACCCCGCAGGCGCTTCGCACTGAGGTCAGACGTGCCCATCGTGGTGCCCTCCGTGTGCGCCCGGCGCGTGCACGATGCTTCCACGTTGCCAAGCCTTGAGAACGTGACTCCGGCCATCTTCGGGCACCATCGTCCTCCGTGCCCGGGCAGCATCCCGGTTCCCCGGACAACCTTGATCCGGATGGTGCCGGGATGCTGCCACGCGACCGGGTGTCGCGGCTGACCACGTCATAGTGTCGTCAGCGCCTCCGATCTGGTCACGACCCGGCCCAAGGCTCCGAGTTCGTGGAGGTCGCCGAAGGCTTCAATGCGAATGGACTTGTCCAGACCGCCCACGCGGACCGGTTCGTACCCGTCGGCCCGGATCAGCTCAGCCACGAGCTCGCCCGCGGAGTCGTCGTCCGTGGCGTAGAACTGCACCGCGCGCTCGGGCTCCCGTCATGCGGCTGCGGATAGTGTGTCGGCCGACAGCGTGCCGAAGGCCTTGACCAGCCGCGCTCCGGTCGGCAGCAGATTGGCCAGGATCTGGCCCGAGGACTCCTGGTCCCCGATGACCTTGTGGAATGCGCCGTCGTCACCCGGTGCGACGGCATTCGACGGGTCGATGATTACCTTGCCGACGAGTCGCTCGCCGTATTCGGTGATGAGCTGCTTGGAGGTGTCGAACCAGACGGCGAGCACGAGCACGTCGGCCCGTTCGATCGCCTCGTCAACGCTCACGGCTTCGGCGTGACCGTCCAAGGTGGACGCGATCTTCCGGGCGGCCTCCTGGTCTCGACCGGCCAGGAGGAAATCCTGGCCGCCAGCCGCGAAGTTCGCCGCGAGCCTGCTGCCCAAATTTCCAGTACCGATGATGGCTACCGTGGTGTCGGAAATGGTCACCGTGGTCAACCTTTCGTGATGTCGTTCCGCGTGTTGTCGGCTGCCCTGGTCACGGGTGGATCGGTGCGCTGGGCCCGAGGTCGAGGCGCATCGAATGCAGGATCATGAACGTGGTGGTTTTCGTGAGCTCCTCGACGTCGGCGGCGGCCAGCACGCCCGTGTACTTCGCGATGACAGGTGCGGCGGCGTGGTTGGTCAGCTCGTTGAAGTAAGTCTTCACCGCGGCCCAGACGTTCGGTCCATATTTCACGAAGTACGGTGTCGGGTCGACCGTGGCGAGGGCCTGCCGCGCGTTTGCCTGGATGTCGGCGATGTACTGCTGGTGTACCTGGATGTCATCCCGGTTGCCGAGTCGGCCGAGGTGTCCGCCGACGAAGTGTTTCCACGGGTAGTCCAGCGCGGTGGCCGGGGCTTGGATGTACCCGGGTACGTCTTCGCTGAGGTTGAGGTTGTTGATGGGCACCCAGCCGGAGTTGACGATGTCGACGAGCATGAGGGCGTCGTGGTCGGGAAAGTGGATGAAAATGTTGTCCGGCGAGTGGTTGGGTCCGTGCCAGGCGAGCTCGACGCGTTCGCCGCCGACCTCGAGGGTGTAGCGGTCCTGGAAGGTCACCTCGGGCGCCGGCCTGGCCGCGTTGTTGTCTCGCAGCAGCAGTCGCCGGGTATCTTCATGCCCGATGCGGACGACGTTGGCGTCGAACAGCGAGGACGCGCCGGCGTGGTCGTCGTGGTGGTGGGAGTAGACGAGGTGGGTCACCGTGTTGGTCACCCCCTCGGCGGCGGCGATCTCGTCGACGGCCCGCCGCAGGTTATGGCCAATGGTGGGCGGAGCGTCGAACAACACGACGCCGTCCCGGGTGGTCAGGAACGCCGACTGGTACGTACCGTCGGTGACCCAGTAGAGGTTCCGCTCGACCCGCCCGACGTAGTACCCCTGATCATTCAGGGCCGGGGCGAGTGAGGACGGAGGGATCGGTGCGTAGTCGGGCAGGTCTGAGGCACTGTTGGCGCCCGTGGCTGCTGTTGTCACTGTGTCTCCCTGGAAGCTTGAGCACGTCCCTGCACGGTCGTGCGAGCCTGTGCGATGTACCCAGGCTGATCTCGCGCCGGGTGAGAGAGCGTCACCGAATGTTGGTGATTCCGTACGAGGGCTAGCCTGTTACGGAAGGGACTGAGTTGACGGCAGGTGGGGTGTCAGGCGCAGGCGCTGAGGCGGGCCCGTGACGTTGGATCGCGCGAACCCCGGGCTGATCGACCGGGTTGACCTTCTCGCCGCTCTCGATCGCGCGACGGCGAGCAAGGTCGCGATCATTTCGGCGCCGGCCGGGAGCGGCAAGACGTCGCTCTTGCATGCCTGGGCTGACCGTACCGGGCAGGCGCACCGGCTCGCCGTCGTCCAGGTGCAACGGGACCGGCAGGATGCTCAGACTTTCTGGCTTGCCCTGCTCGGCGCGGTCCGTGTGGCCTCGGGCGCCACCGGCGGCACGGAACCGCCAGCCGCGACGCCAGTTTTCAACGCCCAGGCGATGGTTGACCGAGTGCTGTCGGAGCTCGCCGATGCCCGCACCGATCTCACATTGGTGATTGACGACCTGCACGAGCTCAGTCACGAGGCTCTCGGCCAGCTCACTGGCCTGTTGACGAACCTTCCCCCGCACGTTCACGCGGTCCTGGCAACGCGTCGCGATCTCCAGCTGGGCCTGCATCGGTTGCGACTGGCCGGCGGGCTGGCCGAGATCCGCGCGGCCGACCTGCGCTTTACCGAGCGGGAGACACGCGAGCTTCTCGATGCTGCTGGAATCAAACTGTCCGAGGCCGGTGCGGCGCTGCTGCACCAGCGAACGGAGGGGTGGGCCGCGGGCCTGCGGCTCGCGGCGATCGCGCTTGCCGATAACCCTGACCCGGAGCGTTCGTCGTGGAGGTCTCCGGAAGCAACCGTACGGTCGCCGAGTATCTGATCGCCGAAATGCTGGAGCGACAGCCGGCCGAGGTCCAGCAACTGCTTCTGCGCACGTCCATGCTCGATCGGGTCAACGGTGAACTGGCAGATCTGTTGACCGGCCGCCCCGGCTCGGAACGGATCTTGTTGGAGCTCGAGGACGCGAACGCGTTTGTCGTATCCCTCGACGCCGAGCGCACGTGGTTTCGCTACCACCGTCTGTTCGCAGACCTCCTGCGCCTGGAGCTGCGCCGGACGTTGCCCGAAGCGCTGCCGGGGCTGCACCGGCAGGCCGCCGAGTGGTTCATTCAGCGGGGCCAGCTTGTGGACGCCATCCGGCATACCGAAGCGGCCGGTGACTGGCCGGCAGCGGCTCGGTTGCTCGCCGACCATTCGTTCAGCCTGACCCTCGATGGGCAGGCGTCGACCATCGAGGCGCTGTTGCAGGCCTTCCCGCCGGGCGCGGATCACCCCGAGCTGGCCCTGGTGCGTGCCGGCGGCGACCTGGTCCAGGGCCGCCTGGACGAGGCGGCCGCCCACGTGGCGGTCGCCGAGGCGTACCTCGAAGCGGCACCACCCGATCGCCAGCGCCGCCTCCGGGTGGGGATCGCGTCGGTGAAGCTTTCGCTTGCCAGGCGGCGCGGCCACCTGGCCGGCGTGGTCGACCAGGCCACATTCCTCGCCTCCCCGGTGACCGGACCGTCCGATGAGGACATTGCGCTCGACAGTGAGCTACGTACGGTGGCTCTGATGAACCTGGGGATCGTCGAGGCGTGGTCCCTGAGGCTTGAAGACGGTGAACGCCACCTCCAGGAGGGCGCCGATCTCGCCCGGAAGATCGGCCGGCCATACCTCGAAGTCGGCTGCCTCGCGCAGCTCGGTTTCGCATCGAAGTTGCGGTCGTTCGCCATCGCCCAGCGGCGGTGCCACGAGGCGATCGCGCTCGCCGAGCGACACGGCTGGGGTGCGGAATGGATGATCGCTCCCGCGTTGGTAACGCTCGCCGAGACGATGACCTGGATGGGCGGGTTCGACGAAGGCGAGCGATGGCGGCAGCGGGCCGCGCTGGCGCTGCAGGCGGACACCGGGCCGGGTATCAGGCTGCTGCTTCACGTGGTAACCGGGATGCTTCACGCCGGCCGCGGCGATCTCCGCGAGGCGTTGGGCGAGTTCAGCGCGGCCGAAGGCCTGCAGTCGCAGCTGATAGACCGGCATGCGCTGACGAGTCTGGTCACCGGCTGGACGTTGGCCACGCAGGCCCGCCTCGGGCGGCTCGGCGAGGCTCGCGCCTCGCTCGCGGCGGTCGATGGCGAGTGTGCGACCTGGGGGGAAGTCCGCAATGCCCGCGCGGTGATATGCCTCGCGGAGGGCGACCCCGCCGGAGCGCTCGGCGCACTCAAGGATGTAGTCGATGGCACGGCACCGGTCATCCATGTCGGCGATCATGTAATTCCCCCGTCTGAGCGGGGTTCGATCACGTAATTCCCCCACCCGGCGATCACGTAATTCCTCCAGGGGAGCACGTGCGTGGCGGCCGGGTCTGGTCCTCGCAGGCAAGCAGTCTGCCTCCGTCC
>DATBRJ010000228.1:0-2480 GCA_036560395.1 Actinomycetes bacterium | reverse complement strand
CGGCGAGGCAATGATCGACGCGCTCCCTGTCCTGGAAGCACCGGCCCCGTCCGTGCTGTTGCTGCTCCTTGGGCTGATCGGCGTGTTCGACGCCGAGACGGCCGTGCTCGCGGCGCTGTGGATGGCGGTCGCTCAGTTGGTGATCTGGGGTGGGGCTGCCGCTCGCCGGCACCGGCGGTCATGGCGGGCGGCAGCGGTGTCCGGGGCGATCAGCGGGACGTTCGGCCTGGTCATCATCCTGCTCAAGGCACTGGTGCACTGAGGCTGCCGCTCTGGTGAGTAGTGGGCACATGGTGGCGCGGTGATCGGGCTAGTCTTGCCTGCTGCGTAGGTGCGTAGAGCCGTTTCTAGTCAGGACCGGCGCTGACGCCCACAGGATGCGCCTCAAGCCGGACGGGAGGGCCATGGACTGGACGCTGGAAGTTGTGATCCTTCCGGTCAGCGACATCGACCGGGCAATCGAGTTCTACCGCGACAAGGCCGGCTTCCACCTCGACCATGACACCCGCACCGAGCAGATGCATGTCGTGCAGCTCACGCCACGGGGGTCGGGGTGCTCCATCGTCTTCGGCGACCTGCCTCCCCAGCGCGAGATGGCTCCAGGCTCGCTGCACGGACTGCAGTTGGTGGTCGCGGACGCGAAGGCCGCCCGGCAGGAACTCATGGATCGCGGCGTCGACGTCAGCGAGATCATGGTGATCTCACCCGACGACGGCGGGACGTTCTTCGGATTCAGCGACCCGGACGGCAACACCTGGGCAGTCCAGGAGCTCAAGGTCCGTGCTGAGAAGCCACTCATCCCGCCGGAGCACCGTGGACGTTTCGGCGCCTCATCTGAGGGTGCCTAGTTCAAGAGCTCCGCGAGGTCGAGCGGCCGGACACGCGCAGGATCGGCGAGGATGTCGATCGCGACGATCTTGCCGCCCTCGATCGTGAAACCGACGATCGACGCTGGTCGCCCGTGCCGGTTGACGACGACTCCCGGGACGCCGTTCACCAAGGCCGGCTGTGCCAGCCAGCCCGCTCCGGAGAAGCGGAAGCCCAGCCCTGCCACAGCGGACGCTCCGCGGACAACCATCGACGCGCCGACGGGGACCGCGCCGCGGTCGAGGCGCAACACGACATCCGGGTCGAGCACCGCAAGGAGGGACTCGAAGTCACCGTCGCGCGAAGCCGCAAGGAAGGCGTCCACGATCTCGCGTTGACGGCTCACGTCTGGCTGCGAGGCCGTGGTAGCTCCCTGCACCCGGCGGCGGGCCCGACTCGCTAGCTGACGGGCCGCGGCCGGCGTACGCCCCACGATCGGAGCGATCTCATCGAACGGCATGGCGAACATGTCGTGAAGCACGAACGCAAGCCGTTCCGCCGGGTCAAGGGTTTCAAGAACCACGATCAATGCGAGTCCGATGGAGTCAGCCAGCAGCGCCTCCTGCTCGGGGTTGGATCCGTCTGCGCGGCTGACGATCGGGTCGGGTACGTGGGCGTCCAGCGGCGCCTCGCGCCGCGACCGGCGTGAGCGCAGCATGTCCAGGCAGACCCGCGCGACGACCGTCGTCAGCCACCCGCCCAGCTCCCTGATCTCGCTCGCATCCGCGCGGCTGAGGCGTAGCCAGGCCTCCTGGACCGCGTCGTCCGCCTCGCTCAGCGAACCCAGCATCCGGTAGGCCACGGCCCGCAGCCGCGTTCGGTTGTCCTCGAATTGCTCCGCCAGCTCGCTGCTGCCCACGATCACTCCCCTCGATCGGTTTCATCACATCGGTGACGAACTGAAGCCACGCAATGTGACGAGGAGTCATTGACCGACGCTCGCTTGGATGCGCAGGTCCACCCGGAACCGCCGCTCCCAGGCGGCATTCGCTGGTCCCTCTGGGCTGCGCGATCGCCGGAGACCCACCGTTTCCTGTCATTGGCCCAGGCGAGAACGGCGTCGCCTCCACCGTCGAATGAAACCACCGGCGGTCTAGAGCGGCGGCGGGCCGGCCCGCAGACGGCGTTCGGCCGCAGTGCGGACCGCTGCCGGATCCGTGTCAGACCAGTCGGCATCGATCCACCAGGTCGCGCCTGCCTCGGCCCAGGGCCGGACCTGCTCGACCGCGGCGGCTGCGTCGTCGGCCGGAGTTGCCCCTTCGACCGTGATGGCGTAGGAGTCCATCGGAAGCCCGGCGGCACCCCGTTCGCCGCGGATCCATGTCACCGCCTCGGCCATCACGGCGGGCGTGAGCTCGGCATGCCCACCGGCATCTGGCGGCATGTAGGCAGGCAGCCAGCCGTCCCATCGAGCTGCCCGCCGCATCGACGTCATCCGCGGCCACGCGCCGACGACCCAGACGGGAATGCGAGGCTTTTGCACGACCGGCGGCGGCAGCAAGACCTCGCTTTGGCGCAACGTGCGGTAGTGACGACCGTCGAAGGTGAAGGGGCGGCCGCGCCACATGTGTTCCATCATCGCGAGGCCTTCGTCGAGCAGCTCGGCGCGCACC
>DATBRJ010000227.1:0-2706 GCA_036560395.1 Actinomycetes bacterium | reverse complement strand
TGCACCTGACCATCCCCGCGTCAGCAAAGACCCAGCCACGCCGGATCGAGATCACCCGTGCGACCGGCGCCAGCCGCACCATCGCGGGGAGCACCGTCGAGCACGGCCAGCCGCCCACCGACCCGGCCGGCAGCGCCGACTAACGGGCCCCACACGAGGTATGAGTGGAAGAACCGGTCGCGCCTCGGAGTGAGCCATGCGGCGTAGCTGGTGTCAATCGATGGACGAAACGAGCGCGCCATGATCCGCCGACGGCCGGCAACACAAACGGTGACCACGCATTTCTGCTGGTCACCGTCGTGTAAGCCCGGCGAGCTATGTGGCCAGGGGCGGGGTCGAACCGTCGACCTTCCGATTTCAGATCTAGGCGAGCACTCCCCGACCCGGTGGGCATCGACCGCGGACACGAACAGGTCACCCTGCTCAACACGACGCCATCACCCATCGACCTGACCGGCCGGCGGCCGGTCGAAGCCGCCGGCGGCCGGCAGAACCTGGGCGGCACCATCGGCGGCGGCGCCGTCACGCAGATCGCCACCGACGGCGCCGTTCAACTCGGCAACCGCGGCGACGCCCTCGTCCTGGTCGACCACACCGGAACCTCCATCGACCAAGTCGCCTACAAAGCCGACAAGGTTCGACCGGGACGCACCATCTGCTTCGGCCGCTAGAACCATCCCGGTCAGGTCTGCGCCGTCCGCGAATGAAGGGACGTCCGAGATGCCACCCCTTGCGCAGGCCGGAGTGTCGTTACCCGCAGTCTCACCCAACCGCCCGACCGATCCCGGCCGAGATCGCAGCCGTTGCCGAGAACAAGCGCCGCTGCACAAGCTTCTATCTCGACACAGTCGAAGGCATGAGGAACCACGGGATCTTCTCCGGGGAGGGCGACGACCACCATCAGGGCCTCGCCAGATCACACAAGCTTTCCGATGGGTCGATCTACTTCTTCCTGTCGCACTCGGAGCTTGACGAGGGCGACCAAGGCAGCCTGTCCTGCTACCGATACGCCGGACCGACAGACGACGGACACGTTCTCGACACACAACCGCCGACCGTCGCACCCATGAAACAGATCGTCATGCTCGACGAGCAGCACCCATCCGACATCGCGTTCCTGCCAGACGTCAACGGGCTCGACGCCCGGATACGTGTTGGTGACGCTCGAGTTTGACCGCCATGTCGTGGCGTGCTACCGCCGGAACCCGGCCGCAGGTCTCGTGTTCCAAGGACTGGTGCCTCAGGGCGTCTAGTAACTTTCAGCGACGCCGAATGCGGTCACCCGCTCGCGTTGCCACGTCCGCCAACAGTGTCCGCTACGACACAAGCTCAGCCCGGGGAGCCATTCCTACAGCCGGCGAGGCCGGGTGCTCGGTCGTAAGAAAGTCGCCTACGAGCCGGCTGACCTCGGGGAGGCGCTCCAGCACGACCAGGTCCTACCCCACCCGAGGATTGCGGTTGAGCTGATCATCCGTACCTCCCGCCGTTAGAGTCCACTCGGCTACGGCGACCCGATCTGTTGCCGCTGCAGCGCGGCGCCGGCCTCGCTAGCATCAGTGTCATGATCGATGCCGGACAGGAGCCGCAGCCCCTGACGGTCACGACCGCCGCCGAAGGCGGAATGGTTGTGATCTCCCTAGCCGGTGAGCTTGACATGGTCACCGCGCCGCTGGTGCTTCAGCATCTCAGCGAGTCGCTGGAACAAGGCCATACAAGGCTGGTGTTCGACCTCGCCGGTCTGTCATTTTGCGACTCCACGGGCTTGGCGGTGCTCGTCCGGGCCAAGAACCGGTGCGATGCGGCCGGCGGTTTCGTCCGGCTTGCCGCGATGCAACCCGGAGTGCTGCAGCTGCTTGAAATCGCCGGCCTGCAGGATGTGTTCCAACCCTCGCTGACCGTCGCCGACGCTCGTGGCGCCACCGAGGATGGGCGCGCGGCGACCGACTAAGGAGCATCTGTTCTGGCCGACCTGGACGTCCACCCCGGGGTGGCCGAGACTGGCACGTCACCTACATCGATTGGGCCCGGTGCCGTGGCTTCGTCGAACACGCCGACGACGGCGGCCGGGCACGATGGGAGGAGCTCGGCGGCCGGCGTTAGACATCCCCACCGCGCCAGAACCCAGTCTGCACTCAAACACGCTCGCGTCCTCTCTGCCATCGACCCGCCCATTCGGGGAGCGGGCCGGCGCCGGGGCCGCCACCACGGACGGTCCGCAACAAACGCGATCGACGCTGGCGGCCCCGGCGACGGTCTGCTCGGTTCGCCTCCTGGAATGGCACCGCACCGCTGGATGCCTCCTCCGGCGACCAGCAACGCCATCGACTCTCGCGTGCCGGCAACCGCCGCATCAACCGGGCCCGGCACATCATGGCCATCGTCCAGCTGCGCACCGCCACCGAAGGCCGGGTCTACTTCGACGCGAAGAAGGCAGCCGGCCAGACCTCCATGGAGGCCATCCGCGCCCTCAAGCGACGGCTCTCCAACGTGGTCTACGCGCGCATGGTCACCGACCAGCAAGGACGGGATACGACGGACCCGGGAGGGCACTCGGGGACGACTGTGCAATCCAGCGTGACCGACCTGACCCCGGACGTCGGCTCTTCGGACAAGCCACTTCCCGGATCCGCCTCACCTCAGCCTAAAACGCTGACCCCCGCCGCGCCTTGATGGCATGCAGGAGCGGGGCCTCGCTCCTGGGGACCC
>DATBRJ010000226.1:0-13417 GCA_036560395.1 Actinomycetes bacterium | reverse complement strand
CTGTGAAGATCGAATTGTTCGTGAGCACCAGGAACCGCTTGCCAGACCTGGCGAGGCGGCGGATGAATTCTTCCGCCCCCGGGATCGGCTGCCCCTCGTGCGCGAGCACGCCATCCATGTCGACCAGCCAAGATTCGGCCGACTTCCGCTCGCTCATGCCGTCCATCGTGGCATCCATATGCTTCACAGGGTTTGCCGCCTGGCCGAGACCGCCCCAAGCGGCGCCGGCGGGTGAGCCGCGGTGACCAGCTCCGCCATCCTGGCGGTCCGAGGTGATCGGCATGCACCTGAGGATCTGACTGCGGACGTCGGAGGGTAGTGTCGGCGACCGTGAATCCGGCAAGGTCTGATGCGAAAGAGCCCCCGACCGCTTCACGGCCGGCCACCAAGGGGCCCGGAGCGAGCCTGCCTGAGCGCCATCCGGAGGCGCCGGCGCCTGGCGAGCCGATCAGCTCCCACTACAACCGGTGCTTCGGCTGTGGTGACGATCATCCGACCGGACTGCACATGCATGTGACGGCGGGCGAGGGCCTCACGATCAGCGCCATGTTCACCGTCACCGAAGATCACCAGGGCGCGCCTGGGCTAGCTCACGGCGGGTTGCTCACGGCGGCCTTCGATGAGGCACTCGGCTCACTGGCCTGGCTGCTCCGCAAGCCCATGGTGACCGTCAGGCTCGAGACGGAGTTCCGGCGCCCGGTGCCCGTCGGCACCACACTGTCCATTGCCGCGCGCGTCGACCGAGTAGTCGGACGGAAGATCTACACGAGTGCGGAAGGCCGGGTCGGCGGGCCGGATGGTCGGCTGGTGGTGCGCGCGGCTGCGGTCTTCGTGACGGTCGGAATGGAGCACTTCCTGACGCACGGGCGCAGCATGGACGTCGAGGCCGCGCTCCAACGGGACGACTTGCGCGACGCTGCTCGGCGGGCGTTCGACGTGAATCCCTGACGGGGTCAATCCGGTTGCCGGACGCACCGGGCACCACAAGATCCCGTGCTTCGGCTGGAACCACATCCACGAGGTGACACCGTGACCGCCACCACGCCGACCCACCCACCAACGGGAGGAGTCGGGAGCGACGCCGACGTCGATGTACTCATCCAGCGGCTCGACCCGGGGATTCCGTTGCCGGCGTACGCTCACGCGGGCGACGCCGGCGCCGATCTCTGTACGACGGTTGACGTCGAGCTGCAGCCGGGCGAGCGGGCGCTTGTCCCGACGGGCCTCGCGATCGCGCTGCCAGCCGGGTACGCGGCCTTCGTCCACCCGCGTTCCGGGCTCGGCCATCGGCTGGGGGTGAGCATTGTCAACACCCCGGGCACCATCGACGCCGGGTACCGCGGAGAGATCAAGGTGATTCTCGTGAACCACGATCTCCGCGAGACTGCGGTCTTCAAGCGCGGCGACCGCATCGCGCAACTGGTCGTTCAGCGGGTCGAGCGCGCCGCCTTTCACGAGGTCGCCATCCTGCCCGGGTCTGACCGTGGCGCGGGCGGGTACGGTTCCACCGGCGGGTTCGCCGCCCAGACGGAGAGTTCGCCGGCCGAGGGTCACTCGATGAGCGCTACGTGAGAAGGACAGAACGAGGGAGTGAGACGACGTGGGCATCCGTCGCCGCCGACAGCAGGACACCGACGACGTGCTTGCCGAGGCGTACGACACCGAGGCGGAAACCGAGCAGGAGCTGGTCGGCGCCACGACCGACGCGACGAGCATGCCGAGTGAAGGACCGTGGGACGAGGCCGATCTCGACGACCCATCGGCGGGTCGTGTCGATCTGGGTGGCCTGCTGATCCCGGCCGTGCAAGGCATGGAGCTCCGTGCTGAGATCGCCGATGATCGGGTCATCGCGGCGACCGTCGTTCTGGCCGACAGCGCTGTCCAGCTGCAGCCCTTCGCCGCACCCCGGCATCAGGGCATCTGGGATGAGGTGCGAGGCGAGCTTGCCGCGACCGTCACCAAGCAGGGCGGCACGGTGGACGAGAGCATTGGACCGTTCGGCCCCGAGCTTAAGGCCCGGGTGTCGGTGAACCCGCAGGCCGGCAAGACCGGAAGCCAGCCCGCCCGCTTCCTCGGGATCGACGGGCCGCGCTGGTTCTTGAGAGCGGTCATCACGGGCCGAGCCGCAGCCGATGCGGCGCATGGCCGCCGAGTGGAGGACCTGCTCCGTGGCGTTGTCGTGGTCCGCGGCAGCTCTCCGATGGCACCGCGGGATCCGATCCCGTTGCGCCTTCCCGAAGACGGCACAGCCGGGCCGGACAACGCCGATGCCCCGGTCGACGGTGGTCAAGAACGTCCTCCACTCGACCCGTTCCGGCGCGGGCCCGAGATCACCGAGGTCCGCTGACTATCGATCTTGCTACCGCGGTGGCTTGGGCCGGTAATCTCTTGGTATGGAAAGGCATGGCCGACCGCTGCAGAGGATCTTCAAGCGGCTTACCTCCAGCCAAGACCAGCTCGAGGCGGATGAGTTGCTCGAGGGCACGCAGGAGCGGGGTGCGACGCCGATCAACCGGTGCGGCGACCGCGAGAGGGTGACCGTTTCGGGTACGTTGCGCACCGTGACCCTCCGCCCGCGTGCGGGCGTGCCTGCCCTCGAGGCGGAGCTGTACGACGGCTCTGGGACCGTCTCTCTGGTCTGGTTGGGGCGCCGGCGGGTGCCAGGCATCGAGCCCGGCCGGGTCATCGTCGCCGACGGCCGGATCACCTATCAGCAGGGGGGACCTGTGATCTACAACCCGCGGTACGAGCTGCGCCCGGTCGGGGCGGCATGACCAAGGTGACGGCAGCGGCACAGCCCGGCAGCCGGGAGACAGCGACGCGGGACCCGCTGGGAGTGGATACCGTCGAGGCGGTCGTCCGGCGGCAGCTCACCAAGGCGCTCGGTGGCAAACGCGGGACGGTGGAGGCGGCTGTGCCTACCGCTGCCTTCGCGATCGCCTGGATGGCCACGCATCAGCTCGAGCTGGCGCTCGGTGTGAGCATCGGCGCCGCCGTTGTGCTGCTCGTTGCCAGGCTCGTCCAGCGGCAGACGCTGCAGTTCGTCCTCACCAGCATGATCGGCATAGCGGTGGCGGCGTTCTTCGCGCTGCGCTCGGGCAAAGCCGAGGACGCGTTTCTGCCGGGGATCATGTACAACGCGGTCGTCGCGGCCGCGGTCATCTTCTCGATCATCGTCCGCTGGCCTTTCATCGGCTTTCTGATCGGGTCGGTCACCGGCGATCCCACGGGTTGGCGGAAGGATCCCGCCATCCTCCGGCTCTGCACCAAGCTGACCTGGCTGTTCGTGCTCCCGAATGTGATCAGGGTCGCCGTGCAGTGGCCGATCTACCTCACCGGGAATGTCGGTCTGCTCGCCGCGGCCAAGATTGCGCTCGGCTGGCCGCTCTTCGTGGGGGCACTTGCCCTCATGCTCGCGGTCCTCGCCCGCGGGCACACCCCGGTCGAGACGCCGAAGCAAGCCTGAGCCGGCTGTCAGGCGTCGCGGGAGGTTGCGGGCACGCGCTCGAAGCTCTGCCGACCCTCAGTGCGGAGCAAGCAGGCTCTCGAGCTGTTCCTCGCGGTCGGGAGCGGCGACAAAGAGCAACTCGTCCCCAGCTTCGAGCGGGTGGTCCTTGTCTGGTACGAGCACCCGACCCTCACGGATGATCGTCACGAGCGCGGTGTCGGTCGGCCAGTCGACGCTGCCGACCCGGGTCCCGACGATCGGCGCACCTGCCGGGAGGGTGAGTTCGACCAGGTTGGCCTCGCCCTGGCTGAAACGCAGCAGCCTGACCAAATCGCCGACGCTGACCGCCTCCTCGACGAGGGCCGAGAGCAGCCGCGGCGTGGAAACGGCGACGTCGACGCCCCAGGCCTCGTTGAACAGCCATTCGTTGTTGGGCTGGTTGACTCTGGCGACTACCCGCGGCACCCCGAACTCGGTCTTGGCAAGCAATGACACGACGAGGTTGACCTTGTCATCGCCGGTCGCAGCGATGACCACCTGGCAGCGCTGCAGGGCCGCCTCCTCCAGCGAGGCGATCTCGCACGCATCCGCGAGCAACCACTCTGCGGTCGGAACGCTATCCACCTTGATTGCATGGGGATCGCGGTCGATGAGCAGCACCTCGTGGTTGTCCTCCAGCAGCTCGGTGGCGATGGAGCGGCCGACGTTGCCGGCTCCGGCGATCGCGACGCGCATCAGTGCTCCTCTGGGCCTTTGCCGAACACGCCCTCCACCCGAGAGGTATCAGACTCCCGCATCACGACGTAGATGAGATCGCCGTCTTGGACCACGGCATCGTTACCAGGCAGGAAGCCCGCCCCTAGTCGGCTCACGAACGCCACTCGGCAACTGGCCGCCTCCTCGAGGTCGCGCAGCGAATGGCCGATCCACCCTTCGGCGACATGGACCTCGGCCAGCCTGATCGTCCCCGTTGCGTCCCGCCACAGGGGCTCCGAGCCCTCGGGCAGCAGCCGCCGCACCATCTGGTCTGCAGTCCACGGAACGGTCGCCACCGTGGGAATTCCGAGCCGCTGGTAGACCTCGGCGCGGCGCGGGTCCTTGATGCGAGCAACGACGTTCTCAACTCCGAAGGTCTCCCTGGCCACCCGCGCGGTGATGATGTTGGAGTTGTCGCCGCTGCTCACCGCGGCAAGCGCGGCCGCCTGCTCGATGCCGGACTCCAGCAGCGTGTCCTGGTCGAAGCCGACGCCAGTGACCCGTCGGCCGTCGAAGTGGCCACCGAGACGCCGGAACGCCTCCGGGTTCTGATCGATGATCGCGACTGAGTGACCCCGATCCTCGAGGATGTGGGCGAGTGTCGAACCCACCCGACCGCATCCCATGATCACGATGTGCACGGCCGTCCTTCCGTCCAAATCGCCCACACGTTCGTACCGAGTTTCGCGGCACTCCCGAAAGGTTCCTCAACGGGCCCGGCACGACGCTACACGTCCCCGCCCCTTGTGGATGTTTCCCAACTTGCGTCCTGGAAAGCCGTCGCGGAGGCACCGCAGGCGAGAAATCCCTCGGCTGCCAATACGATCCAGTCGTGTCGAAGTTGACCGAGCTCCCCAAGCGCATCCTCGTCGGTCAGGCACTGCGTAGCGACCGGCTGCACGAGACTCTGCTGCCCAAGCGCATCGCGCTGCCGGTCTTCGCCAGCGACGCACTCTCGTCAGTTGCGTATGCGCCGCAAGAGATCTTGCTGGTCCTGTCGGTGGCCGGCCTGTCGTTCTATCACTACAGCCCTTGGATCGCTGGCGCGGTCGTGTTGCTGATGCTGGTGGTGGTCGCCTCCTACCGGCAGAACGTCCATGCCTATCCCAGCGGCGGCGGCGACTATGAGATCGCCTCGGTCAACCTCGGGCAGAATGCCGGGCTGACAGTCGCGAGTGCGCTGCAGGTGGACTACGTGCTCACCGTCGCGGTGTCGGTGTCCTCAGGAGTCGAGTACCTCGGGTCGCGGGTCGGCTTCTTCGCCCAGCATCAGGTGCCGGCCGCCCTGCTGATTGTAGCGATCTTGACATTCATGAACTTGCGAGGCGTCCGCGAGTCAGGGACCGCCTTCTCGATCCCGACCTATGCGTTCATGGCGGGCGTGTTCTGCATGCTCGCGTGGGGGTTCTTCCGGGTGGGGGTGCTCGGTGACGAGCTGAAGGCGCCGACCGCCACCTTCGACATCCAGCCCGAGCCGGGTTATCAGAACCTGAGCGGCTTCGCCCTGGTCTTCCTCGTCCTGCGCGCTTTCTCCTCCGGCTGTGCTGCGCTCACGGGTGTGGAGGCGATCAGCAACGGTGTGCCGGCGTTCCGCAAGCCAAAGAGCCAGAATGCGGCGACGACGCTGCTGCTGCTCGGGTTGATCGCCGTGACGATGTTCTCCGGGGTGCTCGCCCTGGCCCAAATGTCCGACACCCACCTCGCCGAGAATCCGGCCGAGGATGTGCTCATCAACGGCGAGCCGGCGGGCCCCGGCTATTACCAGCAGCCGATCATCGCTCAGGTGGCGTCGGCGGTCTTCGGCGAGGGCTCCCCGCCATTCAGCTTCATCGCAGCCGTCACCGCGCTCATCCTGTTTCTTGCCGCCAACACGGCGTACAACGGCTTCCCGGTCCTCGGCTCGATCCTGGCCAGGGACGGGTACTTGCCGCGACAGCTGTACACGCGGGGTGACCGGTTGGCCTTCAGCAACGGCATCGTCCTGCTCGCTGCCTTCGCCTGCATCCTCATCTATGCGTTCGACGCCCAGGTCACCAAGCTCATCCAGCTCTACATCATCGGTGTGTTCGTCTCGTTCACGCTCAGCCAGACCGGCATGGTCCGCCACTGGACGCGGTTGCTGCGTACCGAATCCGATCCGTCCGTCCGCCGCCGGATGATGCGATCACGCGTCATCAACTCCATCGGCCTGGTGTTCACCGGTTTGGTCCTGGTGATCGTGCTTGTCACCAAGTTCACCAAGGGCGCCTGGATCGTCTGTGTTGCAATGCCGATCATCTTCCTGACAATGCGCGCGATAAAAAGGCACTACGACCGGGTTCGCGCAGAGCTCGCGGTCGATGGCAGCGACGACGTCATGATGATGCCGTCACGCGTGCATGCGATCGTGCTCGTCTCGAAGATCCACAAACCGACGTTGCGGGCTCTGATGTACGCAAAGGCCAGCCGGCCGACCACGCTGGAGGCGGTGACGGTCAACGTCGATCCGGCCGAGACCAAGGCACTCCAAGACGAGTGGGACCGGCGGGGCATCTCGGTGCCGCTCAAGGTGCTCGACTCCCCGTTCCGCGAAGTCACCCGGCCGATCATCGACTATGTGAAGGCCGTGCGCCGCAGGGGACCGCGCGACCTCGTCACTGTCTTCATCCCCGAGTACGTGGTCGGCCGGTGGTGGGAACAGTTGCTGCACAACCAGAGCGCGCTGCGGTTGAAGGGCCGGCTCTTGTTCACGCCTGGCGTTATGGTGACGAACGTCCCGTTCCAGCTGCGCTCCTCGGTGTCCGCGGCGAAACGACCGGAACTGCCCGCGCCCGGTCAAGTTCGGCGTGGTGAGCCAGCCGGGGGTGGAGCCAGCACGACCGACGCCCGCACGACGACGGCGCCCGCGCCCGACGACTCGCCGGGCGCCTGACGGGACACTAGTCACATACGCAGCCAGCCGAATCCCTTGCAGTCAGGGCACTGCTTCCATTCGGTGGCGGTCCTGATCGTCTTTCCGTCGCGGCTGAGCTTGGCCCTGGGAACCTCTTTGACACCCGTGCTCTCGCACGTGGGGCACTGCGGCTGCCTTCCCTCACCCTTCCTTGGCCAGGGCACCCGCGCCTCCACGAACCGCAAGGATCACTGAGGGTGATCATACGCGTACAGGACGCGAAACCGATATCCGGCACGCCGAAGGCCTCACCCAGCGCGCACGGTAGCCGCGACAGCCAGCTCGCGCAGGGCCTCCCGGGCACCCCCGGCGACGTTTCCACTATCTAGTGCGTGCAACGCCTCCACAGTTAGTCGCTCGATGAGCGCTTCGACCGCCGCGAGCGCGCCCGTCTCGACGAGCACCGTACGGAGGGCATCGACACCCTGGTCGTCAAGCATGCGATCGCCGAGGCTCTGCTCAAGCAGATCACGTTGTGCGGGTCGAGCCCGTTCGAAGGCGAGGGCCACGAGCAGAGTTCGCTTGCCCTCGCGCAGATCGTCGCCCGCCGGCTTGCCGGTCTCGGCCGGGTCGCCGAAGACACCAAGGATGTCGTCGCGGAGCTGGAAAGCCTCACCGATCGGCAGCCCGTAAGCCGAGTACGTCTCGATGAGAGCGCCCTGCCCCCCGGCGAGCAGCCCGCCGACGTGGAGTGGCCGCTCGACCGTGTACTTGGCCGCTTTATAGCGGATCACCCTCAGCGCACGATCGACTCCGGTTCTGCCGGTAGCTTGCGTAAGGACGTCGAGGTACTGGCCGGCCATCAGCTCGGTCCGCATGTACTGGAACGTCGGTTTCGCTCGTAGCAGCTCGGTGGGTCCGATGCCGCTGCTCTCGATCATCGCGTCAGACCAGGAGAGGCAGAGGTCACCGATGAGGATCGCGGCGGCCGCACCGAAGTTGGTCCAGCGCCCCGCCTGTCCGCCGCTTTCCAGCGGCGCCGCGAATTGCCGGTGAATCGAGGGCTTACCCCGCCGGGTATCGCTGTCGTCCATCAGATCGTCGTGGATCAGCGCGGCGGCCTGAAGCAGCTCGAGTGACGCCGCGGCGACGATGATCTCCGGGCCGTCCGGAGCGCCGGCCCCTCGCCACCCCCAGTAGCAAAAGGCGGGCCGCAGGCGCTTGCCGCCGTCGAGGAAATCCCGCACCGCGTCGGTCACCGGGGCGAGGACGGGGTCGATCGCCGCGAGCCTGCTCGCTTGCTCGGCCATGAACCCGTCGAGCGCTTGCTGCACACGCTCCCGCAATGGGTCATTCTCGGCCTGGCTCACGGCGCCGAGCGTATCGACAGGTGGACGGTGACCAGTTCTGTGCTCATGTTGGATAGCCTCGCGACATGGCACTGGGGACCCCTTCGACCATGCCGGGGGGCGCAACGACCATTCGCGACCTCCTGGCGGGCGGTGGACGGTCGTACTCCTTCGAGTTTTTCCCACCCAGGACGGACGAGGGCGAGCGCCAGCTGTGGACCGCGATCCGGCGACTCGAGCCGCTGCATCCGACATTCGTGTCGGTCACTTACGGTGCCGGCGGCTCCACCCGGGACCGCACGGTCCGTATCACCGGCCGAATCGCCCAGGACACCACGCTCACCCCGGTCGGCCACCTGACCTGCGTCGGGGCCTCTCGCGCTGAGCTGCGCGGCGTCATCGGGTCGTACGCGGACGCTGGCGTACGCAACGTTCTTGCCCTGCGCGGTGACGCGCCGCGGGACGCAGTCGAGTGGACCCCACACCCGCAGGGTCTGCGGCATGCGGATGAGCTTGTCCGGCTGCTGCGGGAGCTCGGCGACTTCTGCGTCGGCGTTGCCGCGCACCCGGAGGGCCATCCGGAGTCACCCGACCGCGACACTGACGCGAAGTATCTCGCTCGCAAGGCGGCTGCCGGCGCCGACTTCGCGGTGACGCAGTTCTTCTTCGACGCGGTGGACTATGTGGGCCTCGTCGACCGCGTGGCGGCCTATGGCAGCGACATCCCGATCATCCCTGGGATCATGCCGGTGACGAACGTGCGGCAGATTCAGCGCATGGCCGAGCTTTCAGGGGCCGCGTTTCCGAGTGATCTTGCCGACCGCTTGTACGCGGTCGAGGACAGCCCTGAGGAGGTGCGCCGCATCGGCGTCGACTATGCCTGCCGACTTTGTGCGGAACTGCTTGATCAGGGGGCGCCCGGGCTGCACTTCTATACGCTGAACCGGTCCACCGCCACGCTGGAGATCTACCAGGCGCTTGGTCTTGGTGCAGCGGTCTAGCTCACACCGCGTGCCTGGCCACCATCGCAGGTGACCTCACCGCCGACAGCGAGTCCGCGTATATTCGCGGATCAAGGAATGCCCGATCCGGGTACAAACGGGGACGACGATGGACACAGGGATCACGGTCACGGGCGTGGGGCAGGCCACGGCGCCGCCGAACGTGTTCCGGCTCGACCTCGGCGCTCAGGTGGTCGCGGAGAGTGCAACGGCAGCGTTGCGCGGAGCGGGGCAGGCTCTTGATCGCATGAGCTCGGTGCTCGTCGCCGGCGGAGTGGCGAGGGAGGATCTCGCCAGCGGAGCGATCAACCTCTGGCCGGAGCAGGGGGACCAGGGGCGGGCAATTGTCGGCTACACCGCGACGCTTAGGCTCACGGCGCGAATCCGCGACCTGGACAAGGCAGGAACGCTGCTTGCGGAAACGGTAGCGGCGGGCGGCGACGCCAGCCGGCTAGAAGGTGCCAGCTTCGAATACGCCGACCCGGCTGCACTGCTGAACGGCGCGCGAGAGGCCGCCTGGCGAGACGCAGAGGAGAAGGCGGCGAAATACGCCGCGCTGTCCGGCCGATCGCTCGGCCGGATTATTGCGATCTCAGAGCAGGTCCACGGCGGCGGACCGAGCCCGATGCCGCGGGTGATGTCGGTGGCAACGGCCCAGACGGTGCCGGTCGAGCCGGGCACCTCCTCGGTAACCGTTCAGGTGGATGCCCGCTGGGAGTTTGCCTGAGCAGTACCCTTCGGCATTTGCCGGGTGAGCTCGGGAGGGTACTTGGGGCTCTACACGATGGTCGCCTGGCGGAGCCTTCGCAGGCACGCGACCTACCGCGCCGCTACAGCCGCCGGGGCCTTCACGAACACGAGCTTCGGCTTCATCCGGGCGTACATCCTCATCGCGCTCTGGACACAACGTCCCGACATCGGCGGGTATGACGTGACCGCCGCGGTGACTTTCTGTTTCCTCGGGCAGTCACTCATCGCCGCGGTCGGCGCCTTCCTCCCGACCGTCTCGGCCGAGCTGACCGACCGTATCCGCAACGGCGACATCGCCATCGATCTCTTCCGCCCGGCGGACTTCCAGGGCTGGTGGCTGTCGCATGAACTCGGTCGCGCTGTGCATGCGCTGATCTTCCGCGGCGTGCCCCCGCTGCTGATCGGCGCCGCCTTCTTCGACTTCACCTGGCCGGCCGGATGGCGGGTTGCCGCGGTCGTGCTGTCCATCGCGCTTGCCATCGTGGTGAGCTTCGGCATCCGCTATCTGGTGACACTGACCGCGTTCTGGCTGCTCGACGCCGCCGGTCCCGCGGCGATAGCGATGTTGGCAGGCACCTTCCTCTCCGGCCTGCTCATCCCGTTGGTCCTGCTGCCCGGATGGCTCGGGACCGTCGCGCGGTCCACGCCGTGGGCGGCCACCATCCAATCCCCTTCTGACATCTGGCTGGGTGTCTACGACGGTGCCGGCGTGCTCGCGATCCTCGGCCTTCAGGTCCTCTGGGCGGTGTTGCTACTCCTGACCGGCCGGCGGCTCACCGAGCAGGCCCGGCGGCGGGTGGTGGTGCAGGGTGGCTGAAGCGTTCGCCAGGCTCGCCGATGCGGTGCGGGCATTCGGCCTGCTCTGCTGGGCATGGACGCGGGCGGCGTGGCAGTACCCGACCTCGCTGCTGCTGCTTACTGTCGGGCAGGCAATGGCCACGACCCTCGATGTCCTCGCGATCGTGGTGATCTTCGCCAACACGGACGAGCTTGGTGGATTCTCGGCCACGGAGGTTTTGTTCCTCTACGCCACGACCAGCACATCCTTCGCAATCGCCGACACGCTGCTGGGAACCGCCGAACGTTTGGGCCGCCATATCAGGAGCGGCGCGTTCGACGTGATGTTGCTGCGCCCGGTGAGCGCGCTCGTCCAGGTTGCAGCTGACACCTTCTCGCCTCGCCGGCTGGGGAAGCTCGTACCGGCGCTGGCCGCTCTTGCTCTGTCACTGACCTCGCTCGACACAGAGTGGACTGGTGGCCGGATCCTTATGGTCCCGGTCATGATCATCTGTGGGACACTGATCTACTGCGGGATCTGGGTGCTAGGCGCTTCCTACCAATTCGTCGCCGCGGACGCCGCCGAGGCGATGAACGTCACGACCTATGGCGGCAACTACGTGACGCAATACCCGCTCACGGTCTTCAGCTCCGAGTGGGTGCGCGCCCTCACCTGGGTGGTGCCGCTGGCGTTCGTGAACTGGTACCCCGCGCTGTACGTCTTCGGGCGCCCCGATCCGCACGGCTATCCCAGCGCGATGCAATTCGCCTCACCGATCGCCGCGCTGCTCGCGCTGGTCGCAGCAGGCTTCGCATGGAAGGCCGGCGTCCGTCACTACCGCTCGACAGGCAGCTAGTGTCGCGTGTCCGAAGTCTCCTTGCGTTGGCCCGGTCCCGCTGGCGCCTGGCTGCGTTCTCGGGTCGCCGCCCGCGTACCTCCAGTACCCCGGGCTCCCTGCGGCCTTGCCAGCCATCCAGCGGTCCTCGCGCCACCGTCAATGGACCTCGAACACGCGACACTAATGCCGCGCGCGCGAAGTCTCCTTGCGTGGCGCACCCATCCAGCAGTCCTCCGGCCTCCGTCGAAGGACCTCCGTGACGGGACACACATGGCTGTCATCGAACTCGACGGGGTGGAGAAGCACTTCACTGTTCGCAGGCGTGCGCGAGCGGATACGGGCGCTACCGCACCGCCGACCGAACAGGCTGGATGCCGGCGGTCCCGCACAGTGGTCCGTGCTGTCGACGGGCTGACCTTCGCAATCGAGCCCGCGGAGATCGTCGGATACCTCGGACCGAACGGTGCAGGGAAGTCGACGACGGTGAAGATGCTGACTGGAATCCTCGTGCCCAGCGCCGGGCGGATCCGGGTCGCCGGTCTGGACCCCGCCAGAGACCGGGTGGCGCTCGCGCGAAAGGTCGGCGTGGTCTTTGGACAGCGAACGACCCTGTGGTGGGACCTTCCGCTCAGGGACTCATTCGACCTGGTCCGGCGGCTCTATCGGGTCGATGCGCCGCGGTACCGGCGCAACCTCGACCGTCTCGTCGGCCTGCTCGAACTGGCGGACCTGCTCGACACGCCCGTCCGCCAGCTCAGTCTGGGTCAGCGAATGCGCGGCGACCTGGCCGCCGCACTGCTCCATGACCCTGAGATCGTCTACCTTGACGAGCCGACGATCGGCCTCGACGTCGTCAGCAAGGCTGCGGTCAGAGAGTTCCTCGAGTCGATCAACCGCGAGCGCGGTACCACGGTGTTGCTGACCACCCATGATCTCGGCGACGTGGAGCGGCTATGCAGTCGGGTCATGGTCATCGATCATGGGCGGCTCGCCTTCGACGGGGACCTCGCTGGCCTGCGCTCCCTGGTCCCGTCAGAACGTGTTGTGGTCGTCGACCTCGCCGTCCCGCAGCCGCCGCTGGTCGTGGCCGGCGTACGCGCGTCCAGGACCGACGGCCCGCGCCAGTGGTTCATGGTGCCAGCGGGCGGCAGCGTCGCGGACCTCGTCACCCGAGTCGTCGCGAGTCACGAGGTCAGCGACCTGACGGTCGAGGAGCCGGCCATCGAGGACGTTGTCAGCCGCCTCTATCGCCGAGGAGCCCATGGCGGTTGAGACCCGGTTGGCGCAGACCCGGCAATCGACTGGAGGACGGCGGTCCCAGCGTCCCGTTAACGAAGTCTCTTTGCGTCTGCCCGGTCCCGCTGGCGCCTGGCCGCGTTCTCGCTCACCCACGTAGCGCGGCTACGAGGGCTCGCTGCGGCCTTGCCATGCATCCAGCGGTCCTCGGGCATCCGTCAAGGGTCCCCGTTAACGGGACGCTAGCGGCGTCCGACGACGACTGTCGCCGCGAGGTCCGCGTCGCTCGCGACGGTGGTCGTGAGTCTGGCGGTGACCAGCACCTCGATCGCCGCGTCCGCCTGATCGGCGCTTGTCTCCACCAGCAGATGCCCGCCCTCCGCGAGCCA
>DATBRJ010000225.1:0-9395 GCA_036560395.1 Actinomycetes bacterium | reverse complement strand
CGACTCGCTCGCCGATGTGGCCGACCCCGATCTCGCCGTGCGCTCGCTGGCTCGAGTTCTCCAGGCGGGTGGCCGTGAGCTGCGTCACGACATCAGCGCCAGCCCGCGGGAGTGGCGGCGCCTGCTTGCAGTCCTCGGATCGAGCGCCGCCCTCGGCGATCACCTCGTCCGCCATCCTGAGCACTACCGGTCGCTCGCTGACGACGAAGCCATGAACTCGGGGGCGGGTTCCGATCGCCGGTCCGCGCTGCTCGCGGCGGTTGGCGCAGATCCTGCGTCTGGTGGGCCGGTCGCAGCACTCGGCGGCCCTGAGGCGTTGGACGCGCTGCGCGTCGCCTACCGCCGCGAGCTCATCGCCATCGCGGGCCTCGATCTCACCGCTGAAATCGACCTTGAGCAGGCTGCTGCGGATCTCTCCGACCTTGCCGCAGCTTCGCTTGATGCGGGGCTGGCGATCGCGCGGGCAGATCTTCCGCCGGACGCACCGCCATGCCGGTTGGCGGTCATCGGCATGGGCAAGCTGGGTGGCCGGGAGCTGAACTACGTCTCCGACGTCGATGTCGTCTTCGTCGCGGAGCCGGAGGCCGGGCTGCGTACGGCCAGCGCTCTCGCGGCCGGTTTGATGCGCGCGTGCTCCGCCACAACCGCCGAAGGTTCCCTGTGGCCCGTCGACGCGGCGCTTCGGCCTGAGGGCAATGCGGGAGCCCTAGTCCGCACGGTGGCAAGTCACCAGGCGTATTACCAGCGGTGGGCGAAGACCTGGGAGTTCCAGGCGCTGCTGAAGGCCCGCCCGGTCGCGGGTGATATGGCCCTCGGCCACACGTATGTCGATGCGGTCGCGCCGCTGGTCTGGTCGGCGAGCGACCGCGACGGCTTCGTCCAGGATGTCCAGGCGCTGCGCCGCAGGGTGGAGGAGCACATACCGGCCGACCAGGCAGACCGGCAGCTCAAGCTCGGTCGCGGAGGCCTGCGTGACGTGGAGTTCGCCGTACAGCTGCTCCAGCTGGTGCACGGGAGAGGTGACGAAACCCTCAGGAGGGGCAGCACGCTCGATGCGTTGCGGGCGCTCGCCGCCGGCGGCTATGTCGGAAGGGCTGACGCGGCTCAGCTAGACGACACCTACCAGTTCTTGCGCAGCCTCGAGCATCGGTTGCAGCTGTACCGCCTGCGGCGCACTCACACCCTGCCGGAAGCCGAGTCGGAGCTGCGCAGACTGGGACGGGCCTTGGGCTATCGCGGAGATCCAATCGGCGAGCTGACCGCCGCCTGGCGCGAGCGCCAGCGCACCGCCCGCCGGCTGCACGAGAAGCTCTTCTACCGCCCGTTGCTGATCGCCGTCTCGCGGCTGCCCACCGAGGACGCGCGGCTCACGCCGCAGGCCGCGCGGCACCGGTTGGAGGCGCTCGGCTATGCCGATCCCGCCGGCGCACTACGGCACATCCAAGCACTCACGACAGGTGTCACCCGCCGTGCTGCGATCCAGCGGACGCTGCTGCCGGTGATGCTCGGCTGGTTCGCTGATGCAGCCGACCCCGATGGCGGCCTGCTTGCATTTCGGCAGGTGAGCGAGGCTCTCGGCACAACGCCGTGGTATCTGCGGTTGCTGCGGGACGAAGGCGCTACCGCCCAGCGATTGGCCCGGGTCCTCGCTTCCAGCAGGTACGCGTCCGATCTGCTGCTGCGTGCCCCCGAGGCCGTGGCAATGCTGGCCGACGATTCGCAGCTGCGGCCGGTGGATCCTGCGGTCCTGAGGGTCCAGGTCCGGGCTGCGGTCTCCCGGGCAGGCACACCCGCAGAAGCAGCTGAGGCGTGCCGTGCTGTTCGCCGGCGCGAATTGCTGCGGATCTGCGTCGCGGACCTGCTGGGCGATCTCTCCGTTGACGAGGTGGGCGAAGCGCTGACCACCGTGACAGCTGCGGTACTCGATGGCGGGCTTGCTGCCGCGGTCCGATCGGTCGCCGGCGCCGACGAGCTGCCCACTGCCCTCACGATCGTCGCGATGGGCCGTCTCGGCGGCCACGAGCAGGGCTACGCCAGTGACGCCGACGTGCTCTTCATCCACGATCCGCGACCCGGCGCGGACGAACGAACCGCTTCTGACGCCGCGCAGGCGGTTGCGAACGAGCTACGGAGATTGCTGGCACTGCCCGCGCCGGATCCGCCGCTGGTCATCGACGCGGGGCTGCGTCCTGAGGGCCGGCAGGGACCCCTGGTCCGTACCCTCGCTTCGTATCTCGCCTACTACGAGCGATGGGGTGAGGTCTGGGAGCGACAGGCCCTCCTGCGGGCCGAGCCCGTGGCCGGTGACACCGCGCTCGGCGCGCGCTTCATCGAGGCCATCGACCCGATCCGGTACCCGTCCGGCGGGCTGGACCCCGCGGCGATCCGCGAGATTCGCCGAATCAAGGCTCGGGTGGAGGGCGAGCGCCTACCCCGCGGCGCCGATCCGAGGCGGAACACCAAGCTGGGCCCGGGCGGCCTCGCCGATGTTGAGTGGACGGTCCAGCTCTTGCAGATGCGGTACGGGGCCACAACGCCGACGCTGCGGACAACCCGGACCATGGACGCCCTGGATGCGGCGGTAAATGCCGGTTTGGTAGAGCCTGTCGACACCTCTGTTCTCTCCGCGGCGTGGCGGCTAGCCTCCCGGGTGCGGAGTGCGACCACGTTGGTCCGTGGAAGGCCACAGGACAGCCTTCCCTCGGATGCGCGAGAGCTTGCCGGCGTCGCTCGCCTCCTCGGTTATGCCGGTGGCGGTCCGCTAGTGGAGGATTACCGTCGGATGACGAGGCGAGCACGCGCGACGGTAGAAAGGATCTTCTACGCGTGACCGGCGAGAGTTCCACCGTGAGCGGTGACAGTCGCTCGGCACGGGCGACCTTCCGCTACTCCCGCTTGCTGCGGCGCAACCGGGAGTTCCGCGGCATCGTTCTCGCACAGGTCACCAGCGAGGTTGGCGATCATTTCGCCCGGTTCGCGCTCGCCGCGCTCGTCCTCGACAGATCGGACAGTGTCTTTTATGCAGCGTTCGCGTTCGTCGTCGGCTATATCCCTGGTCTGTTCGGCGGACTGCTGCTGTCACCGTTCGCGGACCGGGTACCGCGTAAGCGCGTACTGATCGTCTGCGATCTGGTCAGGGCCGCTGTCGTCGGAGTCCTCGCGCTCGCCGCGGTGGACGCAACCCCGCTGTGGGTCCTGTTCGCTCTGCTGCTCTTCGCCGAGCTGTTCAGCCAGCCGTTCTTCGCCGCGCGATCTGCTGTCATGCCGGACGTGCTGGTGGACCCGCAGGACTACATGGTCGGATCGTCGCTTACCCGCGGCCTCAACCAGGCCAATCAGGTCATCGGGCTCGCTGCGGCAGGTGTCGTGGTACACGCATTCTCGCCGCGTATTGCCCTTGCGGTGGACGCCTTGACCTTCCTGGCCTCCTACCTGGTCATTCAGCTCATGCTCCGCTCCCGGGCAGCACTGATGGACGGCCGGGGTGGGTTGCGAGGTCTGCTCGTCGACACGGCCGAGGGCGTCAAGCTGGTCTTCTTCGACCAGGTGCGCCGGTCGTTCGTCCTGCTCGTCTGGGCGACGATCGGGTTCCTGATTGCACCGGAAGCCGTCGCCCTCGCCTACAGCAGAGACCACGGCGCTGCCGATCTCGGCGGGTTCCTGATGGCAGCTGTCCCGGCGGGTGCCGTCGCCGGCGTCGCGCTGGTGTCCCGGCTGGATCCGCTCAGTGGGGTGCGCTTGAGTCCGTTGCTGGCCGCTGCTTCCCTGCTGCCTCTGGTCGTCACGGCAGCAAATCCAGATGTACCGGTGGCGATGGCAGTCTGGTTCGTCAGCGGGGCACTGCAGGCGTTCATCGTGCCCATGATCGTCGGGGTGAACCTGGTGACGCCGCCCGAGGCCCGCGGGCGGGTCAACGGCGTCGCCGCCGCCGGGCTCTCGCTGTTCACCGCCGCCGGCTTCGCGGTTGCGGGTCGGCTCGCTGACGTCACTTCACCTGCAGCGGCAGTCGGCATTGCCGGAGTTGCCGGGCTGCTCCTCGTTGGCCTTCTCGCGATGCGGTGGCCTCAGGCAGTCACGGAACTCTCGACGCGCTCCGCGTCGGCGCCCGAGCCTGCCTCGGCCCGGTGAGGCGTGCGGAGAGCGGGTCGTCTGAAGATCAAGGCTTGGATGCCGAACGCCAGGCCGAGCGCGACGTAACCGCCGACGATGTCGAGAACGAAGTGGTTGCCCGTGGCGACGACGACGAACCCGGTGGCCACCGGATAAGCGATGCCGAGCGCCTTGACCCAGCGCCGCTTGGCGAGCGTTGCGATGATCAGCCCGCACCAGAGGGACCAGGCGCAGTGCATCGAGGGCATGGCCGCGTACTGGTTCGAGTAGGACGCGACATCGGCCGACGCCCAGGTGCCCCAGGTTCCGTGCTTTACCACCGTGTCGATAAACCCCTCACCTGAGAGGAATCGCGGTGGCGCCAACGGGAGGAGCCAAAACCCGAGCAGCGCGACTATGTTCGTCGCGTAGAGGACTCGGCGCAGCGGGCGGTAGCGCCCGGGATAGCTGAACCACATCCAGACCAGCACGGCGATAGTGACGATGAAATGCATCGTGGAGTAGTAGTAGTTGGTGCCGACCACCAGCCAGCTGACCTTGTCGACGGCATGGTTGATCGGCTTCTCGACCGCGATCCCGATCATCCGCTCAAAGTCGTAAAGCTGCTGAGCTCGGGTCGTCGCTTCGGCCACCTTCACCGGGACGCCGTTGCGAACGAGCGAATAAAGCCAATAGCCGGTCAGAATCAGAACGAGCTCGAAGACCAGGTTGGGACGACGGCTGCGCTCCCACGGGACGCTGGCGACCCACGCTCGACGGCGCGCCAAACCGCCGCCGCGGTCATCCTGCCGCGGAGGCACACGCTGGTCGGCGTGTTCGATCGTCATCGCCGTTGGTCCATTCCCCGTTGCTGTGGTGGCTCGGCCCGTTCCTTAGTCACGATCCGCCAACAGCTCGACACCTGATGTTTCGCTCTCCCGCTCGGGCTGATATCTCGGCCTCGAAATACGGAGTCTGCCAGATCTCGTAGCGTTACCGGCAGTGCCTTTCGGCCTGTCGTCCGTACATTCAGGGACAACTCCGGGGAGTACCCTGATACTTCCCGATCATGGTTGCCGGCAGCGGCGCGGCGGGATCAGCCCATTGAGGTGGGCCGGGCGACAGCCTCGGCTCCTCGTAGTCAGCGGCGCGGTCGCCGGCCTGGCGACCGCGCCGCTGAGGTCACCGCGAGATCAACGTGGCTCCACCATCCGGACGTCGATCCCGAGCCGTCGCGCCTCCGCGCGCTTCTCGTCCGCCGTCAGCAAAGGCACCTGCAGGGCGTCGGCGAGGACAAGATAGGCGGCGTCATAGACCGTGAAGTTGTCCCTCAACTCGAGCATGTAGCCCAACATGTCTGTCATCAGGTGGCGGTCGATATGCAGAGACGCGAAGTCATCTATTGCTTCGTCCAGCCTTGCTGAGTCCAGCTTGCCTGCGAGGACGTGCCCCCGCAGGGCGCTGGCGACCTCGAAGTCGAGCAGAGCCGGCGCGTGCAAGTCCTCGTCCGCGAGAGCGGCCAGCAGCTGCGGGTTCGCCGGGTCACCGACAAGCGCGTTGACCATCGCGGATGTCTCGATGACGATCACGATGCCGCACGGATTCTGCGGACCTCCTTGACGGTCTCCTGCAGGCTTGGGCCGCCGCGCCTACCGCGTCTCGCAAGCCGCTCGACCACCTCCGCGTTCGTTGGTCGCGATGCAAGGCGATCGAGTTCGATGCGCAGATAGTGGGTGAGCGTCAAGCCACGCTCAGCCGCCCGCGCCTTGAGGGCGTTCACCGTCGACTCTGGTACGTCGCGGACTTGGACGAGTGGCATGCACCATTGTATGCAAAATTTATGTGCCGCATCCAACTTGCAGCTAAGGCGGGGCGGTGAATCGGTGGACAACCGGCAGGTAGTGAGCTCGATGCACCCGGGGTGTACGTACGGCGCGAGCGACATGGCGGCAGCGCGGTTGGGCTGTCGACCGACCAGCTCGGTTTCTGTTGACCATGGACCCTGGGCCTGGCCGCGCGTTTGTGCGAGGTTGTCCGTATGGGCGAGGAGGTCGCACACCGTACGTTCAGCAGGGAAGACCGGCGGCAGTACCGGCTCAAAGTCAGGCAGTGTCTCGACGTGTTCGCGCAGATGCTGCGCGAGTCCCGGTTCGACTTCGAACGACCCCAGACCGGCCTCGAGATCGAGCTCAACCTCGTCGACGACAATGCCGAGCCGGCCATGCGAAGCGCGGAGGTCCTCGCCGCCATCGCGGACCCGGATTTCCAGACCGAATTGGGTCGGTTCAACATCGAGGTCAATATCAAGCCTCGCCAGCTTGCCGGCGGTGGTCTGACCGCCTTCGAGCGGGAGGTCAGGGCCAGCCTCAACGCGGCCGACGAGAAGGCGCGCCGCATCGGCGCGCACATGGTGATGATCGGCATCCTGCCGACGCTCCGCCACGATCACCTGACCTTTGACTCGTTGTCCACCAATCCTCGATATGCGCTGCTCAACGAACAGATCTTCGCGTCCCGGGGAGAAGACCTGCACATTGCGATCGCTGGACCGGAAAGTCTTGTCGTCACCGCGGACACTGTGGCGCCGGAGGCGGCCTGTACGAGCACTCAGCTGCACCTGCAGGTGAGTCCCGACGAGTTCGCGGCCTATTGGAATGCCGCCCAGGCTGTCGCGGGTGTTCAGGTCGCCGTGGGTGCGAATTCGCCGTTCCTCCTCGGAAAGCAGCTGTGGCTGGAGACCCGGATTCCGCTGTTCGAACAAGCCACGGATACCCGGCCGGAGGAGCTCAAGGCGCAGGGCGTGCGTCCTCGGGTCTGGTTCGGGGACCGCTGGATCACTTCGGTGTTCGACCTGTTCGAGGAGAACGTGCGCTTCTTCCCCGCGCTCCTTCCGCTATCCAGCGACGAGGACCCGGGTCGGGTGCTCGCCCGTGGTGACACGCCAAACCTGAACGAGCTCAGGCTTCAGAATGGCACCATCTGGCGATGGAACAGGCCGGTGTACGACGTGGCCAACGGGCGGCCGCACCTGAGAGTCGAGAATCGTGTCCTGGCCGCCGGTCCGACCGTGGTGGACACTCTGGCAAACGCCGCCTTCTATTTCGGTGTCGCGCGGATGCTCGCGGAGGATGAGCGACCAGTGTGGTCCCAGATGTCCTTCGGCGCGGCCGAGGACAACTTCCACGCGGGCGCCCGCGACGGCCTCGCCGCGCAGCTGTACTGGCCAGGCCACGGCACAGTACCGGTCGCCGAACTGATCCTGCGCAGGCTGCTCCCGCTGGCCCACGAGGGGCTAGATCGTTGGGGCATCGAACCAAGAGAGCGCGACCGCCTCCTCGGCATCGTGGAACAACGCTGCCTGAGCGGCAGCAATGGTGCGGCGTGGCAGATAGCAGCACTGCGCCACTTCGAGGACCAAGAGGGCCTGTCTCGTCCGGAGGCCCTACGTCGCGTACTTCAGCTGTACATCACGCACATGCACTCCAACGTCCCGGTCCATGAATGGCCCGTCGCCTGATCGTCCCGGCGGGTGGTCGCAAGGCCCGCCGGGGGACGGCAGTGTGATCTCAAACTCGGCGCATGAAATGCAGGAGGTATTCCTTTCGGTCCAGGGGGTTGTGGTCTGACCTGGGCCGACTCGGGATCGTTCCGCGTACCGGCTGGTAATGATCGAAGGCGCTTTCAAGCACCCCTTCCCCACGGGTCAGCGCCGGCAGCTGTCGACCAAGCTCATACACCCGAGCGGCCGGAATCTCCCCCTCCAACCAGCACCACGAACCCCTGATCGTGGGTGCTCCTGGGACCGCACGCAACGCGGCCAGCACCGGCAGGATCGATCCGACCGTGTCGGCCGGTACCTCGAGCCGAAGGCGGTGCATTGGTTCGTACACCGTCGTGCCCGCCTGCTTGAGCGCGGTCATCAGGACCAGCGGTGTCAGGCCGCGGAAGTCCCAGCCGGTGCTTGACATGCTCTTGTCGAAGCCTTGATGCGCGTGGCTCTGCCGTGGGGCGTAGCCGGAATGGGTCATCGTGACCGTGTAGTCGGTGACCTGCCAGCCGTGGATTCCCTGACGCAGCGTCTCTCTCACGGTGTCCTCAACCGCTTTGAAGAACGCGTACGGCATCGATCCCAGCTCGACCTCCAGGCGGAATTCGACGCTGGCGTCGATCGGCGCTGGATCGACGCGCAGCCCGACGGTAGCGAGAAATGGATTGCCCTCCTTGTGAAGGATCTCGACCGCCGCCCCGCTGCCGACCGGCCGTTCAATGCAAATGGTCGTTGTCTCGCGGAAAGTGACGTCAAGGCCGAAGTCATCGGCCAGGGTCGCCTGGATGACCTCCTTCTGCACCTCTCCGTAAAGGGAGACGAACAGTTCTTGCCGAATGTCATCTTGCCGGAGGCTGATCAGCGGGTCCTGCTCCGCGAGCTGGCCGAGGGCAAGATGGAGCGCGCCCTTGTCGGCGGGGCGGCCGGGGACGACGACGGTCTCCAACGACGGCGGGGCGAAATATCGGCGCTCAGAAGTCGATGTGTGCGAAGCGCCTATCGGGTCACCGATCTTGATTTCGCTTAGTCCCCAGAGCTTGCCGATTTGCCCTGCGGAAACAACCGGCCGGCGAGCGGCGGAGCCCAGGTTGAAGACGCTGATCGCGGTGACCTTCCCCTCCTCGTCACCGCGGAACCGCAGACGATCCCGTGTTCGTACCGTGCCAGAGAACATACGAACATAGGCGATCTTCTCCCCGGCCGGGCCGCGTTCGACCTTGAAGATCGTGCCCGCAACGGAACCGTCGGGGTCGCCAGCGGTTGCGGGCAGGAGCTCCGTGATACCGGTGATCAGCGAATCCACACCCGCACCTGTGATCGCCGAGCCGAAGAACACCGGATGAACCAACGCTTGCTTAGTCTGCGTGGCGAGCATCCTGCGGAGCCGGCTGGAGGAGATCGTTGTCTCGTTGCTGACGTACGCGTGCAGGAGCGCGTCGTCGCGGTCGGCGAGGAGGTCGACCAGTCTTTCGGTGAAGCCGGAGTCGGTGCCGGTGAACGGTCGATAGCGAGCGCCGCGGCCGCCCAGATCCTCGACCCAACCCATGGCGATGATCGCCGGCACGAGTCGCTCCGAAATGCCCTGGAGCACGCGGTCATAGCCCGCGCCGCCACGATCGATCTTGTTCACGAAGATCAGGGTGGGGATGCGCAACTGCTGCAGTGTCCGCATCAAGACGCGAGTCTGTGGCTGTACGCCCTCCACCGCCGAGACCACCAGCACAGCGCCGTCGAGCACACTGAGCACCCGCTCCACCTC
>DATBRJ010000224.1:0-6073 GCA_036560395.1 Actinomycetes bacterium | reverse complement strand
TCCCGGGAGCAGCATGCCGCCATTCAGATCGACGACTTCGGTCCGCCGGCCGATCAGCGACCGGATGTCCTCCTCGCCGCCAACCGCGGCGATCCTGCCTTGCCGTACGGCCACCGCCTCCGGAGGCCGGCCGGTCGGGCTGGTCGCATAGACCCGCCCTCCGACGAAAACCAGATCCGCATCGCCACTCGGCACGCCGGCATGCTACGACGGATCCCAGCACGCCGGCGTCCACCCTGGAAGGGGCACGAAACTCCGATCCTTGTCCGCTCCCGCAGAGACCTGGGCATCATGAACGAATGGCGCTGACGGCCGCAGACGGCAACGCGATCCTGAAGGCTAACTTCGCACCCTGGGTCCAGGACCTCGGACTCGTTGTTGAGGAGGTCGGGCCCTCGCACGCGAAGTTGCGGCTGCCCTGGTCGGACCGGTTGGCGCGCGAGGGTGGCGCGCTCTCCGGGCAGGCACTGATGGCCGCCGCCGACACCAGCACGGTCATCGCGATCAGCAGCGCACGCGACGGCTATGGGCCGATGACCACCGTCCAGCAGTCGATTTCCTTCCAGCGGCCGGTGGTCGGCGCCGACGTGCTGGTCAACGCGACCGTGACGAAGCTTGGCCGCTCACTCGCTTTCGCGGAGGTGAGTATGGCGATCGATGGCGCGACGGCGCCTGCCGCACATGCGACGACGGTGTACGCGATCCTCGGCTGACGCCATCGAGTGTCGTTGGGCGGGCGAGCTACTCGTCCGAGCGAACGTCGCGGTCATCGTCGTCCACGATGTGGACCGCCGCCTCCTCGGCGCTGGCCGCACCGGCGTCGATACCGACGTCTCGGCCGATCAGGTCCGACTCGGTGTCGGGATGGGCTCCTTCGTCGGGCGCCACCAGCCGGCCGGCCCGCGGATCCGCGCCGTCGTCGAGAAGCAGGCCGTCGACGTCCTCGTCGCCCCATTCCTCGTCTACGTCGTCGCTCGCGCGGTCACGCGGGACGCTGGGCGACAGCCCATCGTCGGCATAGGGATCCGGCTCCGGCTCCTCTTGGGCAAGGAGCTGATCGAGAGACTCGCCTGCCCGCTCTTCACTCAGCGTCGTTCCGTACCGCTCACCGGCGGACCAACGATCCGTGGGGAGGATTCCCTGGTCCAGCGGGTCTTCCCCAGGATCGCCCTCGAGAGTGTCTGATGCATCCAAGACTCCCTCGTCCTCGAGCACCTCGCCGGAGTCGTCTGTGGGCCCATCATCAGTCATGTCGCGTCACCCGAGGTCTCGACAGCGCTGGTCAAGCGCTCATCGTATGCGCCCGCATGACCGGATCAAACCGACGCCTAGCCCGATCCGGTGTCGCCTCAGCCGGTTGACCCTTAAGTGGGCACCGCCCGTCCGGCTTGGGCCTTGTTGATCAGCGAGATCGGTGGATCCAAGCGGATCCTCTGCGCAAGGTCCAGTTTCTCGCGGCGCTCGGCCAAGCGTGCATCGCCCAGGCGCAGGGTCGCCGTGACCAGACACTCCCCACTCTGCAAGGCGACCAGATCTCCCGCTTTAACGACCGCAGCAAGTCCTGTCAGGTCGAACACAGTGGTCAGGTCGAACTCAACTGTCGTGATCTTCTGGTTGTCGACGAAGACGTCGACCCGCGGCCGATATGCCGAGGTTATGCGGTGGGTCGCCAGCTCGAGAACTTCCTCGCCGGCGGGCGCCGCCAGAGTCCGTCTTGCCGCATCGGTCAGGGCGGCATATTTTCGCCAGCCCGCAAGCAGCATGTCGCCGAGGTCCAGCTCGAGCAGTCTGCTCGCGACTGCCCCTATCTCTTGGTCGACGGTGTGCAGCGCCGCGGCGGACAGCCGGCGGAGGCCGCCGAGAGCCGAGCGGGCGACGCCCTGCTCAGTGAGCTTGCGACCGAGCGACGCGTCGCCGCTGTCTCCGAGCAGGAAGCTTCGCGCTGTCACGGACGCGTCGAAGACCCCGCTGCTCATCGATCCACCTCCTCGAGTACCTGCGTCCCCCGGTCGGCGTGCGGCTCTAGTCGAACGACGTGCGTCCGCTCGGCGGCATCAGGCTGCTCGGCGATCTGTACAGTAGGCCCCCGGGTCGCCCCGCCGCGTACCCGTACGTGGGCCCGCACCCACGTCCGATCCCGATGGCCACGAATGAAGCGCGGCCCGATGACGGCGGCGACGAGCAGCACGAGCAACACCCCAACCGGCCAGCGCGGGGCCGGATGGCCAAGTGTGATCATGACTGCGCTACCTGCCGGAACGAGGGTGCCGGCAGCGGGCTCCTGGCTTTCGATCGCGCCGTCTCCGTTGGGGGCGTTGCCCAGGACCAATCCGCCAGCCGCCAACGCCGAACGCGCCTCGGCAGCCGTCTTGCCGATGAGATTCGGGACGGCTATCAAGCGCTGAGGCGGGACCCCCGCCTGGACGCTGACGCTGACGGCCGTCCCCCTGCGGACCTGCGTGCCCGGTGGCGGGCGCTGGCTTCGCACCACCTCACCAGTGCCGGACACTTGGCCGAGTACCAGCCCGCCCGAGACGAGGAGAGCCGGTACGTCACCGACCGCCGCGCCCACCAGGTTCGGCACCTCAACCAGGACCGGAACCGCCGGCCCCACGGTGACGCTCACCGCCGTCCCGCGCGGAACTTCGGCGCCAACGGTCGGACTCTGGCTGCGGACGATGTCGCCCGTACCCGAAACACCGCCGAGCTCCAGGCCTACGGACGTCAGGTCGCCGCCGGCCTGATCGAGCGTCTTGTCGACCAGATTCGGCACCACAACGAGGGTAGGTTCGACGCATCCGACCGCAACATCGACCACGCTGTCCGCCTGGACCTCCGTCCCGGCAGCAGGCTCCTGCTTGCAGACGAGCTCGCCGCTACCCGAGACCTGGCCGAGCACCAGCTGCGCCGCGTCCAGTCTCTGCCTCGCGTCCTCCAGTGACAGCTGCAAGAGCTCCGGCACGAGGACGGGCACCTGAACGGGCGGCGTCACGGTGAACGCCGCCGAGCCGGCCAGCCGTAGATCACCAAGACATTGCGCGACGACCTTGTGATCGGCCAAGGATGCGGACTCGGGAACGACGAAGGCTGTCGCGGCTGAGCCTTTCTGGACAGGAACGACAGCCAGCTCGTCCAGTCCATCCCAGAAAAAGCCGACATCGCCAGGGCCGACATCGTCGTTCCCCGTGGGCGGGCAGTTTTCAAATCCGCTGGCACTCGCCTCCACGTTGGTGCCTGGCGGCCCGCTGCCGGGGGTGAGCGTCAGCGCGGCAGACTGCAGCGCCGCGGCACTGCTTGTTGCGACGGACAGGCAGACATACAGCAGCATGAGAACCATGGCCGCACATGTCAGCGCGACGCTCGACGTCCGACCAAGAACCTGACGGACGGACGGCATCTGCCACCCCCCGGGAATGCACCGCATCGCGTGCATCTTCAACGTGCACCCAGCGTCACACAGCGTCAACCGCGCCGTGCGGTTACTCCGGCACGCGTACTCGTCGGCGGTCGTCAGGTAGCCGCTCGGTCAGCCGGCGCCGATCCAGCAACTCCAGGAGTGGCACGGCCACCCGCCGCGTCGTACGAAGCGCTTGTTTCGCCTCGCTCAGCGTGAACGGTTGGGCCAGCGCGGCCAGCACAGAGACCGACCGCTCGACGCTGCCGGGGAGCAGGACGATGCCCTCCCCGATCCTTACCAGTGCCCCGCCGCGTGCGGCTGCCGCGAGTTCCCGCGGTCCGAGGCGCAGCTCGGCGAGGCGGGCAGCATCCGGTGCCGCGAACGGATCCGCGCCTAGGTCAGTCCGGAGCTTCTCGATCGCCTCGACGATCGATGGCGGAAGGCCCGGTCTGTCGTCGAGGCGGACGACACGGCCGTCGCGGACTGTCAACGGTGCCGAAATGAGGGCATGGACGAGCGACCTGTCGGGGAGCCGCAGCGCCCGCCGCATCACCTCGACAGGTGGGCCGGGTTCGAGCGGATGGTCGCGCATCCAGTCGGCCACGAGCGGTCCGAGCCGGGCCTGCATCGCCTGCCGCAGGTCGGGATCGATCAGCCACTCACCGGTGAGTGGAGGGGCGGTCGGGGTGACCCCCATGCGCTCGAGGTCGGTTCGCCTGATGACCCCCCGGCGCCATAGCTCAGAGCGCTCGTCGGGCTGCCCATGGAGCGTGGCGAGCAGCCGCGCACGCTCGGCGGCCGCACCGCGACGATTCAGGGCTGGCGGAGCCACATCCAGCACGATCGCGCCACCCGCGATGTGGTGCTGTCCCGGGTCGCGCAGCAGGCCGCGGTCGCCGATCCGCAGCGGAAGCGCACGGCTCAGGGTCAGCCTCGCGGTGTCCGTACCCAGGGGGCGCACCCGCGCCGCCACCGCCGCCGAGCCGACGTGCAGCATCACACTGCGCGACAGCGTAGCGACCGGATCACCGTGGACCCGGACGTCGAGAATGCTGGTCAAGAGGAACCGCCGCGGGGTCAGGAGTGCATCACCGCGCCGCAACGCGTCCGGTCCGGCGCCGCGCAGGTTGACCGCGACCCTGGCAACTGCGCTCGCTTCGCCGACTGGGCGAGCGAGCATCTGAAGGGCGCGGACGCGGACGGTCCGGCTGCCTGGCGCGAGTTCCAGCTCGTCGCCGGCTTCCAGCTGGCCCGCTGCTAGCGTCCCGGTCACCACAGTGCCGCTGCCGCGGACGGTGAAGCACCGGTCGATCCACAGCCGGACGGGCGCATCCAGGTCTGGCGTGGGCAGCCGGGCGAGCAGTCGATCGAGTGCGGCACGCAAGGCGGGCAGGCCCGTTCCGGCCGGCGGGCTGACCGCTATGGCGTCCACCTCGCCGAGCGATGTACGGGAGATCTCGGCGACCGCACGCGCCGTGGCTGGCGCCGGATCGGCGAGGTCGCTGCGGGTGACCGCAAGCAGACCGTGGCGCACTCCCAACGCATCAAGCGCAGCGAGGTGTTCACCGGACTGCGGCATCCAGCCTTCGTCGGCGGCGACCACGAACAGCGCGGCGGGCACTGCTCCCACTCCCGCCAACATGTTGGGTACGAACCGCTCGTGTCCCGGCACGTCGACGAACGCAACCGTCGCTCCAGACGGGAGATCGGTCCAGGCGAAGCCGAGGTCGATCGTCATGCCACGGCGGCGTTCCTCCGCCCACCGATCCGGCTCCATCCCGGTCAGCGCGCGAACGAGAGTCGACTTCCCGTGGTCTACGTGGCCTGCGGTCGCAACGACGTACACGTCAGCCACCTCGGCTCTCTGCCGCGGCAATGATCGCCGCCCGCACGGCTACATCGAGATCGGGCGGCACGCACCGCAGGTCCAGCAGCAGCCGGTGCTGGTCGAGTCGCCCGATCACCGACGGCTGTCCCGCTCGCAGGGGGGCCGCAAGACCGGGGTCGACGGTGACGGCCCAGGAAACCAGCTCAACGCCGGGTGCACCGCCGCCGCCGATCACACTGGCCGTTTCGACCACGTCCGAGGGGATCCGGTGCTGGCGGAGCTCGTCGCGAAGCCCCTCCGCGCGCGAGCGCAGCTCGGCCGGAGTGCGCCGCAACGCCTGCCAGGTCGGGGTCTGCGGGCCGGCCAGTGTCGCCTCCAAGGCCGCCAGCGTGAGCTTGTCGACCCGCAGGGCACGCGCCAACGGATGCCGCCGCAGCCGATCGACGACGCGGCGGCTGCCGAGCAAGAGACCGGCTTGCGGACCGCCGAGGAGCTTGTCTCCGCTCGCCGTGACCAGCGCGGCTCCGGCGCGAAGCTCAGTGGTCGCGTCAGGCTCGTCTGGCAGCAGCGGATCGGGTGCGAGCAGGCCGGAGCCGATGTCGACGACCACCGGGAGGCCCAAGCCGGCAAGCTCCGATACGCCAACCGATGACGTGAAGCCGCGCATGACGAAGTTCGACGGGTGCACCTTGAGCACGAAGCCGGTTTCCTGGCCGAGCGCCCTCACATAGTCGCGCAGGGCGGTCCGGTTCGTCGTTCCGACCTCGCGCAGCCGTGCTCCCGTGGCCTGGAGCAGGTCCGGCAGCCGGAATCCGTCACCGATCTCAACCAGCTCGCCGCGGCTGACC
>DATBRJ010000223.1:0-4046 GCA_036560395.1 Actinomycetes bacterium | reverse complement strand
CATCCGCAGCCGAAGCCAACGACGGTGCCAGCCTCACGCGACCCCGAGAACGGGCACGGACGACAGGCGGCGGCTTTCGGCAGCTCCGGTGACATCACCGGTCTGCTCGGCGGCCGACTCCGATCGATCGGGAGCGCCCGCACCGGCCGTTGCCCTCGAACCGAGGCCGGTTGCTTCCCACGTCGAATCTCTCGACCGCCGACCGGGCGTCGAAGCCGAGTCGACCGACAACCCGATCTCACCGAGTGTCGATATCAGCTTGCTCACGTCGCCGGCAGCCATCCGAAAAGATCCCCGGCACACTGCGCCAAACCACAAGGACACGACGACAACGCCTCGCTCCCCGTGAGAGCTGACCCGCATTGTCCGGTCGCCGCCGCGTACGTCGGTGAACACGTCACCGAAGGTCGGCATCGGCAGTACCTCTCCTATACCCACACTGTGTACGAACAACGGTCGAAACTGAAGACCCAGCACTTGCCACCAGCCTCGACTGCCGGTGACCCCATCTCAGCCGGCCGGATAATTGACACCCACCGTACGTATTGTCATAGCCGATGTGAGTGCATCAATTACGGCTTTCCGCGAAGTACCTGGTAAAGCGTCTCGGAGATGAAGCGTGGCCGGGGCCGGTCGTTCCAGCCGATTTCTTCGGCGCGACGCCGGATCGCACCCCCGGCGGCCTGCGCAGCGTCCTCATCATCGAATATCGCTATCGACAAGCCATTGCCGGTCTCGGGATCCAGGAGATGGTATGTGGCACGCACACCCGGGACGGACGCGGCAGCTTCGACGACCCAGTCACGGTCATCGGTCGGCATCGGCTCCCACACAGCGACTCGAGCGATCACAGGTTGTCTCCCGCCTGATGAATTGACATAGCGAACACGAACGTCAAGAGCAGTATGGCGTTCCGCCACGGCACGGCTGCAGTGCCCTTTCCGGCAATGCAGCCGAGCACCGTCGGTTCGACGTCCCTAACTGCTGCTTCCATCGGAGCCGGCAGTCTTGCCCAGCGGCATGCAATGGGCCGCCAGCGCTGGCAGTGCCGACGCACGCACATGCCGCGGATAACGCGCAAGGGCGGTCCAGCGGCAGGCGTCCGACATGCACGGCCTTGGCGACGCCCGCCAAGCCCGGGGTGGGCACGCCTCATCGGCCATTGCATCGTCCTGGGCGACTCGGCGCAGACCTTGCTCAACACGGCCGGCGCTAACCATTGTCAGCCTCATTGTCGCCGACGACTGCGGGCGGGACGGACGGGGCTGGGTGGGACGGGGTTTCCGCCAACATCGCCCGAAACGCGGTCTACGACGTCGTCGGCAGACGTCGGCGCTGACCCCTGGCCGCCAGGAAAAGCTGTTAGACGGTTCTCAAGGCTGTTGCTAGGTTCGCCCAGTGAACGACATCCATGTGCTTGTCCTCCACGGGTCGCCGGGTTCGGGCAAGAGCACCTTGTCGCGGGCCATCGCCGAGTTGCTGCGAGCGGCGGATGTGGCCAATGCGGTAATCGATCTGGATGAGCTGAGTCTCATTTACCCACACCCTGGACGTTCGTTCGCGCGCGACAACCTTCGAGCCGTCTGGCCTAACTTTGCAGCCATCCCACACCTCAAGGTTGTTCTCCCCACGGTGGTGGCGGATGAGGAAGTGCTGGGTCAGCTCCGCGCTGCCGTGCCCGGCTCGGCCTTCGAGGGTGTCCCGAGTCTCGTGGAATTTCGGTGACGATCCATGTGAACTCTATGCCGCGGTACCGACAGTTTCGGTAGATGCGGCGGTGTTCGGGTGGGCGTGTCGGTACAGGGCGGCGACGAGTTGGGGCATCTGTTTGTAGCCCTTGACGCGTCGGAAGGACCGCTCGGCGTTGATCATTCCGGCGGCGGTCCAGCGCAGCACCATCTGCCCGTCCTTCCAGTGGGTGACGTTGCGGTTGGTGGTCCTGGCGATCGAGATCATCGAGTCGACGGGGTTCGAGCTGACCAAGGTCTTGGCGAGGCGGCCGTCGATACCGAGGCGGGCGACGGTGAACATCTCCTCCAGGCCCTCCCGCAGCGACGCGGCGGCACCGGGGTAGCCCTTGTCCAGCAGGGTGGCCAGGTGCCGGGCGTTACGCAGTCCCTGCGCCGGGTCGGGGTGGTTGAATGCCCGGACCAGCTTGGCGTCGACCCAGTCCTTCTCCTTGTCGGGCAGGTGCTCAGCGACATTCCTGCGCTTGTGCAGGGTGCAGCGCTGAATGGCCGCGTTGGTGCCGAAGACCTCCCGTACGGCGGCGGACAGGGCCTTGGCCCCGTCCAGGACGACCAGCAGCCCGTCCGCGGCGTCCAAGCCCCGCGAGACCAGGTCGGCCAGCAGCGCCGTGACCACGGTCTTGTTCTCCGTCGCGCCGTCCCACAGCCCGACGGGTACCTTCGTGCCGTCGGCGGTAATGGCCAGGGCGACCACGCAACAGCGGTCGGCCATGTGCTCCCCATCCACCATCAACACCTTGATGTCCAATGCGGACAGATCTCGAGAGAGTAGCTCGGCCAACGCGGTGCGGGTCTGGGCCACGAACCGCCGTGAGATCGCCGACTTGCTGGTCGAGGCCGCCGCCTGCTCCACGCCGGCACCGACCGGCTCGGCGGCCTGAGTGTGGCGGCGGGTGGCCACCCCGGCCAGCATCCGTTGCATCACCACCTGGTTGAGCAGATCATCGGCGGCGAACAGCCGGTAGGCGGCCAACGGCACCTCATGGCCGTCGACGGTGCGCGCCCGCGGCCGGGTCACCGGTACCCGCCGCCCGCCCAGCACCACCGAGCCGACCCCGCTGCCGTGACGCACCGCGACCCGTTCGGGGTCGTGCTGTCCCTTCGGCCCGCACGCCGCGCTGACCTCCGCCTCCAGCATCGCTTGCATCACCGCCATCCCCGCGGCCACGCTCATTGCCAGCAGCCCGTCGCGGGCCGCGCCGGCGATCTCGATCAGCGCCAGCCGTACCTCGGCCGGCAGATCATCCACACCCAACTCGTCCAACTCGGCTGGTGCGTCACTCTTCGACACCACACGCAGTGTCGGTACGGTCTTCATGGCGGTCCCCTTCTCTTGGGTGTCCTTGGCCGGTCACCCGAGACCTACCACCAGGCAGGCTTCAGGTGGGGGACCGCCACCCAAGTTCCACGAAGACCGGGACATGCTCGGCGGCGGCGTGGGTCGGGTGGCCTCGGGCAGCGGGGAGTCGGTGGGATAACTCGGGTACATGGATCTCCTCGATTCGATGCATGGGTATGGGTGACCGGTCAGAGATGCAGGAGGCGATCGGTGACCGTGTTCAGCGGCACGGCGCGGTTGGTGACGATGACCCGAACCTGACCGCCGGGCAAGTGCAACAGCGCTGCGGTGGCACCGGCTCCGACCCCGGCGTGCAGCCCGACCTCACCGTCCGGGCTGAGTAGCCAGCCCAGGCCCATGGCGCGGCCGGTGGGCCCCGGCGGGGTCTGCGCGGTCAACGCCTCTCGCACGAGCTCGGTGGGTAGCAGCCGCGTCCAGCCGAGCCCGAGGCGGACCAGGTCGGCCGGGGTGGCCCACAGGCCGCCGACCGCGGGGATGGTGCAGATCATCACCGCCGGCTGAAGGATCCCGGCGGCGGTCACCTGGTAGCCGGTGACCACGTCCTGGCCAAGATCGGTGTCGTGGGTGACCAGCGACGAGCCGGTCAACTCGAGCGGGTCCAGCACGAGGCGGGTGGCCGCGTCGAGGTAAGAGGATCCGGTGAGGTCGGCGGCCAGCTGCCCGAGTACGGCGTAGCCGCCGTTGCTGGGCCGCACCACCCCCCTTGGGCCATGACACCCCACCACCGTGCCGAGCAGGCGCACCAGATCGGGCACCCGGTCGGCGAACATGGCCGCCGGGGCGGGGCTGTCGACGCCGGCGCTGTGGCTGAGCAGCTCCCGGACGGTAAGGGTGTCGTCTGCCAGCCTCAGCGTGCGCAGATACACGTTGGCCGGAGTGTCCAAGCCCAGGCGGCCGTCGGCGACCAGCCGCAGCACCGCGGTCGCGGTCACCAACGC
>DATBRJ010000222.1:0-2778 GCA_036560395.1 Actinomycetes bacterium | reverse complement strand
GAGGATGTCCCGAGTTGACTCGAAAATGACCGTGCTGGATGCGGTCAGGCGACTACGGGTTCGAGGGTGACACGGTAGCCGAGCCGCTCGAGCTGGACGACTGCCCGGCGGCGTCGGTGGGCGGGATTATCCCGGGCAACGAAGTAGTCCCCGCCAAGGTCTCGGTATGGGGTCTGGGTGATCAGGACATGCCAGGCTGCGACGAGGAGGCTGTGGGCGACGGCAGCCTGGGCTCGCTTGCCGCCTCGGCGGGCAGCGACGCGCCGGAATAGGGCGTGGGCATAGGAGCGCTTCTGGCGGATCGCGCCCATCGCGGCGGTGCCGAGGGCGGCTTTGAGCCAGCGGTCCCCGGGACGAGTGCGGGCGGGCTTGGGCTTGCCGCCGGTCTTGTTGTTGCCGGGACAGATCCCTGCCAAGACGCGAGGTGGGCGGCGCTGTCGAAGCGGCTCATGTCGGCCCCGATCTCGGCGACGATGACCTCGGCGGTGCGGGTGTCGACGCCAGGGATCGAGTCCAGCAGCTCCACTTCAACCCGGTAGGGCTTGATCTCGGCGTCGATCCGCTCGTTGAGCGCGGCGACCATGCGATCGATGGCGTCGATGTGGCAGCAGATCATGCTGGCAAGGAACGCGTGATGGTCGTCGAAGTGGCCGACGAGGGCTTCGGTCAAGGCCGGGATCTTCTTGCGCAGCCGGCCCAGCGCCAGCTCGGCGAGCGCCTGCCCGTCGCGCTGCCCGGCGATCAGCGCGTCGAGGATGGCTCGGCCGGACTTGCCGAAGATGTCGGTGGCCACCACCGACAGCTTGACGCCAGCGTCTTCCAGCAGCTTCTCCATGCGCTGCTTTTCGCGGGTGCGTTCGGCCAGCAGGATGGTGCGCCGGCGGGTCAGGTCCCGCAGCCGCCGGATTGGTGGTGGCGGCACGAAGCTTGGCCGCACCAGGCCGTGGGCGACCAGGTCGCAGATCCACTCCGCGTCGGTCATGTCGGTCCTGCGGCCGGGCACGGCCCGGAGGTGTCGGGCGTTGAGCAGCCAGCAGTCGAAGCGTTGCTCCAGCAGGTAGAACGGGGCGCGCCAGTAGTCGCCGGTGGATTCCATGCCGACTCGGGTGATCCCGTGGCTGGCCAGCCAGTCGGCCAAGGCCAACAGGTCAGCGGTCATGGTGGAGAACTTGCGCTTGACGATCTGCCAGCCGCTCCCGCTGGCAGCCGGCACCCGCACACAGGCCACCAGCGACGCCTTGGCGATGTCCAGCCCCGCCGCACGCTGAACCACCGTCTCGATTGCCACGCTCAGCCTCCCACCCTCCGGCCTTCCCGCTCTGCACGGTCACGGCGGCCGGCCCGGGTGGGAGCGGTGTCGAAATCGAAGAGTTTGACTCACGTGCTCGCAGCAACAATCCAGGGCACCTGCCCCGGGCTCCCGCGTCCGGTTCCGTACGGGCTCGCAGCACCAAGTTCGGGAATACGACGTCTACCCGTCCGGCCGCCGCGGCCCCATTTTCATGCCTCCAGGACGGTCGGCACGACCACGGCGGTTCCGTTGAACTTCGGTGGCGGCCCCTACGCTCGCATCCATCGGCTGCGACATCTCCCGGTCGACCCGTCCGCGGGCAACCGCGGCTGTCGCAGAATCGACGGCGGTCTCAGACGGTCAACGCACCACGTGTGCGCTCGAGGTCTACCAGGCGGAGCTGACGAGCGGGAGCTAGTACCAGCGCGACCAGCGGCATGACAGGGCGGTGCGCAAGACCGGTGGGCGCGAGTGAGCCTCAGCGAGGCGAATGGAGCACGAGCACGAATAGAGCACCAGCGCGCATACAGGCGCGCCGAACTGCTTCCGGTGCCCAAAGCGCCGGAGGCAGCCGGGCGCGCCGGTGCGCTCGGTGTGCCGGTCCGACTCGCCCTCAGTGACGGTCAGGGAAGCACTTGGGGTCCGACGAGCAGGATTGAACGCTACTACCTCGCCTGCTCGCTCGTACACATCGCCGGATCGGGGCGCGCAAAGCGTGCATGGGGTCGGCAGGACCACTCGGCCAGATGGAAGTGGTGTATTGGCTGGGATGCGGGCCGAACTAGCGTCCGGCCAGCTCAGCTACGACCGGAGCGAGCGCGTCGGCGAAGTCGCCGCCGAAGACGAAGTAGGAGAAGCCGTTCTCCTCCCGTCGCCGCTGGATTTCCTCGGCGGCCGCCGCCAGGTCATCCGGAAGTATCGCCAGCGAGTCGGCCGCGCGAAGCGCAGCCGGGTCCGTGTCGGGGGGCGCCATGAACGGCGCAACAGCGTCGCCGACGACCGGCACGTGGAGCGCGAGTTCGACGTCCCGGATCCCGCGGAAGTTGCGCGCGACCCGAGCGACGTCGGCCCGAGACTGGTCCGGCACCGATGCGACGGTGACCACGTCTGCGAGGTCGGCGGCCAGCGCCTGGGCCTTCGGACCACGTACCGCCATGACCACCGGCGTGTGCAGGCCGGGGCCGTCGAGATCTCGCAGCGCCGTCACGGTCTCACGCACCTGAGCCAGCCGCTCGCCCGGTGGGACCACGGGCAGTCCCAGGTCGTGGAGTTCGTCCTCGATCCCTGGCCTGCCGGTGCCGACGCCCATCTCGAAGCGACCGTCAGTGAGCACCGACAGCGAGTGCGCGTCCCACGCGGTGCTCCACGCCGGCCGCAGTGGAGAGGCGTACACCCACGTGCCCACGCGCAGGTCGGCGAGCGCCGCGGCGAACGCCAGCGTCGGGCCGGGTGCCGGCTGCCATTTGCGGGACGTCGGGCATGAGCAG
>DATBRJ010000221.1:0-3231 GCA_036560395.1 Actinomycetes bacterium | reverse complement strand
TCCCGTCGCGGATGAGCTCCTCTGCGATGCGTCGAGCCTGGTTCGCCGGTATCGCAAAGCCGACGCCGATGTTGCCCTCTTGAGTGCCGCCCAGCCCCCCACCCGGAATCGTTGCGATCGCGCTGTTGATGCCAATCACCTGGGCACGAGAGTTGACCAGTGGACCTCCCGAGTTACCTGGGTTGATCGCGGCGTCCGTTTGGATGGCGTTGATGTACGACTCCTGGCCGGACTGCTCGGCGCCGGCCACGACGGTACGGTTCTTAGCGCTCACGATCCCCGACGTGACAGTCCCACTCAGGCCAAGCGGCGAGCCGATCGCGACGACCGGGTCACCGACTTGCACGTCGTCAGAGTTGCCGAGCGTCACTGCCTTTGCGGCCGCCGGCAGGTCTCCGGTTTCGACCCTTATGACGGCCAGGTCGGATCGCGGATCAGCGCCCACGACTCGTGCGCCGGCAGCCGAGTTGTCGCTAAACCGTACATCGATCTGCCCGCTGTCTCCGGCCAGTTCCGCGACATGGTTGTTGGTCAAGATGTAGCCGTCGCCGCGGATGACGAACCCGGATCCGGAGCCCGCCTGCCCGCCACCGCTGACGTCGATCTTCACGACGCTTGGCAGCAGCCGAGCTGCGATGCCGGCCACGCTGTCCGGTGGTCGATCAACCACACCGGCGGGAGCGGAGCCGAGCGACGCGTTTTCGTCATGGACCTGCGACTTGTTGCGGTCGGCGACGAAATAGCCCGCCGCGCCGCCAGCGCCGCCGCCGACAAGCAGAGCGAGCGCGACGCAGGCTGCCAGCAATCCGGCGCCGGACCGGCGTCTTGGCGTGTCCAGCCGTGGCTGACCCAGCGGGCCTTGACCCGAGAAGACCCACTCAGCCCCCTGCCCCGCGGCGGAGGTGCCGTAGGCAGCCGATGGCAGCTGTGCGGTGTCGGCGCCGTGAGGCGGCGAGGCGAATGGATCCTCCGTGGCCTCGCGGTCAGGCCTGGACCACCATGGAGGGTCGGCTCCATGAGGGTTCTCCGCGCGGCCGGCGGGATGCGTTTCACTCATGACCAGCAACGTCCAAGAGGTACTCGAGCGACAGCGGCTGGCTTCGAGTCTGTCAGCTAAACGGGTTGAACCAAGACGCGACCCGGTCGACGCCCCTATTCAGCCGTGACATCACGCCAGCCGCGGCCCGCTCGTGCGGAAGGCCGGCGATCACCGCCTGCACCACGTCATCAGGGGCGTCGCTGAGGACGGTGTACACCACTCCATCGGCGGACCAGGTCGCGCGATACGGGATTCCGTCTCGCGCATAGACCTCGGCGCCGCTCACTCTCGTGGGTCGGAAACCGTCGAGCCGCTGCGCGTCCAGGTGGCCACGTTGCTGGAAGACGGAGACCGCTGACAACCCGTCGGTGTAGGTGAGGTGCAGGATCGTGTCCCCGTCTGTCGTGAGCCGGCGGACATCAGTGAGCTGAAAGCGTGGCGCGAGCACGCCAGGCGTCGCCCAGCCCGCGGTGCTCAGGGTGACAACCGCACCAACCGGGACCCGGTCCCACCAGATGTCAGGTATCTGCGGCGGTAGCCGCTTGGCAAGGCGGGCGTGCCCAATCGTGAGATCCACGAACGAACTCGCCTTGGTGATGGCGCCGGTGCTGTCAAACACCTCACGGCGCAGCGCCAAACCCGAATCCTCGTCCAGCCAGAGCCGGGCCGCGACCGCTCCGTTCGCCCTGCGCGCCTCGACGACAAACGCAGAGCGACCGGCGACCGCGTCGCGACCGGCGACAACGAGGTGGTAGTTCCTTGCCAGCAAGGTGACTGGACCGTCCTCTACCGCCGCGTCGGGCGCGTCGTCCGTCGCATTCTCCGCGGTGAAGACAGCGCTGCCGCCAGTCGCCGGGGTGCCGTGAACGGCCACCAGGCTGCCGGTACCTGGCACATGGGTAACGTCCACCACTTGGCTCGCCGAACCGCTCTTGCACCATGCCGAAACGTACTGGACGCCTGCGTAGGCCACTCGGGACGACGCGCGCTGGGCAACCTTTAGAAGGAGGACCGCACGCGGATCATCTCGTTCGGTGGAGATCGGCTCGGGTGGCTTCGCGACGACGGCGACCGCGGCCGGCGCAGTCCCGGCAGCCGCTACGACGACCACGACCAGGACCGCCAAGCCGGGCGTCAGCCAGACCGGCGCCAGCCACGCCGTCATGGGCGGTCGGACATGCTTCATCGGCTGGGCGCCCCGGCGATGGTCGACGGGATCGGAAAACCTGCGATGACTGCGGTATAAGCCGGGTCGCCGACGATCTGTCCGCTCATCTGGGCGTGCTGGTAGGTATAAGAGTCCAGCGGTGGTGTCAGCGCAGGACCTTGCTGTGCAGGCTCACCGATCGCGAAGGCTGCAGCGAACGCGACAGCCGAGACGGACAACGCACCCGCTGCGGCGACGTACACAACCCGGCGACGCGGCGCTACCCGCCCCGGCCCACGCACCTCCCTGCGCCCAGACGGCGCCGTCGCGGGACGCTGTGCTACCGACGGCATCCGGCGAGCGCCGACCGCCAGCGGCCGGCGCTCGCGCGGAGTCGGCTCGCCGGGCTCGGACATGGAGATCAGCGAGCGGATGAGCGCATCGGATGGTCCGGGGACGGCGGCGACTGACACGGAAACCTTCAGTCGGCGCTGCTCCTCGGTCGCACTGCGGCAGTCGCGGCATTGAGCGAGATGGCTGAGAACGCGATCGCGGGCGTCGTGGTCGAGCTCGCCATCCACGAACGCGGAGATCCGGTCGCCGAGATGGGTCATATGGCCTCCTCCGTTGTGCCACGAAGGTCTTGACGGGTGCCTGCGGCACTCGACGAGTCGCCACGACCTGATGGGCGCCGCCGGGTGGCGGCCCGATGCTCGAGCGCGGCCTTGAGCTGGGTGCGGCCTCGGTGGATGCGGCTCCTGACCGTGCCGAGCTTGACGCCGAGCGTGGCGGCGATCTCCTCGTAGGAGAGCCCTTCGATGTCGCAGAGAACGACAGCGGCGCGGAAGTCCGGGTGCAGGCAGTCAAGTGCCGCCTGGACGTCGGCGTCGAAGATCCGATCGTCGTACCACGTCTCCGGCGACGGCTCACGCCCGGGCAGCCGCTCGGGTGCATCGTCGGCGAAACCTTCGAACTTGATCCGCTGCTTACGGCGCACCGAGTCGAGAAAGAGGTTGGTCGTAATGCGGTGCAACCAACCTTCGAA
>DATBRJ010000220.1:0-1545 GCA_036560395.1 Actinomycetes bacterium | reverse complement strand
CCCCGCCTACCTTCCGCGGCGCTGGCGCTGGCGGCGGTGCGGTGATCGGCGGTGCGGTGATCGGCGGCTGATCGGCCACCGGCACGGCGCTGCCGCGCGGATACCTGGCCGCCTCGGCGAGGGTCTTGTCCAGCACCTTGAGCAGCCGGCCGGTGTCGGTCTCGAAGCGGTTGGGGCTGAGCTCGAGGGCCTGACGGCGCACCAGCTTGGCCAGGCTGGGCGGCAACTCGTCGGGATCGGGCATGCTCGCCCCGTCGACGAGGATCGGGATGACGAGGACCTTGCGCGTCAAGGCAGCCTCGATCTCCAGGCGCACGAAGTCGTCGCCGCTGTCGAGGCGGCGCCGGCCGCGCTCGTCGGCGATCGTGAGCCATTGCGGACCGATCAGTGCCAGCAGCACGTCGCAGGACCCGACCGCGGCGGTGATCCTCTCGACGAAGTCCTCGCCCAGCTCGATGTTGTCGACGTCCTTGAAGATCTGGCCCTTGCCGTAGCTGTCGGCGAGCCGGTCGAACAGCCAGCCGGCCGGGTAGGCCGAATCCTCTCGCCGGTAGCTGATGAAGATCCGACCCTGGGCTGCAGCAGCCGATTCAGCCATGGTCCTCTACCCGCGACTTCCTGGGTCCCGCCCCTGCGTCAAGCCGTTCACGTGAGCGGCTCCTGCGAACCCGGCGTCAGGAAACACGCTTGACGACAACGAACGAATCGTAACGGTCAAGCAGGCCGCAGGAAAGGACTTGTGTCGCAGAGCACTGGAAGCCGGTGTCACAGAGCACCGCGACCGGGTGGTCGCCGGCCTCAGGGATGCCGAGGGCTTCCTTGACCCTGTCCAGGTCGGGTCTGGAGCTGGGTGGACACGCCCTGGAACTCTGCCAAGAGAGCGGCGGTGGTGGAGTTCACCCAAAGGTCGAGCTTGACGCGTTGGGGCAGCAGACGGGCAGCAACCGACCGCCATGGGGACCAACACGATCGTTGGAGAATCGTGGCGGATCGTCGGTAGTCCCATGCGCTACAACCCGCGCTCACCTGCGGCTTTCCGATGATCCTTCCTGATCTCCAAACCATCCAACGTAGATGACGGTAATGGCTCCTTGGATCTGACACGGAAGAGGACGGAGGTTCAACTCCTCCCGCGCCCACCACGATCTACCAGGAATGGCGCTACTGAGGCACCGTCTGCTTACTCAGCTCCAGTACGTGCCCAGTACGTGTCTCGCTGGCACGTGCAAGCTCATCGAGCACGTCTGCAAGGGCATCATCTGCATCGGGCAGCAGGTGACCATAGATATCAAGGACGTACGCACCGACGTATGGCCGGCTCGAACCGCAATGGCTTTCGGCGAGTAGCCGGCCTCGATCCACAGCGCCACAGCGCTGTGCCGAAGGTCATGCACGCGCACCCCGTCTAGGTGGATGGTGTCCTGTGTCTGATTCGTCGGGGACCGGCTGAGCTGGCAGACTCCGGGCGCCCTGTCGCCGGACCGGAGGACCTGTTGTGACCCTTGGCCGCCAGCTGCGCCGCCCTGACCTGCCCACCACCGGTGC
>DATBRJ010000219.1:0-8657 GCA_036560395.1 Actinomycetes bacterium | reverse complement strand
GAGCGCGACGAAGAAGCCAGAGACCACGATGAACAGGACGAAGAAGACAAGGACGGTTGCGATGCCGCGCCGCAGGCCACGTCGGGCGAGCAGGTTTACCGCGGGCTCGATGGCAAGCGCTAGGAAGAGAGACACGAGAAGAGTCACGAGCAGGCCCTGAAGCCGCTCGAAGGCCCACTTGGCGACGAAGAAGACCGACACCGCGAGGAACAGGAAGACGATCACCCTCGGGATCCAGGGCGGCATCCCCTGATGCCGGTCGTTGACCGTCTCAACTGGCGCTTGATCCATCCCGGACTGCGGTGGTGGAGTGTTCTTCGCGCCGCTTCCTTCGGTGTTCATTTGCCTTCGCTCCCACCGTCCGTCGCGTGACTGCCGATCATCCCATTCCAGCAGCACGACTCTTGGGATCTGACGGATGTCATGGTCGGAAGTGCCGCGATCGGCACTACTTGAGGCGCTATGCCACCCGGACGCTGGAGCCATGACAGGTGGAATCCAGATCTCTGGGCTGCGCAAGCACTACGGCGAGGTGCGCGCCGTCGACGGTGTTGACATCGACATCGCCGCGGGTGAGGTGGTCGCCCTGCTCGGCCCGAACGGTGCGGGCAAGTCCACCACCATTGACATGCTGCTCGGCCTGACCCGTCCCGACGCAGGTCAGATCAGCATCTTCGGGATGACTCCGGAGCAGGCGACGGCCTCAGGTGCGGTCGGTGCCATGCTGCAGACCGGATCCCTGATCCAAGGACTCACCGTGCGCGAGCTGATCGAGATGCTCGCAGCGCTCTACCCGAAGGCGATGCCGGTCGACGACGTCCTCAAGCGGGCGCGTATCGATGACATCGCGAACCGGCGGTCGGAGAAGCTATCCGGGGGCCAGACGCAACGGGTCCGTTTCGCGATGGCGCTCGTTCCCGACCCGGACGTCCTGGTCCTCGATGAGCCCACGGTCGCGATGGACGTGGAGACCAGGCACGCGTTCTGGGGTTCCATGCGCGAGTTCGCGACCTCCGGTCGTACCGTCCTGTTCGCGACGCACTATCTGGACGAGGCCGACTCGTTCGCCGACCGGATCGTGCTGATCAGCCAAGGCGTGATCGTGGCGGACGGCCCGACGACCGAGATCAAGGCGACGGTCGGCGGCCGGACCATCAGGGCGACCCTTCCGGGTGCCGACGCGACGGCTCTCGAGCTGCTCCCCGGCGTTAGTAAGGCGGAGGTTCGTGGCGATTCCGTCCTGCTGCACTGCTCCGACTCCGACGCCGCGGTCCGCGCCCTGCTCGCCGGCTATCCCGCCGCGCGGGACCTGGAGATCTCCGGTGCCGACCTGGAGCAGGCATTCCTCACTCTCACGGAGGTCACGACCCGATGAGTACGTACTTCAAGATGGAGATCCTGCGGACCGTGAGAAATGGCCGCTACCTGATCTTTACGTTCCTCGTACCGATGATCCTTTTCCTGGTCATCGGGGCGCCGAACAAGGGGCAGCGGGCGGGCGCGGTGACCCTCGCCGCGTACTACATGACGAGCATGGCCCTCTATGGCGCGATGGCTGCGGTGATGACCGCAGGCGGCCGGATCGCGATGGAGCGAGCGGTTGGCTGGCACCGGCAGCTACGCCTGACCGGGCTGTCCGGGCGGTCGTACATCATGTCCAAGATCCTGACGGGGTACGCGACCGCGCTTCCTGGGATGATCCTCATCCTGGCGGCAGGCGCCCTAACCCACAGCGCCAACATCTCGCCGCTGCGCTGGTTGGGCATTGGGGCGGCCATTCTCATCGGCCTGGCGCCCATGGCCGCGCTCGGTGTGCTGATCGGCTACCTGGCGACCGGTGAGTCGATGCAGCAGATCACCGGCTTGCTGTTCTTGTTCTTGTCGCTGCTGAGCGGCATCTGGTTCTCGATCAACAACGGCTGGTTCCTGCGGGTGGCCGAGGCGTCACCGCTCTACTGGGCGGGCCAAGCCGCACGAGACGCCATGCAGGGGATCTGGGTGGGTTGGCACGGCGTGGCCATCATCGCGATCTGGACCGTCGTCCTTGCTCGCCTTGCGATGCGCTGCTACCAGCGCGCCACCGCGCGGGCGTAGACACCAATCCCGACACGCGACACTAGCCTCATGGCGATGTTCCAGTTGGACGCCGGGCCGGCGACCACTGCCTCCATCCGCGCGCGCCGGTGGCGGCTGTTCGCCGGCATCTGGCTGCTCCTCCTTATCGAGCCGTTGCGAGAGGTGCTCCGCCAGCCGACGCTGCTCGAGCGGGTCGCGGGGATTGCGCTGCTCGTCGCCTTCTGTCTCCTCTATATCTTTCTGGTGCCGCAGGCGCGGGAGAGAAACGCCTACCGCAGCGGTCTCCCGCTCGCCCTGGGCCTGATCACCGCCGCACTGGCCGCGATGATTGGACCGGCTGCGCTCGGCACCGTCCCTTTCATCCTCGTCACCATCGCCGTTCTGCGAACCACCGCACTCGCCCTCGCCGTGACGGCGTGGGTCACCGCGTTCATCGTCGTCGTGCCTCAGTTCATCCCCGCGTGGGACGTGACCGGCTGGCAGTGGGCGCGTGGCGCATCCGTCGGCTTTGCCGGTCTTGCGGCGGTCGGATTCTCCCGCCTCATCCGCTCGAACCTGGAGCTGCGCGAGGCGCGCGAGCAGGTCGCGCGCCTGGCCGCGGAGGGCGAGCGGTTGCGGATCGCGCGTGACCTGCATGATCTGCTCGGTCACTCGTTGACCACCATCGCGGTGAAGGCCGAGCTGGCCCAGCGGATGGTCGGCAGGGACCCCGCCCGAGCCGCCGACGAGATGAGCGAGGTCGCCGGGCTGGCCCGGCAGGGGCTGGCCGACGTCCGCGCCGCGGTAACCGGCTATCGCGAAGTCAGCCTCGCGACCGAACTCGCCAACGCCCGTGAGGTTCTCGCAGCAGCCGGGATCAGCGCCGAGATCCCGCATGCCGTCGACTCAGTGCCTGGCGAATTGCGCGAACTCTTTGGCTGGGTGGTACGCGAGGGCGTGACCAACGTCGTACGCCACAGCAGGGCACGGCGGGTCCGGATCAATCTCGAGCCGCGAGCGATCGAGATCGTGAACGACGGCGTGCCGCCAGGGAGGACGCCCGCGGCCCCGGAGGGTGGCCATAACGGCGAGCGCCCAGCCGGCTCCGGGCACGGCCTCACCGGGTTGACCGAACGCGCCGCCGCACTCGGCGCCAGGGTCGAGGCGGACAGCGACCCGGATCAGGCCAGCTCCTTCCGGCTCCGAGTCGAGGCACCGGCCACGTGATCAAGGTTCTGCTCGCCGACGACCAGCATCTGGTCCGTGGCGCCCTGGCGGCGCTGCTGACCCTCGAGGGTGACATCGAGGTCGTCGCCGAGGTGGGTCGCGGTGACGAGCTCGTGCACGCGGCCAAGAGGTCGGGCGCCGAGGTGGCGCTCGTCGACGTGGAGATGCCCGGGTTGGACGGCCTTGCCGCGACCGCAGCTCTGCACGCGGCCGTACCGTCATGCCGGGTTCTCATCCTCACCACCTTCGGCCGCCCTGGCTACCTCCGGCGGGCCATGGAGGCAGGCGCCCTCGGCTTCATGGTCAAGGACGCGCCACCTGAGCGGCTCGCCGATGCGATACGCCGGGTGGCTTCTGGGGAGCGAGTCGTCGACCCGGTTCTCGCCGCGGAGTCGCTCGCCGGCGGCGCCAATCCGCTCACCGGGAGGGAGCGAGACGTGCTCGCAGCCGCCAGGGGTGGGGCCACCGTCGCGGACATCGCGAGCCAGCTCTATCTCTCTGAGGGAACGGTCAGGAACTATCTTTCCTCGGCCATCGCAAAGACCGGCACCAGAAACCGGGTCGAGGCGGTGACTCACGCCGAGCAACACGGTTGGCTCTAGTGCGGCCACTGGCGTTGCGGTTGGGTTCAGCCGCGGCTTGCGCCGGTGGATTTCCCCCGCCCGGTCTCCTGCTCCCACATGGACAGCTGCTGCTCGAGTGCCTTCATAAGCTCGAACACCTGGCTGGGCGGAATGCGCACTCTCCCCACGATGCGCGCCGGCATTACCCGCGACACCGCATGCGACTCGGCATCCTCGACCGCGTAGGGCGGTCGGCGCAGCGCGGCGAAGTCGAGGACGAACGAGTCGGGCGTGTGCCACAGCGAGACAAAATCCGCCCACAAGCCCTGCTCGACCTCGGGACTGATCTCGATCTCGAACCGCTGCTCGGCAGGTGGCCCCGGCTCCTCGGTCATGGCAGCTGAGACTAACCCGATTGCCGTGTGGCACCATGTGGACGGCTGCGTCTGTGGGATTCCGCCCTGGCCTGCCGAGCCACTTCCGCCGCTGAGGTCACGGGACAGTCACGAGCCGCGTCACAGAATTGGCGTCCTGACTTCATTTCCCGTTCACCTTGTTGACCCGCATGGCTCAAGGAGCCTCCCTTTGATGTGGGATTGGCACCCGGTGGCATCGCCGGGAGCTCAATCGCTATGAGTCAGGGTCCGGCGGTGGATGAATCCGCCGGCTGACCGGAAGGTCGAGGACGACATCGACATGAAGCGGGCACTTATGAAGTCGCTAGTGGTCGCTAGCGCACTTGCCCTCGCGCTGAGCGCGTGTGGGGGCGATGACGACAGCAGCACTAGCGGAGGCAGCCAAGCTCCCCAGCTGTCCGGGTCGATCGTGATTGACGGTTCCAGCACGGTCGGTCCGCTGACCTCGGCGGCGGCTGAGCTGTTCAACGCTGGTCAGCCGAACGTGAAGGTCACCGTGGGCATCTCGGGTACGGGCGGTGGCTTCGAGAAGTTCTGCAACGGCGAGACGGACATCTCCGACGCGTCCCGGCTGATCGAGGACGACGAGAAGGCCGCCTGCCAGGGTAAGAACATCCAGTACTCCGAGTTCACGGTGGCCAACGACGCGTTGACCGTGGTGGTGAACAAGGACAACGACTGGGCGACCTGCCTCACCGTCGCAGAGTTGAAGAAGATCTGGCAGCCGGGATCGAAGATCAATAACTGGAGCCAGGTGAGGTCCGGCTTCCCGAGCGAGCCGCTCACGCTGGCCGGGCCAGGCACCGACTCCGGTACCTTCGACTACTTCACCGGTGTCATCAACGGTGAGGAAGGTGCCAGCCGGACCGACTACAGCCCGTCTGAGGACGACAATGTCACCGTGGCCAGCGTCAAGGGCGCCAAGGGTGGCATGGGTTACTTCGGGTGGAGCTACTTCGAGGAGAACCAGGACTCGCTCAACGCGGTGCAGATCGACAACGGCAAGGGGTGCATCGCACCGAGCGTGGCGGCAGCCCAGGACGGCACTTATGCGCCGCTGTCTCGGCCGTTGTTCATCTACCCGAAGGCCGCGTCCCTGCAAAAGCCGGAGGTGCTCGCCTTCGTCGAGTACTACGTTGCGAACGCGGAGAAGATCGCCGACGAGGCCGGGTTCGTTCCGCTGAACCCCACGCAGAAGACCAAGCTGCAGTCGGATCTCCAGGCGCTCAAGGCGTCGGCATCCGCCAGCAGCTGACGTACTGATGAGTGTTACGACGTCGACCGTCCCGGGGGCCGCACCACCACGGAGGTCCCTGGGACGGTCGCGCCCTCGATACGGCGAGGCTGCGATCAAGGTCGTCCTGGTTGCTGCCGCCACCCTTTCCGTGGCCACCACTATCGCCATTGTGATCTCGCTGATTCCGCCGACTGTCAGGTTCTTCGACAAGGTCGACGTCGGTGATTTCCTCGGTGGAACGCGGTGGGCTGCGCTGTTCAAGCCACCCGCGTATGGGGTGCTCCCACTGGTGTCAGGCACGTTGCTGGTAACCGCCATCGCGGTGGCGATCGCGGTGCCGATCGGGCTGGCGACCGCGGTCTACCTCTCCGAGTACGCCCACCCCCGCGTACGCAGAACGATCAAGCCGGTGCTCGAGGTGCTCGCCGGGATCCCGACGGTGGTGTTCGGCTTTTTCGCGCTCTACGCGATCACGCCCTTGCTGCAGGACTGGCTGCCGTGGGCGGTCGAGCCGCGCAACGCGCTGGCCCCGGGTCTGGTGATGGCGGTGTTGCTCATCCCAACGGTGGCGTCGTTGTCGGAGGACGCGATGGCGGCGGTCCCGATGGAGTTGCGCGACGGCGGGTACGCGCTCGGTTCTTCTCGCATGCTGGTGGCGCTGCGGGTGGTGGTTCCGGCGGCCTTCTCGGGGATCGTCGCCGCCGTGATCCTGGCCATCTCCCGTGCCATCGGCGAAACGATGATCGTCTACATTGGGCTAGGGGCGAAACCGACCTTCACCGCCAACCCGCTCGTCGAGGGCGAGACCATGGCGGCCTACATCGCGCAGGCCGGATCCGGCGATCTCCCGGTCTCCTCGTTCGACTACACCACGATCTTCGCCGTCGGCACGCTGCTGTTCGCGATCACCTTCGCCATGAACGCGATCAGCATCCGACTGGTGCGGAAGTACCGTGAGGTGTACGAATGACCGCCGACGCCCACGCCGCCGCAGCCCGGGCCGCTGTGCAGCGCAGCCTCGCGGGTCAGCGCCGGCCCCTGCGCGAGTACGTCTTTCACTTGGCCCTGCTGGTGAGCGTCGCGCTGGCGCTAGCCTTCCTCGTGGCGTTGCTCAGCTACGTGGTTGTCCACGGCTGGGACCGGCTAGACGCCAACCTGTTCCTCAACCAACCGACGGCCCTACTCCGCCGCATCGACGAAGCCGGGGTACAGTCCGCGATCTTCGGCACCCTGTGGGTCATCTCGTTGACCGCCTTGTTTTGCATCCCCACAGGCGTCCTCGCGGCCATTTACCTCGAGGAATACGGCAGGCGTGAGATGTGGTTCAACCGCTTGATCGAGTTGAACATCCAGAACCTGGCGGCGGTACCGTCGATCGTTTACGGCATCCTTGCGCTCGGATTGATCGCGCGACCGCCGCTGAATCTCGGCTTCACCGTCATCACCGCCGCGCTCACGCTGTCGCTGCTCGTGCTTCCGATCCTGATCATCTCGTCGCGGGAGGCGATCCGCGCGGTACCCAATTCGATCCGGGACGGCTCCCTCGCCCTCGGGGCCACCCAGTGGCAGACCATCCGCCGCCAGGTGCTCCCGGTCGCGGTCCCGGGCATTGCGACCGGTACGATCCTCGCGTTGTCCCGGGCTATCGGCGAGGCCGCTCCGCTGCTCCTGCTCGGCGCGGTCCAGTTCGTGACCTTCAATCCCAGCGGACCGGATAGCTCCTATACCGTCCTGCCCATCCAGATCTTCAATCTGGCCACCCGCCCGCAGGAGGGCTTCCGCACCCTCGGCTGGGCGGCGATCATTGTCTTGCTCGCCATTCTGCTACTCATGAACTCGGTGGCCATCGCCGTACGCAACCGGTACCAGAAGCGGTGGTGACCCGATGAGCGACACGATTTCCACACTGCCAAGCACCAAGGGTTCCGCGATGACCGACCAGACCGCGATCGACACCGCGCCGGCGCTCGGGCTGCATCAGGAGCGGGAAGTGCCGGACCTCGACGACCCCGTCTTCGAACTCGGCGATGTCAGCGTCTGGTACGGCGACTACCAAGCGGTCCGAAACGTCGACCTGACGATCGGCCGCCAGCAGATCACCGCGATGATCGGCCCATCCGGATGCGGGAAGTCCACCGTTATCCGCTGCCTCAACCGGATGAACGACTTGATCCCGGGCGCACGAGTGGTGGGCAAGATCAGCTATCACGGTGAGGACATGTACGCCGACTACGTCGACCCGATCGAGGTCAGGCGCCGCATCGGCATGGTCTTCCAGAAGCCGAACCCGTTCCCCAAGTCCGTCTACGACAACGTCGCGTACGGCCCCCGCGTCAACGGCTTCAAGGGCAAGCTGGCGGACATCGTCGAAGAGGCGCTCGTCGACGCCGCACTGTGGGATGAGGTCAAGGACAAGCTGAAGACCAATGCGCTCGCCCTCTCCGGTGGTCAACAGCAGCGGCTGTGCATCGCGCGAACCATCGCCGTCAAGCCCGAGGCGATCCTCATGGACGAGCCATGCTCAGCCCTCGACCCCATCGCCACCGCCAAAATCGAAGACCTTATGCAGGACCTGGCCAAGACGTACACCATCGTGATCGTCACCCACAACATGCAACAGGCGGCCCGCGTCTCCGACCGCACCGCATTCTTCACCGCCGAAGTCGACGCCGACGGTGTCCGGCACGGCAGGCTCGTCGAATACGAACCCACCCGACAGATGTTCAGCAAGCCAACGGACAAGCGCACGGAGGACTACATCTCAGGCCGGTTCGGGTGAGCTTAGATGGCCGCTCAGCCCGACATGGGGCAGCGGGCGAAACACAGCGAGCTCGAGCAGGGTCGTCCGCCCGACCCGCATCCGCCCCTTGAGCTGATCGAACCGGCATTTGGCTTCGTACTCCTCGTCGCCGACCCGGATGCCAACGTCGTAAGCGATCTCGCCGATCAGCTCGCCGATCGCCTGGTGACCGTCATACACAGCGCCGACGGTGCCGACGCCCTGCTGCGGATCGGAGCGCAGTCGCCTGACGCTGTCCTTGTCGCTGCCGCTCTGCCGGTCGTCGACGGTCCGACCATTGTCGAGGCGCTGCGGCGGCAGGGCTCCACTCTCCCGATCGTGCTCGGTGTCGGTCCAGACGACGCGCAGGCGACCGTACG
>DATBRJ010000218.1:0-2138 GCA_036560395.1 Actinomycetes bacterium | reverse complement strand
CGGCCGGGACCTCGGCCTTTGCGGCCAGCGCGTCCGCCCAGGTCCCCGGCTGCATGAACTCCATGCGTCACCACCCCCGCTGCCCGCGCGGCCAACCGCCATCATCGAACAATGTGGTTGCGCCGCGCGAATCCGCCACCTCGTCGCGGGTGACCGTCGCCTCGATGAGCCCGAATGGGCGGTCGCTGACGACGAAGATCTCGTTGTCGTTTGCCAGGTCGAAGGGCGAGAGATCGACCGGGGTGTGGTGGATGTTCGGCAATGACAGCCGGATCGCCGCGATTTCGGGTCGACTCTGGAGCACGCGTGTGCCCATCGCATAGAGCGTCTGCTGCAGCGAATACGAGTAGGTCTCGATGAACGCCTCGATCAGGTGGCGGCGAGTCTCCGCATACGACGTTGCCCAGTCTCCGGGTTCCTGCGCGCCCGCTCCCTCACCGGGCGGCTCGGTTGGCCGCCATTGGGCAGAGACCCGGGTCGCCAGGATGCGGTCGCTCGTTTCTGGCAGGGTTGTGTAGCGGTCCCTGGCGAAGCCGGTGAACTCAGAGCCGGTCGTGTTGATCAGCCGTAACCCCGACAGGCCGGAGATCAGCTCCGTGTTCCCGGCCTGGCGACGGGCACGAGTGTGGCGCACCTCGCTTCCTGCGGTGAACGAGTGCGGCCCGAGTCGGGCCCAGCCGTACTCGTCCACAGTCACCGTTGCGCGCCGTACCGGCCCGTGCGAGTCGACGAAATGCTGCGCGAGCCGGCTGGCGAAGTCCTCGATCTCACCGACGCCGTGCTCTTTGGCGAAGGCGTACACGGTGTTCTTCTGGGTGTCGGTGGGCAGCACGTTCGTGTTGTCGCCGGTCAGGTGGACGTCGGCGAAGTCGCCGGAGAGGGCAACGCTGACGGACAGGTCACGAAAGTCGTGCCGGTCACCGTTCCTGCCCACCTGTGCGAGCCTGATCTCCGACTTGCCGTACTCGTTCTGGCCGAGGACCACGTCCATGGGTCAGCTCCCCCGATAGGTCGTGTACGAGTAAGGGCTCACGAGCAGCGGTATGTGGTAGTGCTGTCCGGATCCGTCGATCATGAACTCGACGGTCACCTCAGGGAAGAAGGGCGCGAGACCCCAGCCGAGAAAGTAGTGCTGGATGTCGAAGACCAGCCGGTAGCGGCCCACCGGAAAATCACCCGTCGGGTGACCCTCGCCGGCGTGCGCAGGATCCTCGATCCGCAGCTCCTGCGCGGTGGATCCTGGCGTCCCCACAGTCCACGTGCGCAGCCGCCCGTCCCGGTCGGTACGCCCGGCCGCCACCGCGGACCAGCTCCCACTTCGCAGCGACTCCACGCGGACCGCTACATCCCCGGCCGGCCGGCCCGCAGCGGTGTCCAGTACGTGGGTCGACACACTGCTCGCCTTCCCGGGCTGCGGATCCGGCTGGGTCATGTCCCGTCACCTCCGAGGAGCTTCCGCAGCCGCAGTCCGGTGATCTTGCGCAGCTCTTCCCTGACGATCTTCGCCTCGGTGTCCGGGTCGTTGCGGAGCCGCGTGCGCAGTGCGGCGAGCATGTCCGCCGCGCTCAGGCCGGTCGCGCAGATCAGGAACACCTGGCCAAACCGTTCCTCATAAGCCTTGTTGCCTACGGCCAGCGCAGCCATGGTGTCCACGCTCGCGCCGGCCACCCCAGCTTGCTCCTGCCGCGACCACTCCCCCTCATGCCCGGGGGAAACGCGTGTGAGTTCCCCCCGTCCGGCTGTGTCCGGCGACGATGCTGCCGGTCCAGCCGTGTCGCTGGTCGCGCGGTCGCCGATGCGGGGATGGGCCGCGACAGCCGCGGACAGGTCGGCTGCCGGCATCCGCACGAACGCATCATCCGAGGCAGCCAGCACCGAGGCGATGGTGGCGTACGGCCGGCCGGCGGCGACGGCCGCGGCCCAGGATGGTGCCGCGCAGCAAGCGAGCAATTCCGCCTCCGCTTCACCGGGCGGCAGCGCGTTGAACCGGGCGAGCCGCTCCTCAGCCATGATCCCTCCCGTCGTCGCGCCGATCGCAGAATGTCAGAGACGCCGTTCGCCCGCGGGACGGCGCGGAGGCGGCCGCCGCACCTTCGGGTGATCGCGACGCAGCCACGACATTAGACTCGGCCAGGATC
>DATBRJ010000217.1:0-6722 GCA_036560395.1 Actinomycetes bacterium | reverse complement strand
ATGACGACGTCCGCATCCTGCTCCAGGCTTCCGGATTCCCGCAGATCTGAGAGCTGCGGCTTTTTGTCGGCACGCTGCTCCGGCCCGCGGTTGAGTTGGGAGAGGGCGACGACGGGGACGTCAAGTTCCTTCGCGAGCAGCTTCAGCGAACGCGAGAACTCGGACACCTCCTGCTGGCGGTTCTCAACGCGGCGCGGGCTCGACATGAGCTGGAGGTAGTCGACGATGACGAGGCGCAGGTCATGGCGCTGCTTGAGCCTGCGACACTTGGCCCGGATCTCCATCAACGACATGTTCGGCGAGTCGTCGATGAACAGCGGAGCGCTCGACACCTCGCCCATTCGGCGCGCCAGCCGGGTCCAGTCCTGGTCGGTCATCGTGCCCGACCGCATCGAATGCAGCGGAACCCGGGATTCGGCCGACAACAGGCGCATCGTGATCTCGTTGCGGCCCATCTCGAGCGAGAAGATGCAACTAGGCAGACCATGCTTGATAGCAGCAGAGCGCAAGAAGTCCACCGCGAGCGCCGACTTGCCCAAGGACGGCCTCCCGGCCACAATCACCAACTGGCCGGGATGGAGGCCGTTGGTCAACTGGTCCAGGTCGGCGAAGCCGGTGGGCACTCCGGTAAGCTGGCCACCCCGTGAGTTGATGGCGTCGATCTCGTCAAGGGCGCCCTCCATGATCTCAGACAGACGCAGGTAGTCCTCACTGGCCCGGCGTTCTGTGACCGCGTACACCTCGGCCTGCGCCTGGTCGACGACGTCGTCGGCGTCGCCGGTCGAATACGCCAGTTGAACGATGCGGGTGCCCGCCTCCACAAGACGGCGCAGAATGGCCCGTTCTTGAACGATCTTCGCGTAATAACCCGCATTGGCCGCGGTCGGAACCGAGGAGATCAGGGTGTGCAGATAAGGCGCCCCGCCGATCCTCGCGATCTCGCCGCGCTTGCTGAGCTCGGCTGCGACGGTGACCGCGTCGGCCGGCTCGCCGCGGCCGTAGAGGTCGATGATCGCGTCGTAAACCGCCTGGTGAGCCGGCTTGTAGAAGTCGGGCCCGCGCAGGACCTCCACGACATCGGCGATCGCGTCCTTGGAGAGCATCATGCCGCCGAGGACGCACTGCTCGGCGGCGGTGTCCTGGGGCGGGGTGCGCTCGACGTCCGGGGCGGCCGATGGCAGCTCCACGACGCTCATCGCTCACCCCCGCTCGACGCCAGGTGCGGATCACTGTCCACTATTGGTACCGGCCGGCACCGACATTTTCGATCTGCTGTTCGAATACCGCAAAGTGTACGACGGCTGACCAGGAAGGGAACGACGCTACGCGCGCAGCTGCACGCAGAGAAGTGCGACGTCCACAGCGGCCTGTGGAGGTGTTGTGGAGCCCGGCCGCCAGCCTGTGTGTTCGGTTGGGAGCGCACTGTGGATATCGCAGCACCGTTCGCCGGCCACCCAGGGTGACCTGAGCGCGGCGCAGTCACAGGGTGTGGATCGCAACAACTTGGGCGATTTCTTCCCCGCGATCACACCGGGTGATCGTGAGTCCCCCGCCGCAAATCGCGTCGCTCTCCGGAGAGACCGGATCAGGCCGTCATGTGAATGCCCTGGACGATCGGATCTATCGGCCAAGCGCAACTCAGCCCGGTCACGCAGAGGCGAAACTGGCGGCGGACTTGGATGGTCCTCGGGGATCAGTCCGCCGAACCGAAGTCCGGAACGCCGACAGCGCACCTAGAAGTCACCCGAAGGGCGGATTGACCCAGGGGCCGATTTGTTTACGTTTCCGGGTGTTTCCGGAGGACCGTTGACCTGGGGAGGCCTCGTGTCCAAGTCCTTAGCCGCAGGCGGACTCGCTCGTCTGCAAATCGTGGCCACCATTGCCGCGGTCGCGCTCGTCCTCGCGGATACGACCGCGACCGCCAATGTCGCGCTCACCAGGTGAGCTCCGACCCGTTCACCAATTCGACCAGCCAGCACAGGACGCAGGTCGAGCCCGACACATTCGCCTTCGGCAACACGATCGTGTCCGCGTTCCAAACCGGGCGCTTCTTCAACGGTGGCGCATCCGACATCGGCTTCGCCACCTCGACCAATGGCGGCGCGACATGGACCACCGGGATGCTTCCCGGCATCACCAAGTTCCAGGGTGGAGGCCCGTTCGACCGGGTGAGTGATCCCGCGGTCGCCTTCGACTCCCGGCATAACGTATGGATGATCTCTTCCCTCGCTCTCACCGATACCAGCGGCGTCGTGGGTGCGGCGGTTCTTACCAGCCGATCCACCAATGGCGGCCTCACCTGGGGTAACCCGGTGACGACCGCAACCGCCGGCGGCGGCAACCTGGACAAGAACTGGATCGTCTGCGACAGCACCTCCACGAGCCCGTTCTGGGGGAACTGTTACACCGAGTTCGACAACAACGCCGCCGGCAACGCCATCCGGATGAGCCGGTCGACCAACGGCGGGTTGAGCTGGAGCACACCGATCGGCAACAGCAGCGGATCCACCGGGCTCGGCGGCCAGCCGGTGGTCCGACCCAACGGCACCGTGATCATGCCGTATCTCAGCAACAACAACCAGATCCGTTCGTTCCGCTCAATCGACGGTGGGGTGAGCTGGCGGGCCAGCGTGCTCGTGTCCTCGATCAGTGCACACACGGTGGCCGGCGGTCTGCGGACCAGCCCGCTGCCCTCGGCCGAGGTGGACTCGGCCGGCACGGTTTATGTCGTTTGGCAGGACTGCCGGTTCCGCTCCGGCTGCCCGTCCAACGACATCGTGATGAGCAAGTCCACGAGCGAGACCGCCTGGGGCGCGGTGACCAGGATCACCACCGACGCCGGCGACCACTTCATCCCGGGTATCGGAGTCGATCGGACAACGTCGGGCGGCAGCGCGCGCATCGGCCTGACCTACTACCGTTACCCGACGGCGAGCTGCAGCGCGAGCACCTGCCAGCTCACCGTGGGCTACGTTTCGTCGACCAACGGCGGCACGAGCTGGAGCACCGCCACCCAACTCGCTGGTCCGATGACGCTGTCATCGATCGCCAATACCAGCCAGGGACGGATGGTTGGCGACTACATCTCCACCTCTGTCCTGCCGGGCGGCAGGGCCTGGCCGGTAATCGCCGTCGCGACCGCACCGTCAGGCGGGACGTTCAACGAGGCGATGTACGTGCCCACCGGTGGCCTGACCATCGCCGGGGGTGCGCTGGTCAGCGTCAAGAACCCGATTTACGTCCACGCGCCCAACGGCGGGCGTCCTGAGGCCCCCGGCACCCGCCGGTGATCCCTACTGGTGATCCCTACTGGCCTTGCTGTGCGCCGGGCCAAAGCCCGGTGCACGGCTTGGTAACCTCGCCCGTGTATGACGAGGGGTGAACGGAGCCGGCCGCCGCTACGCCACCCGCATGACCGGGAAATCCTCCGGCTCGCCGTTCCGGCATTCTTCGCGCTCGTCGCGGAGCCGCTGTTCCTGCTCGCCGACGCCGCCATCGTCGGTCATCTCGGCACACCGCAGCTCGCCGGGCTGGGGATCGCCAGCACCGTCCTCACCGCGGTCGTCAGTCTCTGCATCTTCCTCGCATACGGGACGACCGCCGCGGTGGCGCGGCGGCTCGGAGCCGGCGACAGCCTCGGGGCGCTCCGGCAGGGAATCGACGGCATCTGGTTGGCGATCCTTGTCGGCATCGCGCTGATGATCGCGGGCCCACTGGTCGCGGCGCCGATCGTCGGCTGGTTCCAGCCGACTGCGCAGGTCGCCGGCTATGCGACGACCTACCTGCGGATAAGCGTGGTCGGCGTACCCGCGATGCTCGTCGTCCTCGCGGCGACCGGCGTGCTCCGAGGCCTCCAGGACACCAGGACCCCGCTGGTAGTCTCCGTCGGCGCAAATCTCCTCAACATCGCATTCAACATCCTGCTCGTGTATGGGGTCGGGCTCGGCATCGCCGGATCCGCGCTGGGTACCGTGCTCGCCCAGCTCGCCGCCGCGGCCATCTTCACGAGCGTCGTTGTACGCGGCGCGAGGAGAGGCGGTGTCGGCCTGCGACCGGACTGGCCCGGCATCCGGGCCTCGGCCGGGGCGGCCGCACCCCTGCTGCTCCGCACGCTCAGCCTGCGGGTAGTGCTGACCATCGCCACGGTTGTCGCCACCCGCATCGGGACCGTGGCCGTCGCCGCGCACCAGGTCGTATTCGGGATCTGGTCGTTCCTCGCCTTCGCGCTGGATGCCATCGCCATCGCGGGCCAGGCGATTGTCGGACGCTATCTGGGCGGCGCCGACATCGCCGCGACCCAGGCAGCCACGAGGCGAATGATCGAGTGGGGCATTGCCGCCGGAATCGTCACCGGGCTCGCGACGGTCGCCGCCCGGCCGGGACTCATCCCGCTCTTCACGACGGACAGCGACGTCCGGTCGGCGCTCGAACCGGTCCTGCTCATCGCGGCGCTGTTCCAGCCCGTGGCGGGCATCGTCTTCGTCCTGGACGGAGTGCTTATCGGCGCCGGCGACGCGCGCTACCTCGCCGTGGCCGGCTTGGGCACGATGGCGGTGTTCGTGCCGTGCGCACTGGCCGTGCTGGCCTTCGACCTCGGCCTCACCGGGCTGTGGTGGGCGATAGGGGTCTTCATGCTCGCGCGGCTGGCCTTCCTCAGCGCCCGGGCGTACGGAACCCGCTGGCTGGTCACCGGTGCCACGAGATGACAGTGCCCGTGCAGCGAAGTGGCCGCACGGGCATCGTCGCCGAGAAACTCAGTCTGCGACCACGTCGAGCGCCACGGTGGCCGAGACCTCGGGGTGCAGCTTCACCGTTACTCGGTGCGCACCGACCGTCTTGATCGGGGCGCCGAGCTCAATCCGCCGCTTGTCGATCTGAGGCCCGCCGGCACGGCTCACCGCGGCCACGATGTCGGCGACGGTGACCGAGCCGAACAGCCGGCCACTCTCGCCGGCCCGGACCGGCAGCTTCACGGACAGGGACTCAAGCTGGCTCTTGACCTCGTCTGCCCGGCCGTGGTCGGCGATATCGCGTACCTCGCGGGCACGCTTGATCGTCGCGATCTGCTTCTCGCCGCCCTTGGTCCAGGCGATGGCGAGCCCGCGAGGGACGAGGTAATTGCGGCCATAGCCGTCCTTGACCTCGACGACCTCGCCGGGTCCACCGAGCCCGGTGATCTCCTGAGTGAGGATGAGCTTCATTGCGATCTCATCCTCCTCAGCGGGCGGTGCTGGTGTATGGCAGCAGCGCCATCTCACGGCTGTTCTTGATGGCCGTCGCGACGTCACGCTGGTGCTGGGTGCAGTTGCCCGTGACGCGACGGGCTCGGATCTTGCCGCGGTCGGAGATGAACTTCCGCAGCAGGGTGGTGTCTTTGTAGTCGACGTACGAAATCTTGTCTTTGCAGAAGACGCAAACCTTCTTTTTCGGTTTGCGCACTGGAGTCTTTGCCATCAGTGAAATTGCTCCTGTTGGAACGCTGTGTCTTGTCTCGTCAATAGAGATGTCGTCGAGCGGCAGGGTGGAAGCCCGGCGATCTCAGCTCGTCGACCTCAGAAGGGAGGCTCGTCTTGGCTGGCGCTGCTGGTGGCCCCGCCGCCCCAGCCGTCGCCAGCCGGTGCCGCCGAAGCCCACGGGTCCTCGGCCGCGCCGCTTGAGGCGTTGCCGCCGAAGCCGCCGCCGGCGCTGCGCGTCGTCTTGTTCACCTTTGCGGTGGCATTGCGCAGGCTCGGACCGACCTCGTCGACCTCGATCTCGAAAACCGTCCGCTTCTCGCCCTCTTTGGTTTCATAGGACCGCTGCCTGAGCCGGCCTTGGACGATGACCCGCATCCCCCGCTGGAGCGACTCGGCGACGTGCTCGGCCGCTTGCCGCCACACGTTGCAGGTCAGGAAGAGGCTGTCGCCGTCCTTCCACTCGTTCGTCTGCCGATCCATGTAACGCGGCGTCGAAGCCACCCGGAACTTCGCAACGGCCGCGCCACTCGGTGTGAACCGCAGCTCGGGATCGTCGACGAGGTTACCGACGATCGTGATGACGGTATCGCCTGCCATGGAGCCCCTCCTTGCGAGAGCTATCGGATGTCGGGACGGATGACCTTAGTGCGCAACACAGACTCGTTGAGGTTGAGCTGCCGGTCGAGCTCCTTGACAACCGCGGGCTCGGCCTGGAGATCGACGACGGCATAGATGCCTTCTGCCTTCTTGTCGATCTCAAATGAGAGGCGCCGCCTACCCCACACATCGACCTTCTCCACGTTGCCGCCGCCCTGGCGGATCACGTTGAGGAACTGGTCGAGGCTGGGCGCGACGGTGCGCTCCTCAAGGTCCGGGTCAAGGATGACCATCACCTCGTAACGACGCATGCGTTACCCCACCTCCTTTGGACTAGAACGGCCACGGAAGATCCGTGGCAGGAGGGCTACTGCGCCGTAGCAGTCGAGCAAGGGTACCCGCTCGGGGGCGCTTCCTTGAAATCCTGAGCGAATCCGTCCACAGTCACGTCAGGAGGAACAGGGCCGCTGACCTTTGCAGGAGGTCCGATATGGCGCAGGTGTCCGCACGCCGCTTCCACCTTCCTCGTCTCACACTCAACACCGATGGCCGCCGACATCCGCTGGCTAACACCATGACCAGCCTCACCGTGATCCTGGGAGCGATCGCGATCTTGTGCGCGTTCGACCAGGACCTGCATGTGATCGGCTCCTGGGTGGGCATGGCCGG
>DATBRJ010000216.1:0-21784 GCA_036560395.1 Actinomycetes bacterium | reverse complement strand
GATGACCCGCAAGCGGGTCGGCCAGGGGCTGCTCGAGGCGTTCTCCGAGCCATGTGAGCACTGCAATGGCCGAGGCATCAAGATCCATATGGAACTCCTCGAGCCGAAGCAGGAAAGTGGGCGTCGTCGTCGCGCTCGCTCCGATGCGGTGCAGCCCGCCGCCGAGCAGGTCGACGGATCGGGCGATCGCGACGAGGCGGCTAGTGCCTTAGCGACGGAAGCGCTAGCTACCGTCGAGGAGCCGGCGGCTGCGGGCGAGTCGGGCTGGGCATCGCCCGAGGGCTCGGCGCGCGAGGAGGCCGAGATCTCCGCGGCCTCGCTCGCGTCGGCGGCTGCGGGCGAGTCGGGCTGGGCATCGCCCGTGGGCTCGGCGCCTGGACTGGCCGATACCTCTGCGACTTCGGCGACGCCGGCAAGCGCGGTGGAGTCCGGGGCGGAATCGCTCCCCGGCTCAGCGCTCGAGGAAGCCGAGGCATCCTCTACGTCGGACGAGTTGCCTGGTCCGGATGCGGCGGATCGCACGGACGAAATGGCAGCCGCCATCCAGGGGTCAGCAGAGCCAGCTGATGGGTCGGCAGAGTCAGTTGATGGGGCAGAGCCAGTCGATGGGGCAGAGCCAGTTGATGGGTCAGCGCATGTGGCCGGCGTCCCTGTTTCGGCGGTCGAGAGCGCAATCCAAGATGGTAAGCGTTTCCGGCAGCCGATTGGCCTCGGGAGCGTACCTGACCAGGATGCCCGCCCGTCGCACCCGGACGCCCGGCCGGTCTCTGTCGGTTGGCCCGGGTGACCACTCGTCCTGTAGTCTTGTCCGCTGGCGCGCCCTCCGGTGATCGCACAGGTTGGGCACGCTCATCGTGTTCGGTGCCCCGCACTTCCGCGGTGGACAGTCAATGCTGATCAAGAGAGGTTCCGCGGTGTACGCGATCGTCCGCGCGGGTGGCCGCCAGGAGAAGGTCGCCGTTGGCGACGTCGTCACGATCGATCGGGTCGTCGGCGAGCCGGGCGCGGAGCTGACCTTGCCTGCGGTTCTCGTCGTCGACGGTAAGAAGGTGACGACTGACGCGGCCAAGCTCGCCCAGGTCTCCGTCACCGCCGAGGTGCTCGGCCCGGCGAAGGGCCCAAAGATCGAGATAGTGAAGTTCAAGAACAAGACCCGCTACCGCAAGCGCCAGGGGCACCGGCAGAAGCTGACCCAGGTCAAGGTCACCGGGATCAAAACCGGGAAGTAGGTACCACGAGATGGCTCACAAGAAGGGCGCGTCGTCCTCCCGTAACGGACGCGATTCCACCGCGAAGCGGCTTGGTGTGAAGCGTTTCGGCGGCCAGCTCGTCAACGCTGGCGAGATCATCATCCGTCAGCGCGGCACCCACATCCACCCTGGGCAGGGCGTCGGGCGCGGCGGCGACGACACGCTGTTCGCGCTGGTCGAGGGCTCGGTCGAGTACGGCACCCGGCGCGGGCGCCGGGTCGTCAACGTGATCCCGTCGGCGGACTAGTCCGCACCGCGCACAGCAAAGCTCTCGCGAGAGGCGGACCGGAGACCCGGTCCGCCTCTCGCCTTACCTGGAGAGGTCCGCATCTCCTTGATCGAAACCAGATCATGATCTCTAGTTTTGGTGGGAATGTGCAGCCGACTCAACGACCCCACCAAAACTCGCGATCATGGAGTGGTCTGGATAACACGGCCGTTGGCAGGATGCGCCGTACCAGACAGCACACTCGTAGCAGGGGGGAGGTGGCAGCCGACGTGGTGACCTTCGTTGACCGGGTGGTGATCCACGCCCAGGCCGGGTTCGGCGGGCACGGCTGCGTCTCCATCCATCGGGAGAAGTTCAAGCCACTGGGTGGACCGAACGGTGGCAACGGTGGGCGCGGCGGAGATGTGATCCTCGTCGTCGACCCAAGCACGACCACACTGCTCGACTACCACCACTCGCCGCACCGCCGAGCCACGAACGGGCGGCCAGGCCAGGGCGACAACCGCAACGGTGCTGACGGCGAGGACCTGTTGCTGCCGGTTCCCACGGGGACCGTTGTGCTGACCACCGGTGGCGAGGTGGTCGCTGACCTGGTCGGCGCGGGCACGCGGATCATTCTGTGCCGCGGCGGTCGCGGCGGACTGGGGAACGCCGCGCTCGCCTCACCCCGACGCAAGGCGCCAGGTTTCGCGCTGTTGGGTGAGCCCGGAGAGGGCGGTGACTTCGTCCTTGAACTGAAGACCGTCGCAGACGTGGCACTTGTCGGCTTCCCAAGCGCGGGCAAATCAAGTCTGGTCGCGGCACTCTCCGCGGCCCGTCCGAAGATCGCCGATTACCCCTTCACGACGCTCGTACCGAATCTCGGTGTCGTCGACGCGGGAGGCACCCAGTTCACTGTCGCCGACGTACCTGGCCTGATAGCGGGCGCCAGCGAGGGACGAGGGCTCGGGCTCGAGTTCCTCAGGCATGTCGAGCGGTGCAGTGTGCTGGCGCATGTGATCGACTGCGCGACCTTGGAGCCCGGCCGCGACCCGCTCTCCGACCTGGACGTGATCGAAGCAGAGATTGCTGCGTACGACGCGGCATCGCGAGACAGCCGCCCGCCCGGCATCGAGGATCTCGCCAGCCGGCCACGGCTGGTCGTCCTCAACAAGATGGACGTGACCGAGGCGCGCGAGCTCGCCGACCTGGTCGAATCCGAGCTGCGCTCCCGTGGGTTGCCTGTCTTCAGGGTCAGCGCGGCCACCCACGAGGGGCTGCGGGAGCTCGCCTTCGCAATGGCAGAACTCGTGAACGCGGCGCGAGCCAGCGCGCCCGCAGGCGAGCCGACCCGGATCGTGCTGCGGCCGAAGGCTGTCGACGACAGTGGCTTCACGGTCGTCAAGGAGGAGGACAGGTTCCGGGTGCGGGGGGAAAAGCCGGAGCGGTGGGTCCGCCAGACAGACTTCACCAACGGTGAAGCGGTCGGCTACCTCGCGGATCGGCTCGCCCGGCTGGGCGTCGAAGAGCGCTTGCTCGAGCTCGGCGCCGAGCCCGGGGCCGAGGTCGTCATCGGCGGCGACGACGGCGTCGTCTTCGACTGGGAACCGGCGATTGTCGCGGGCGCCGAGCACCTGCACGGGCGTCGCGGCAGCGACCCGCGCACGGACTGACCGTCGGCCCGGGCGGTCTGGACTATCACCCCGTACACGATCGATCAAGGAGTTGTCGGTTGTCGGCCACCCGGGACCGCGACAATGCGTGGGTGATCGGCGAGCGTGCCCGGCCAGAGCCGGCACGGCCGTGCCGCGGTCCATGGGGCGGTGGATGAATCGGATGGCTGGTGTCGGGGAGGCCGGGCGCAGCGTTTCGGCACCAGAGCCCAACGCGCTTGGAGGCGGATGCAGGTGCCGGCGGCGCGACACCCGCGCCACGGGGTGCGAGCTGATGGCGACGGACATCAGTGAGGCAAGATCAAATGGGTGAAGGTCGAGCGAAGGTCGGGCAGGCGGCTCGCCTCGTCGTCAAGGTCGGCTCGTCATCGCTGACCAGCGCGGAAGGCGGACTGGACCCGCCGCGACTCGAGCAGCTCGCCGATGTGCTGGCGGCCCGTAAGGCGGGCGGTGCGGAGCTGGTCCTCGTCTCGTCGGGCGCGATCGCGGCCGGCCTTGCTCCGCTGAGCCTCGCCCGGCGCCCCCATGACCTCGCAACTGCGCAGGCAGCTGCGAGCGTCGGGCAGAGCCTGCTGATGGCGCGTTACACCGACGCATTTGCCCGCCACGACGTCACGGTGGCGCAGGTTCTGCTCACCGCTGACGACGTGACCCGCCGATCGCACTACCGGAACGCGCAGCGGACGCTCTATCGCTTGCTGAGCCTCGGCGTGCTCCCTGTCGTGAACGAGAACGACACGGTGGCGACCGACGAGATCAGATTCGGTGACAACGACCGGCTGGCCGCGCTTGTGGCTCATCTCGTCCACGCCGACCTGCTGGTCCTGCTGTCGGATGTTGACGGTTTGTACGACGCTGATCCGCGTCGACCCGGCGCGGCGCTCATCAGGGAGGTCGTGGACGCGGTCGGGCTCGCCGGCGTCGACTTCGGCAAGCCCGGGTTGGCCGGCGTGGGAACAGGCGGTATGGCGACCAAGGTCGACGCGGCGCGGATCGCAAGCGCCACGGGGATCCCGACCGTGCTCGCCGCGGCCACCGACGCGCGAGCGGCGTTGGATGGCGCAGATGTCGGCACCTACTTTCACCCGACCGGGCGCCGTCTTCCGACTCGGCTTCTCTGGCTCGAACACGCCAGCACTCCGCGGGGGCGCCTGCACCTCGATGCGGGCGCAGTCGAGGCGGTGGTCCGGCGGCGCCTATCCCTGCTACCGGCCGGCGTCACCGGCGCCGACGGAGCGTTCGCCGCCGGGGATCCGGTCGACCTCGTCGATGAGCATGGTCAACCGGTCGCGCGTGGCTTGGTCAACTTCGACGCGGGTGAGCTCCCGCTGCTGCTCGGGAGGCAAACCCGGGAGCTAGCCGACGAATACGGCCCGTCCTTCTCCCGGGAGATCGTCCACCGCGACGACCTCGTCGTCCTCCATCCGGCTCTCCCCGCGATCGGGCATTGTGCCGTCGCCGTGAGAATCGGAGGGAACGGGATCGGCAGACCGCACCGATCCCACCCGCCTCCTTCGTGATCACCCCGGGCGCGCTCGCGCTGCAGAATCGCCGACTGCGCAACGCGAGCGTGCGCCTGTCTGATCGATGCCGACGCGTGTCTGGAACCCCGCCGCCTGGACCGGGCGGCCGGATGGCAGGCTGCCTAATGTGCTGAAGCTCATTGTGTTGCTGGCGATCATCGGAATCGTGCTCGTCGCTTGGCTGGCGCTCCGCGGCTACGGCGACGGCGGTCCGCGCACTTGACGTAGACGCCCGCGGGTGGTGCCTGGCCAATCGCGCTGGCCAACCAAGGCCGTACGATCGGGGGTCAACGCATCCGCCGCGTGACAGGAGCCGATCACGCTATGACCGCAGCTGTGCCCTTGCTGACTGCGCTCGCCCAGACCGAGGGTGAGCACAAAGAATTCGCCCACCCGCTCCTCACCGGTGTCGGTGCCTTCGTCGGCCTGACGATCCTGTTGATCATCACACTCCAGTTCAACAAGGACCGCTGAGACCAGCTGTTCATGGCTGGCTGACCAGGTCGTTCCATGGTCATTCACCTCGAGGCGCACATCTGGGGCACTTGACAAGCAGCAGCGACGTTGGTGAAGGCGATGTTCAAGGAACTGGCCGAGGGAAGGCGCTGCGGTCCCGGTTCGGGGTCTCCCGGCGTCGGGCCTGTCGGGTGGTGGGCCAGCACCGTCGACCCGTCGCCTGCCCGGGCGAATGATCCAACGATCCCGGCCTGGACGACTCACAGCGTGATCGAGTGCGCGTGGGCATCACGGAATGATCACGGTCCGGGGTGGGAGGAGTCGGCCCAGCTAGGAGCGTGACACGATCCCAAGGAGCGGGGATGGGTCGCCCCGCCTGGGCCGGTTAGCCCCGCAGGAAGGATTTCTCATGGCAGTAACACGAAAGACTCTTGCGCCGATCGGCGTACTGGTGGCTGCGGGCCTGGTTCTATCGGCGTGTGGTGGCGACGACGACAACGGGGGAACGGCCGCGTCGGCGTCGCCGTCGGCTTCGGTGCCACAGATCGACGCGGGGGCGTTCACCTCCGACTTCTCACTAATGAAGCAGCTGACCGGTCTGGCGTCTCAGGGCAAGGGCAAGATCGGTGTCCTGCTGCCGGACACGACGACCTCGACTCGGTACGTCCAGTACGACGCCCCGTACCTCAAGCAGGCCTTCGAGACGGCCGGGCTAAAGTCCGATCAGTTCACGATCCAGAACGCCCAGGGCAGCGCCTCGACCATGCAGACGCAGGCCGACGCGATGATCAGCGGTGGCGCCTCGGTTCTCCTGGTCGACCCGCTTGACCCGGGTTCCGGTGCAGCCATCGAGTCCAAGGCCGAGGCGGCCGGTGCGAAGGTCATCGACTACGACCGGCTCGTGACCGGAGGCCCGGCCGACCGGTACTACGTCAGCTTCGACAACGTGAAGGTCGGGCAGCTGATCGGGCAGGGCGAGGTGGACTGCATCACCGCTTGGAATGTGTCGAAGCCGAACATCCTGATCATGAATGGCGACCCGAGCGACAACAACGCGAAATTGTTCGCCCAGGGCTACCACTCGGTGCTCGACCCGAAGTTCGATGATGGAAGCTACGTCAAGGTCGGCGAGCCGGCTGGCACCTGGACGCCGTCGGTCGCGGCCACCACGTTCCAGCAGCAGTGGACCGCGCACAAGAACATCAACGCGGTGGTGACCCCGAACGACGACAACGCCAACGCGGTCATCTCGGTACTGAAGTCCAGCAAGATCCCAGCGAAGACGTTCCCGACCACGGGTCAGGACGCATCGCTGCCCGGCCTGCAGAACATCCTCACTGGATATCAGTGCGGCACGGTCTACAAGCCGATCTACCTCGAGGCCCAGGCCGCAGCTGCCCTGGCCCTGTACCTGCGGGCAGGGGTCACCCCGCCCGCGACGTTGGTCAACGCGAAGACGACCGACAGCAAGATCGGCAAGGACATCGCGTCCGTTTACACCACGCCGATTTGGGTGACATCTGAGAACATGAACGACACCGTCGTGAAGGACGGCGCGGTTACCAAGGACAAGCTGTGCGCCGGCGCTGTCGCCAGCGCTTGCACGGCAGCGGGGATCAGCTAGCCCGAAACTCCGGCCGTGGCCGGGGCCGCGTGACCGCGGTCCGGCCACGGCCACAGGACGCAGATTGATGCGCCACCCTGGGAGCAGGAGGACACCACGGATCAGGTGAGTCCGAGCGCCGAGGGCAGGTCGGCGTCGTCTACCTCTGTGAAAGAGGCGAATGAGCCGCTGCTCCGGTTGCGGGGCATCAGCAAGAGCTTCGGCCCGGTGCGGGCCCTCACCGATGTCGATCTCGACGTCCCGGCGGGCGAGGTCACGGCACTGGTGGGTGACAACGGTGCGGGGAAGTCCAGCCTGATCAAGTGCATCGCTGGCATCTATGCGCCGACGTCGGGCGAGATGTGGTGGGACGGCGAGGTGGTCCACATCCACACGCCGCGCGACGCCGCCGCGCTCGGCATTGAGACCGTCTACCAGGACCTCGCCCTGTGCGACAACCTCGACATCGTCGAGAATATGTTCCTGGGCCGGGAGCGAACCCATCTGATTGCCCTCGACGAAGAGTCCATGGAGCACTCCGCCCTGGACACGCTCAAGAGCCTGGCGGTGACCAGCGTACGGTCGATCCGGCAGCCGGTCGCCTCACTGTCCGGCGGGCAGCGGCAGTCGGTCGCGATCGCCAAGTCCGTGCTGTGGAACTCCAAGCTTGTGATCATGGACGAGCCGACCGCCGCCCTCGGGGTGGCCCAGACCGGGATGGTGCTGGACCTCGTGCGGAAGCTGGCCGACCGCGGGGTGGCCGTCCTGATCGTCTCGCACAACATGAACGACGTGTTCCAGGTCGCGGACAGGATCGCGGTGCTCTACCTGGGCAAGATGACCGCAGTACGTCCGACCGCGGAGCTGGACCGCCAGATCGTGGTGGACCTGATGACGTCGGGTGCGTCCACGCGGGTCGCGCAACCGCTCCCGGATCGGGAGTAGACGATGGCGCGGCTCGATGAGGCCCCAAGCGTTGCTGAGGAGGTAGAGGGGGCCGTCCCCACGCCCACCACGGCCGATTACGTGCGTGTCTCGATCGCCAAGATCAGGGGTGGCGACACCGGGGTGCTGCCGGTCATCGCCGGCCTGCTGCTCGTCTCGATCCTGTTCCAGTCACTGAACGGCAACTTCCTAACCGCGGGTAACTTGGTCAACCTGCTCGTGCAGGCGGCGGTGTTCAGCATCCTGGCCATGGGGCAAGTGTTCGCCCTGCTGCTCGGCGAGATCGACCTGTCGATCGGCTTCGTCGCCGGGCTCAGCGCGGTGATCATGGCGGAACGGGTCCAGCCGACCGTCGGCTGGCCCTGGTGGGTGGCGATCCTCGCCGCGCTGGCCGCGTGCGCGGCAATCGGAGCCCTGCAGGGCAGTCTGATCACGCGACTCGGTCTGCCGTCGTTCGTGGTCACGCTGGGTGGGCTGCTGTTCTGGCAAGGCGTCATGCTGACGATCTTGGGCAGCGGCGGCTCGATCCTGATTCAGGACCAGACCATCAATGACATCTCGAGCGGCAACCTGTCCCGGATCGCAGGGTGGGTCGTGATGCTGGTGATCGTCGCCGTGTTCGCGGTCTACACCTGGCGCGGCGACGCGCGCCGGCGCGAGGCCGGGCTTACGGCACCCCCAGCGGTGCTGACCCTCGCCAAGATCCTGCTCTCCCTGGTGGGAGGCGTAGCGCTCGTCCTGCTCTGCAACGCCGACAGAGGCATCATCCGCCCGGTCTACGGCGTGCCCTGGGTGGTCCTGCTGGTCTTCCTGGTCCTCGCGGTCTGGACGTTCGTACTCGGCCGCACCCGGTTCGGCCGGTACATCTACGCGATCGGCGGCAACGCGGAGGCGGCCCGACGGGCCGGCATCAGCCTGGCCCGGATCCGCACCCTCGCGTTCGTCCTCGTGTCGTTCACCGCGGGCATCGCCGGGGTCGTCTACGCGTCCCGGCTGCGGTCGATCTCCACGGCCATTGACGGCGGCACCCTGGTGCTCTATGCCGTCGCCGCCGCGGTGATCGGCGGCACCAGCCTCTTCGGCGGTAGAGGCAAGGCGGTGCACGGCGTCCTCGGCGGCATCGTCATCGCGGCGATCGACAACGGCATGGGCCTGCTGGGCTTCAGCGCCTCCAGCAAGTACATGGTCACCGCGATCGTGCTGATCGTCGCCGTGACGATTGACGCCGTCGCCCGCCGCAACCGACCGGCGGGCCGGTAACGCCGCGCCAGTCGGCGCTCACCGGATCACGCGGTCCGGCCGATCCCTTTCGGGCACGCTGGTTCTGCACGTCGAGCAGCAGCAGCCAAGATCGTGGCAGTGCCCGCGGGCCCTCTGTCGGGAAGCGTGACTTGACCACGGATCGCGACGGGTCGGTTATGGACTGCTACGGTTTCCGAAGCCTGGGCCCCGCCTGTGATCCCCCCGCGGACGGTGCCCAGGCGCATCAACGTAACGTTCCGGACGATTCGGCCGATGAGCCTGTTACCTCGCCGTCGCCCGTTGAGGGGCGCGGGTTGACGGCGAGACCCCGGTCATGGAGCACGGCCCGGTGCAGGTAGACGGACACATCCCACCCGGGCCGCGATCGCCACCTGTCTACCGCGAATCAGGGAAACCAAACCTTATACATGAAGATCTCCGCGATGGGTCGGCGGCCAGTGGGTGCGAGTGCCGTTGATGCAGCATCTGGAGCAGTGGCTGCCGAGCATCGGATCGCCGAAGCCTGGGTCGGCACAGACCTTGCGCTCGGGTTCTACCAGCGGTGCGGATGGATCCTGCAAGAGACATTCACGAGGAGCACGGGCCAGCACATGGACGTCCTTCACAAGACGCTGCTCTAGTTCGCAGGCCGGCACGGCCTCGTTGTCTGGCAAGCGCGGACCTGCCGCGATAACGGAATGGCGACCGCAGGTTCCCCGCGTTGGACACGGTTGGTCCCTTCGGATCTTCGGCTTATAGGGGTTGGCCTAGGGACCGCTCGCCCGGTGAGGTCGGATGAGCGGTCCGGCTATCTCGGTGGGGACCGTGCCCGGCGTACATCTGGGCGCACATGAGACCGCGATAAGGTGCGAACCCATGAGAGTTGCCGAGATCCGAAATCGCAGGTCAGAAGAATGGGCTGCGGATCGGCGCAGGTCACAGCCGCGCCGCTGGCAGTTCAACAAGGACCGGTAGCCGGGGACGCAGGAGCAGTGACTGATCGGCACAGCCGCCTGGGTGTGATGGGCGGCACCTTTGATCCGATCCACCATGGGCACCTCGTGGCGGCAAGTGAGGTCACGAGCCTCTTCCACCTGGACGAGGTCGTCTTCGTGCCCACTGGACAGCCGTGGCAGAAGCCTGCCGAAGAGGTGACTGTCGCGGAGGATCGCTACCTGATGACAGTGATCGCGACCGCGTCCAACCCACGCTTCCATGTCAGCCGGATCGACATCGATCGCGGCGGCCCGACGTACACCATCGACACGCTGCGCGAGCTGCACCGCGAGCGGGGGCCGGAGACGGATCTCTTCTTCATCACCGGCGCCGACGCGCTTGGCAACATTCTTACCTGGCGAGATGCGGACGAACTGTTCAAGCTGGCACACTTCATCGGCTGCACCCGGCCCGGGCATCGGCTGACCGACCCAGGTCTGCCAGACGGGCAGGTCAGCCTGGTAGAAATCCCGGCGCTGGCGATCTCGTCGACGGATTGCCGGGAACGGGTGCGCCGAGGCGAGCCGATCTGGTATCTCGTACCGGACGGAATCGTTCAATACATCAATAAACGGGGGCTCTACAGGGAGCGACAAGCGTGACAGGCGGCCAGGACGTACAGCCGACCTACGCCGAGGACGAGGCGCACGGTGAGCTGGAGCATTGGCGGCAGTTCGCGAAGCAGCAGGGCGGCGGCGGTCGCCGGCACGGCCCGCGCCTGGACCCGCGGCTGAAGATCGCCGGTGCTGCCGGAGCTGCGCTCTTACTGTTCGTCCTCGCGATCTGGCGGCCGTGGTCAGGCGCTTCTGGTCTGTCGGCGGGCGACGAAGCGCTCGGCGGCCCACGTGCCGAAGTCCTCGTCCAGCTCCGCGATGACGCTGGCCGGGCGATCGGCAGCGCGGTTATCCAGCACGACCGGACCCGGGACCGCGGTACGGTCGTGGGCCTGCCGGACGATCTCGCCGTCGACGTACCCGATCTCAACGTCGACTCCGCTCTGGCCGGCGGCCCGATCACGCTGGGCGGCGCACTCAAGGCGGCGGGTGAGTCGCTGACCAGAGACGCCGTCGCGGACGTCCTCGGCGTGGATGTGGCCGGCTCGTTCGTCCTCGATGTCCCTACGTTCGCCAACGTCGTGACTCGGCTCGGCGGCATCGACGTGAAGGTCGACTCACCGGTGACCGTCAACCGCACAGTGGTCGCACAGCCCGGCAGCAGGGCAGTGGATCTCAGTGGCGATGCCGCTGTCGCGTACGCGGCGCTTCCCCAAGGCGCCAGCACGACGCGAGCGGGACGGTTTGTCCAGGTCCTCGAGGGGATCATCGCGAAGATCCCCCAGGATTACGACCTTGCCGCTGATTTTGTCGACGCGGTGGGCCTGATCGGAAATGGCACGCTGACTCCGGAAAGACTGGCGGCGATCTTGTCGGGCGCGGCAAGGGACCGAGCCGGCGGCGCCCTCACGACCGCCGTCCTGCCGGTCCAGACCGATGGGTTGCTCGATGTCACCAGGGCGGCGCCGCTGGTCCGCAGCATGCTCGGCGGCAAGCTCACCGGCCGGACGGATGTTACGCCCCGGGTGCTGGTCCAGATGGCTGTCTCCGCGGACGGAAGTGCACGTGACGCGTTGCGTGAGCGGGCCAGGGCCGACGTGCTCAATGCCGGCTACCGCTTCGTGGAGGGTGGGTTTCTTCCGTCCCGGTCGAGGTCGCTGATCACCGTGTACGGTGGCAAGGGAATCGGCGATGGTCTTGCGCTCGCCCTTGGCCTAGATCCCTCCGTGGTGCATGCCGGGAAGGGCGATGGCGTGGCCGACGCGGTCGTGGTGCTGGGCAGCGACTACCGGCCGTGATCCGCCGGTCCGTGCCATGCTGGAAAGAGCTGGTAGGTACACAGTCAGGACAAATCGGACAGTCTTCGGCACACAGAAAGTGAACCGTGACAGCAACTGACAGGGCACTCGAACTCGCTACCGCCGCCGCTGAGGCGGCCGCAGAGAAACTCGCCGACGACATCGTCGCATTCGACGTCAGCGACCAGCTGGTTATCACTGACGCATTCGTCCTCTGCTCCGCTCCCAATGACCGCCAGGTCCGCGCGATCGTTGACGCCGTCGAGGAAAGGCTGCGCGCCTTCGGGATCAAGCCGATCCGTCGTGAGGGCGAGCGCGAGGGACGCTGGGTCCTGCTCGACTTCATCGACGTCGTCGTGCACGTCCAGCACGCCGAGGAGCGTGCGTACTACGCGCTCGAGCGGTTGTGGCGGGACTGCCCGTCCATTCCGCTGCCCGAGTCGGTGCGCGTCGGCCGCAGCCGGGTCGGCGCGGCCTCGGGCGCCGGTGAAGGATCCCGTTGAGCACCCGCCCCGACTGGGGCGATCCGCCAGGCCAGCCGCACCGCCGGGTGGTGATCTGGCGACACGGCCGCACGGCGTGGAATCTCAGCAAGCGGTTCCAGGGCAGCACCGACGTACCGCTCGACGACGTCGGTCGGGCGCAGGCAGCACGCGCGGCCCACATGCTCGCCACCCTGGAGCCAGATCTGATCATCTCGTCCGACCTGTCTCGGGCTCGGGAGACCGCTGACATCCTCGCCGGGCTCACCGACTGTGAGGTGCTGATCGACCCGAGCCTCAGAGAGACGTACGCGGGCGGTTGGGAGGGCCTGACCGACGTCGAGATCCGCGCGCAGTTCGCTGACGAGTGGGCCGCTTGGCGGCGGGGCGAAGTGATACGGCGCGGTGGCGGTGAACTCGACGACGAGGTCGTGGCTCGCGTGACGGCAGCCATCGAGCGGGCCCTGGAGAAGATCTCGCCGAGGGGGACACTCGTCGTTGTCAGCCATGGTGGTGCAGGCCGTCTCGCGATCGCCGGCCTGCTGGGTCTGCCCAAGGAGCACTGGTCGGCGCTGGGCGCCCTGGCCAACTGTTCGTGGTCGGTGCTCGGCCAGAACACCAGGGGATGGCGTCTCTACGAACACAACGCCGGTACGCTCCCCGAGCCGGTACTCGGCGACGATCAGTAGTCGTCGTCTGCGGCTTCGTCTCACACATCGCAGGGCGAGTGCTCGATCGGGCCGGATCCCGGGCAGCGTCGCCTGCATCCGCGCCGGTGTAGGCTCAGCGGCGCGGCAGCGCCGATTCTCAGAATTCGCACCTGCCGGGGGAGCTGAGATGTCCGACGAGTTCATTCGCGATCGCCTTCCGATCCCAGATCGGCCGTATGCGGGACCCGTGTACGAGGACGCCAGCGACCCGGCGGCGACGTTCCCGCCGATTGAGCCGTTGCGGCCGCCAGCGGGAGCCCCGAACGTGCTCATCATCCTGCTCGACGACGTCGGCTTCGGCGCCGCGAGTGCCTTCGGTGGGCCCTGTGCGACGCCGACCGCGGAGCGTCTGGCGGCGAATGGGTTGAAGCTCAACCGCTTCCACACGACCGCGCTCTGCTCTCCGACCCGGCAAGCGCTGCTGACGGGCCGCAACCACCACACGGTCGGGATGGGCGGCATCACGGAGATCGCAACATCGGCGCCCGGGTACAGCTCGATCCGTCCCAACACGTGCGCCCCGCTCGCTGAGACGCTGAGGCTGAACGGCTATTCGACCGCGCAGTTCGGCAAGTGCCACGAGGTGCCCGTGTGGGAGACCAGCCCACAGGGTCCGTTCGATGCGTGGCCGACCGGCGGCGGGGGCTTCGAGTACTTCTACGGTTTCATCGGCGGGGAGACGAACCAGTACTACCCCGCGATCTACGAAGGCACGACCGCCGTCGAGCCGCCGAGGACGCCGGAGGAGGGCTACCACTTTACCGAGGACATGACGGACAAGGCGATTGCATGGATCCGCCAGGAGAAGGCGCTGACACCCGACAAGCCGTTCTTCGCCTACTTCGCCCCGGGGGCGACTCACGCCCCGCATCATGTTCCGAAGGAGTGGTCGGATCGATACGAGGGCCGCTTCGACCAGGGCTGGGACGCGCTGCGAGAGGAGATCCTCACACAGCAGAAGGAGCTCGGAGTCGTCCCGCCAGAGACCGAGCTCACGGCGAGACACGAGGAGATCCCCGCGTGGGACGACATGCCAGAGGGGCTCAAGCCCGTGCTCGTCCGGCAGATGGAGATCTACGCCGGCTTCCTCGAGCACACTGACCATCACATCGGTCGGCTCGTCGATGCCCTCGAGGACCTCGGCATCCTCGAGGACACCCTCGTCTACTACATCGTCGGCGACAACGGCGCGAGCGCCGAGGGGACGGTCAACGGGACCCTCAACGAGGGTTTCATCTTCAACGGCGCGAGCCATCTCGAGACACCGGAGTTCATGGTCTCGAAGATCGACGAGTTCGGCGGGCCGGAGGCGTACAACCACTACGCAGTTGGCTGGGCACACGCGATGGACACCCCGTACCAGTGGACGAAGCAGGTCGCGTCGCACTGGGGCGGCACGCGCAACGGCGCAATCGTGCACTGGCCGCGAGGCATCCGCTCGCGGGGAGAGATTCGGCGGCAGTTTCACCACGTGATCGACATCGCCCCGACGGTGCTCGAGGCGGCCGGGATTCCGGAGCCGACGTCGGTCGCCGGTGTTGAGCAGCAGCCGTACGCGGGCGTGAGCACGCTCTACGCCTTCGACGATGCCGAGGCTGCGGACCGGCGCACGACGCAGTACTTCGAGATGTTCTGCAACCGTGGCATCTATCACCAGGGCTGGACGGCAGTGACCCGCCACTCCACTCCCTGGGTCATGGCCGAGCTGCCTTCGTTCGCCGACGACGTCTGGGAGCTCTATGACACGACCTCGGACTGGAGCCAGGCCCGGGACCTAGCGGGGGAGATGCCAGAGAAGCTCGCGGAGCTCAAGCAGCTCTGGCACGACGAGGCGGTCAAGTACAACGTGCTGCCGCTTGACGACCGGCGAATCGAGCGCTTCAATCCCGACCTTGCGGGGCGACCTCAGCTCGTGCGGGGGAACTCGCAGCTTCTGTTCGGAGGCATGGGACGACTGTCCGAGAACTCCGTGATCAACCTCAAGAACAGGTCGCACTCGGTGACCGCGCAGGTGCAGGTTCCCGGCGATGGAGCCGAAGGCGTGATCATCTCCCAAGGTGGCGCCTTCGCCGGCTGGAGCTTGTACGCGAAGGGTGGCAGGCCGACATACGCCTACAACTTCCTCGGCCTGCAGCGTTTCACCGTCGAGGGCAACTCGGAGATTCCAGCCGGCGAGCACCAGGTGCGGATGGAGTTTGCCTACGACGGCGGCGGCCTGGCCAAGGGCGGCACCGTGACGCTCTACCTCGACGGTGAAGAGGTCGGACAGGGGCGGCTCGAAGCCACGGTGCCGATGATCTTCTCCGCCGACGAGACCTGCGATGTCGGCTCGGACACCGGCTCTGCGGTCACGCCCGACTACACGCCAGAGACGAGCCGCTTCACCGGAAAGATCGAGTGGGTGCAGATCGACATCGACGCAGCCGCGGAGAACGTCGACCACCTGATCTCACCGGAGGAGCGCCTGCGGGTCGCGATGGCGCGGCAGTAGCGTGGCTGGATCTTGCTGCGCACCGGCGAGTGGCCGCTCCGGGCAGGGCCGGCAGCGAGCGATCGCTCGAGGCGACCGCACGGCTGCGAATCTCGTGCGGCTCAACGGCGGGGTGTTCGCGATCGGCAGCGACGATCGCTGGGCGTATCCCGAGGACGGAGAGAGTCCGGTCAGGGAGGTGGAGGTCTCCCCCTTCTCGATCGGCGCGTACGCCGTCTCGAACGCAGACTACTTAGGCTTCGTCGAGGCGACCGGCTACGTCACCGACGCGGAGCGGTTCGGATGGTCGTTCGTCTTCGCGGGCCTGCTCCCGGACGACTTCCCACCCACCCAAGGTGTCCTGCACGCCCCCTGGTGGCGAAAGGTCGAAGGCGCCGGCTGGAAGCACCCGGAGGGACCGCACTCTTCGATCGCCGAGCGCCTCGACCATCCGGTCATCCACATCTCCTGGACCGACGCGGACGCGTACTGCGCATGGGCGGGGGGACGGCTTCCTTCCGAGGCGGAGTGGGAGTTCGCCACCCGCGGCGGGCTGGACGGAAAAACGTACCCCTGGGGCAACGAGCTTGAGCCCGACGGTGAGCACAGGATGAACGTCTGGCAAGGCGACTTCCCTGCCCGTAACACCGCCGCGGACGGCTTCGCCGGGACCGCGCCGGTCGACTCTTTTCGTCCCAACGGATACGGCCTTCACAACATGACCGGCAACGTCTGGGAGTGGACCGCGGACTGGTTCCATCCGATCTTTCGCCAGGGCGACAGGAGAAGGGATCCTGCCGGGCCGCCCACCGGAACAAGCAGGGTGCAAAAGGGTGGCTCCTACCTGTGTCACCACTGCTACTGCCGGCGCTACCGTGTCGCGGCGCGCCAGGGCTCGACCCCCGACTCCTCCACCGGGAACGTCGGCTTCCGCTGCGCCCGGGACAGCTGAGCCCCGGAGACGGGCACCACCACCTTCCCCCACCCAACCCGTCGACGCTGGCGGTTGGTTGACCGATTGGGTGAGCAGATCATCTGTGACCTTGTGGCCGACCGGCGCGCAGGAACCAACAAAGCGGGAACTGGCAGAGCGCTACACCATCAGCCTGAGCAGTGTGAAGAGGATTCTGAAGCGCAAGCGAGGAGCGTGGTTGCGCGGCCAGGTAGTCCTTATTCAAGGCCGCTTCTCACCCGCCTTGTGTGAGAAGGCCGGGGGGCCCGAGCGGGCATGATGCATCAATGGCCGTCCCCCAAAATCGCCTCGATGGTGCTGACGGGGGCGTTGTTGGTGGGCGAGCCCAGAGGCAAGCGAGGAGCGCGTAGCCATGTCCGATGGGTTGCCAGGTTCGGCAGCTGAGCCGGGGACGCTCGCAGGGTCGTTGACTGACCGTGTAGACGAGTACCGGCGGACTCGCGGTGAGGTGGAGCGCGGCGTCTTGCCGCTGGCCACCTCGGTGGATGGGCGCCAGTTCACGTTCCAGGCGTCCTTGCATGACCTGCTGGTGCAGACGGGTGGGTACGTCGTCCTCGAAGGCGACGGTCAGCCGCGGCTTGGCCAGGTTCTGACAATGCGCCCGGACTCCGTGTCAGCCACCGATGCGGGGCTGGACAGGACGAAGTCGAGCATGCTGATCCGCTTGGCGCGCGGTGATGGCGTCATCCTGGATGGGGATCTCCGGCCCTTCCATGACGCCGTGGCTCGGCCGGCCGAACCGCCCGAAGTCGACGCCTGGTTGGACCGGATACGACCGAACCGCTCGGCATTGACCATCGGAGAGCTGCTGCTCGCGCCAGGGGTCGCCGCAGCGCTGGATGCGGGCGGGTTTAACCGGCACAGCTTCATGTGCGGTCAGTCCGGCTCGGGCAAGACGTACTCGCTCGGCCTCGTGCTCGAACGCCTTCTGGTGGGGACGAGTCTGCGGATGGTCATTCTCGATCCCAACTCCGACTACGTCCGCTTGTCGGAGGTTCGAGGCGGCACCGACCCAGCCATCGCCGCGGAGTACGCAACTGCGGCCAGGGGGGTGTCGGTCTGGCGGAATGACCCCGACGGGGCGCACCGGCTTCGCTTGCAGCTCGCCGATGTCGACTCAGCCGCACAGGCGGCCGTGCTCGGCCTCGATCCGATCCGCGATCGTGAAGAGTACGCCGCGCTCTCCGCGATCCTCGCCACCAGCGAAAAGGGACGTCCGCTGATCAGAGGCCTCGACGCCCTCCAGTCGTCAGACAATCCGGACGTGCGCCAACTCGGCTTGCGCGCGGCCAACCTCGGTGTCATGAACTGGTCGATCTGGAGCGGGGGCCAGGGACGGTCATTGGTCGACGAGCTGGAAGAGCCGACGGCACGATGCATAGTGGTCGACTTGGGCTCACTCGACACCATCGACGAGCAGCGACTCATCTCCGAGACCGTGCTGTCAACGCTTTGGCGCAACCGGTCGCGGCGAGAACCGTGCCTGATCATCATCGACGAAGCCCACAACGTCTGCCCCCGCCAACCGACAGACGCGGTAACCGCGCTCGCGACGAACTATGCAGCGCTGGTCGCGGCGGAAGGACGGAAATTCGGGCTCTACCTTCTCGCCTCGACGCAGCGTCCGCAGAAGGTGCATGAGGAAGTACTGTCCCAGTGCGACAACCTGCTGCTGATGCGGATGAACTCCGAGGCAGACCTCGGCTACCTCCGCGAGGTCTTCTCGTTCGTCCCGGCCGGCCTCATCCAACGGGCCACGACCTTCCAACAGGGCCAGGGTCTGATCGCCGGCAAGTTCTTCCCGCACCCCACGTACGTGACGTTCGGCCAGCGTTACTCACAGGAAGGCGGCGCCGACATTCCCACATCGTGGGCAAGTCCCGGCTGAATTGGAGTGTCGAAGGCACGTGTCCAGGCACGACGCATCCGACCCGATCGATCCGGAGTCGCAAGAGTCGGCATACGCCGAGTCACGTTGGCCGATGGCGGGCGCCGTTGTCGCAGCCATGGTGCTAACCATTCTCTTGCCCGACGACCTTCGTCTGGCGCCACGCTGGTTGCTGCCCCTCGTGGAGGGGCTGCTCCTGGTGGCATTGATCGCAGGAGACCCGCGCCGGATTAGCCGCCGCTCGACCGCGCTGCGCGTAGTCTCCGTCGCCCTCATCAGCGTGCTGGCTCTCAGCGCGATCTGGTCGACGATCCAGCTCATCGACGACCTCATCCACGGCGGGGCCGAGACCAACTCCGCATCCGCCCTGCTGGAAGCCGGCGGCAGCGTCTGGGCATCGACAGTGCTCGCGTTCTCGCTGCTGTACTTCGAGCTCGACGGTGGCGGATCCGCGGCGCGAGCACACCATATGCCCGCCACGGCCGAGCTCGCCTTTCCCCAGCAGCTCAACCCCAATCTGAACGCATCTCAGTGGCGGCCCAGATTCGTCGACTACCTCTACCTGGCGCTCACCAACTCCACGGCCTTCAGCCCGACAGACGTCATGCCGCTGGTACCGTGGGCCAAGATCGCCATGGCCGTCCAGTCCCTCGTCTCACTGGTCATCCTGGGGCTCGTCGTTGCCAGAGCCGTAAACGTCCTCGCCTGACCACCGATCATCCGGCCCGCCCGCCGGGATCACGGCGCCGCAGTAGATCGGCTGCTCGCTGATTCCGAGGTCCCTGCCCACGTCGGCGACCTAGCGGCTTGCTTCAACGAGATCAACTACCACCCTGCGCCGGAACGCGGGCGGATAGCCACGTCCTGCCAGGCCGTCCTTCTCCAAGATCGATTGGCCTAAGATCCGGCATCCCACCTCCGGAGAACCGGGACACAGCTTCCGCGTGCACTAATCGCAGGGCGGGTCTGGCTGGGGCCGCCTGATTGGGGTATGACGCCCTCGCTATCGCTGGAGTGGAGCTAAGGGGATTCGAACCCCTGACCCCTTGCCTGCCGAGTAAGTACACCCATTGGCGTGACATCGGCCTTTGTCTATATGAGCAGGTCCAGATGGGTTGCTGGCGGCCGTATGCGTGCGCTGACGGATGCCCCAGGATGCCCCATGGTCCCCACCGATCCCCAGACATGCCGCCGTCCGCCGGCTCCGGGCACTGTCCCGGGCGGCCCGGATCCGGCTGCCGCGGATGCAGCCGCACATGCTGCGGCACACCTTCCGGATCGGGCACCGTGTGTCTCGCCGGGACGTGCCCAGGGAGACCCCCACCCAACGACCCGTGCTCAGGCAACGTCGGTCTGTCCCGCCGCTGCCAGGATCAGCATGGCCAGGCCGACGAGCAGGACAATCATCGCGTACTTCCACCACGATCAAGGCTTCCGGCTCCGGCGGGCGATGCGTCCGGTGACAGGCGCGGCGACAATTGCTGGCAGAGCCAGCCGCCGAATGACCCGTCCGAAGCCCTCAGCGGAGTCGGGCCGTCCAAGTCAAGGACAAACGGCTGCCCACAGCTGCACACGACAGTATCTAGTGGAAGATCGACCGTTGTGGGTTTGTCCAGCTCACGCGGCGTTTGGGCTGGTCAGACGCGGCGCCCCTTATAGGACTGGACGGCGCGACGTCCTCGGTTGCCTCGGGCGGCAGGACAATGGGGACGTGCCGAAGGGTCTGTACAGCCTGCGCGACCACGATGGGGCGGTGGTCGCGTACGAACGGTTCTCCTGCGCGCCGGGTCCGGCGGGCTGGCGCTACAACGCGCAGGTGCTCGGCCAAGACGGCCGCACCCCAACAGGTCTCGTCGACATCACGACCGACGCGACCGGGCGGCAGATCCGGGTCGAGGTGCAGGCCGGCGACTGGGTTGTGCGCGGAGGCGTCGCGGGCGGTGACACGGTGTGGGTTCGCACGGGGCCATCGGGCGAGGACGCCGGTGAGGACACGGCCCGGGCGGCGGGGTTCGCCGGGCGGTCACCGGGGTTCCTCGTCGCGGTGGCACGGCTGCTGGGGCCTCGGGCCGTCGCGCCGTGCCGCATACGGCTGATTGCCCTCACCGATCCGGCACTCGCGCCGCTGGCCGTCGACGTGATCTGGTCGCTGACAACGGTCCAGGAACACCCGACCGAGATCGGTCCGCTGCCGGTCGAGCAGTACGAGACCGTGGACCTGGCGAGCGGCCAGCGGGCCGCCGTCCACCTTGCCGGTGACGTCGTGCTCGCCGCACCCGGGGCCGAGCTCGAGGACCTCAGCGCGCCGCCAACGCTTCCCTCAAGGAGGTCGCGGTGAGGCGGGGCGGGATCGGCGCCCGAAGGACGACAAGGTCCACGTCATCGGGGGACATATCGAGGACCGCCCAGTCGCTCTGGTCGCGGCCGATGAGTGCGTCCGGAGACGTTTCGCGGGTGGCGCGTGCGTTGTCTTAAGGATCTCTACAACCTGCTCGAGCGGTCACCCAGCAACGACGGATATTACCGGCTCATCGTCGCGGCGACGGGCAAGTGTCTGGGTGTCAGCGGAGAGAGTCAAGACCTGCGGGCACAGATCAGGCAGTACACCTGCGACAGCGGCTGGAATCAGCAGGGGGACCTGCGTCCCACCGACAACGACTACTACGAGATCGTCGCCCGGCACAGCAACAAGTGCAGGGGCGTACAGGGTGACTACGTCGACCCCGGGGCCAACATCTGGCCGTACGACTGCGATCTCGGCCCCAACCAGCAGTTCAGGTTCGTTCCTCCGGCCCGCATTGACGGCCGAATAGAACCAGAGCCACTCCCCGTGAATCCTGGCTGACACCTCACTCGAAGCGGGGCCGTCGGAACGCAGCGGGCACCGCCGGTCTCGTCGCCCGGCCTCTCGGCGGCGGACCGACGCTCCAGTCACCACCACAGACCGAGCACGATGACAACGACACAACGACGAGGGACGATCGGTAGCGCATGCTTGGCCGCCGGTCCCAAGCGGTACCGAAACTACGCGGGACATGCGCGGGATGATCTTGGTGGGAATCGGCCTCTAAGGTCCGGACGCCGCAGGTCAGTGCCTCAGCACGGCTCGATCGTCCGATCACTGTAAAACCGTGGGCATAGCCTACGTTGGTTCGAACCCAACACCTGCCACCACCCGCGAACACCCTGCGGCCCGCACAAGCGTGGGTGTAGCGCGCGCCTGGTGCGGCCGTGCGCCGCTCCGGGCGGGTTGCATTGAGCGATCGGGCCTCGCTCAGCCCAGATCAGCGCTCGATAGATCGTCGGCCGTGTCGAGGTCGCCGACAAGCGCGGCCGGGGCACGCATCCGCCACGCGTCGGTCACGAGCTCCCGCAGGCGTTCGACGTCCACCTCAGTCAGCCGCAGCATCACCAGCGGCCAGCCGTCATAGCCGGGAGTGGTGAAGAAGACCTCGGGCTCGCCGAGCAGGAGAGCTTGCTTCTCGGCCTCGTCACCGACGAACAGCACCGCGA
>DATBRJ010000215.1:0-12721 GCA_036560395.1 Actinomycetes bacterium | reverse complement strand
CTGAGCCCACCGTATGCCGCGTTCGCTAGAGGCGTACGGGCCAGAGATGGTGCGGGGCGGGCTACCAGGCACCCGCCCGGAGGGTTCACACGAAACGCGATCGCAACGGCGCCGGGCCGCGCTTTAGCGTCGGGCCTGCTCGGGCACGAAACGCCCCGCCGAGATGCGTCGGATCGCCACTAACGGGTACGAACTCCGCGGAATGTCGTACCGCCGGGAAGACTCATGAACGTCACCGTTTCGGCCGAAGGTGTGCCGCTGCCGGGTATCGTCGGGCGCCCACCGACCGGGCCGCCCGCCGGCTGGGTGGTATTCGCCCACGGCTCGGGGAGCAGCCGGTTGTCGCCCAGAAACCAACAGGTTGCTCGCTTCTTGGCGGACACCGGCTTCGCGACGTTGCTCTTCGACCTCCTGAGAGCGGAGGAGGACAAGCGGGATCGCGTCACCGGCCAGCACCGCTTCGACATCGGGCTGCTGACCACTCGTCTCACCGGCGCGGTTGACTGGCTCCTCGGCCCAGACGGCCCGGCCACCGCGGACAGCATCGATCAGATGGTGGGGACGTCGGTGGGCCTGTTCGGGGCGAGCACTGGCGCGGCAGCCGCGCTGGTGACCGCGGCCCAGCGACCCGCGACCGTCGGGGCAGTCGTCTCCCGCGGCGGCCGGCCCGATCTCGCCGGTGGCCAGCTCGGCTATGTGAAGGCAGCCACCCTGCTGATCGTCGGTCAGCGGGACGAGCAGGTTATCTCGCTCAACGTCCAAGCCGCGGCCGTGCTCACTGCGCCTCATGAGCTCGCGGTTGTCCCCGGTGCCGGTCACCTCTTCGAGGAACCAGGCGCCATCGAGAAGGTCAGCGATCTGGCATCGGCTTGGTTCCGCCAGCACCTCGTCCGCTAAGACAAGCGCTCCCACCTTCTTGGCACGCGCTGGGTTGAGGGGCAGGGAGCCCCGCAGTTGAGGGACCTTGGATCACATTTTCCGGTCGGCGATGGTCCCAAATCTTGGTGCGAATGAGCTGGCACCGGGCATGCTGGAGGTATGAAAGGTGATCGGGTGGAGATCGTCGTCGACGCCGGCGGCGAGGTGAAGACCTACGAGGTCGTCGCCACCCGCGCGGGACGGCGGGTCGAGATCTCGACCGGCCGCGGCATCGTCGAGGTGACCGAGGTCACCCGCACCGGCAGCCCGGTGCGATCGGCTCGGTTCATGGCAAGCCGGGTACTCGCCCTGGTCGAGCATCCCGCCCAGGACCGGCTGCTGCCCGGCGACGAGCATCCACCAGCCCGCGAGCACCGGCTGCGCCCGTCCGCTTGACCTGAAGAGATCTCGAAGCCGTTAGAAGGCGGAAACCCCTGTCAGGTCGCGCGCAATGAGCAGCTTCTGGATCTGCGTAGTGCCTTCGTACAGCGTCGCCACGCGGGCGTCGCGCAGCAGCTTGCCGGCGATGTATTCGTCGACATAGCCGTATCCACCGTGAACCTGAACGCAGTTGTTCGCAGCACGCACGGCCATCTCGGTGGCATACAGCTTCGCCCGCGAGGCCGCGACCCGGTAGTCATGTCCCCGGCTCGCCAGGTCTGCGCATCGCCACGTGAGCAAGCGCGCTGCCTCGAGCTCGACAGCGGTGTCTGCGATCAGCTCGGCGACGAGCTGATGCCCGGCTATGGGCTTCCCGAACTGCTCCCGCGATCCGGCGTAGGACACCATCGCATCGAGTGCGGCCTGCGCGATCCCCACGCTTGACGCGGCAATCGACATCCGCCCGTCGTCGAGGGCCCGCAACGCCACCTTGAGACCGGCGCCCGCGGGTCCGAGAAGCGCGTCCGCGCCGACCTCGACGCCATCGAGGATCAGCTCCGCGGTGTCGCACGACCGGAGCCCGAGCTTTCCGTGAATCGGCCGGGCGGTGAATCCGGCGGCGTCGGTCGGCACCAGGAAGGCAGACACACCGCCGGCGCCGGGACCGCCGGTCCTGGCCATGATCAGCGCGACTCCCGCGATGGAGCCATTGGTGATGAAGACCTTCCTGCCAGACAGCCGCCAGCCTCCGGCGGGAATGGGCTCGGCCTTCGCGCTGAGATCGGCCGGGTTCGAGCCGTAGTCCGGCTCGGTCAATCCGAAGCAGCCGAGCACCTCGCCGGTCGCCATCGAAGGCAGCCAGCGTGTCCGCTGCTCTCGGCTTCCCCACCGGGCGATCGAGCCGGCAACCAGGCCGAGGTGCACCGAGACGATCGACCGCACATTGGCGTCTCCGCGTCCGAGCTCCTCGATCAGGAGCGTGTACGCCAGCGGGTCGGCACCTCCGCCGCCGTACTCGTCGGGGATCGTCAAACCGATGTAGCCGGTGGTCCGCAGCCCGTCCAGGGCCTCGCTGGGGAAGCGCTCCTCGCGATCGTTGCGGATCGCCGACGGCGCAACGACGTCGTCCACCCATCGCCGGAATACCGCCCGCGCGGCATCATGCTCGGCGGACAGCGCGAGATCCATTGGCGGCCACCTCCTTGCCTTCGTCGGGGATCGCTGCCGGGCAGGCAGAGGCGGCGAGCCGACGGGCGAAGGCTATCGCCGAGGATCAGAGAGGGCGCCGGACAACGTCATGCTGTCTGGCGCCCTCCTGGGTCGGGGTCAAGATGATGCTGCCGCGGTGGCCTTCTTGCCCCGCGTGGCGCCGCCACGTCCCCGGAGCTGCACGCCGGATTCGGTCAGCATGCGATGCACGAAGCCGTAGGACCGCCCGGTCGACTCCGCCAGCGCGCGGATGCTCGAACCCCCCTCGTACTTCTTCTTCAGGTCTGACGCGAGCTTCTCGCGTGCGGGGCCGGTGACCCGGCTGCCCTTCTTCAGGGACTCGACCACGGGTGCCTCCTCGGGTGTTGATCCTTCCCTCTGACCCATGATCACTCATTCTTGCGTGATCGGCCAGCGATTGGACCCAATGAGTGACCACGATCAGCCGATCTTCAGGTCAGACCGGGCGGAAACGGACAGAAATCCGCCCCAACCTGTCCTCAAGCCGCTGTCATAAACGCCCGATTCCGGTCACCGGACCGCGATGCCACCCGATTCGGTCATGTTTACGCGAGAGCGACGAGGTCGGCGTAGGAATCGTTCCACAGGTCCTCGACCCCATCCGGCAACAGGATCAGCCGCTCCGGCCCCAGCGCGTCCACCGCACCCTCGTCATGGGTGACCAGCACGATGGCGCCCGGATAGGTTCGCAGCGCCATGAGAACCTCGGCGCGACTCGCCGGGTCGAGGTTGTTGGTCGGCTCGTCGAGCAGCAGGACGTTAGCGCTGGACACGACCAGCGTCGCCAGCGCCAAGCGGGTCTTCTCGCCACCCGACAACACGGAGGCGGGCTTGTCCACATCGGCCCCGGAGAACAGGAATGAGCCGAGCACTGTGCGGAGCTCAGAGTCGGTGAGATCCGGGGTGGCCGAGCGCATGTTCTCTAGAACCGAGCGTTCCGGATCGAGCGTCTCGTGCTCCTGCGCGTAGTAGCCGAGCTTCAGGCCGTGGCCCGGCGCGACGATCCCGGTGTCCGCCGGTTCAAGGCCCGCGAGGATGCGAAGAAGCGTTGTCTTGCCCGCGCCGTTGAGACCGAGAACGACCACCCGCGCACCGCGGTCGACCGCGAGATCCACGTCGGTGAAGACCTCGAGCGAACCGTACGATTTGGATAGACCGCTTGCCGTCAGCGGCGTCTTGCCGCACGGTGCCGGCTTCGGCAGCCGCAGCTTGGCAACCTTGTCCCGCACGACCTCCCCGTCGACCCCGGCGAGCAGCCGCTGGGCGCGACGAGCCATATTCTGCGCGGCGACTGCCTTGGTGGCCTTGGCCCGCATTCGATCAGCCTGAGCGAGCAGCGCTGCTGCCTTCTTCTCGGCGTTTACCCGTTCGCGCCGGCGGCGGCGTTCGTCCTGTTCGCGCTGCTGAAGGTAGGTACTCCAGCCGACGTTGTAGATGTCGAGCTCGGCACGGTTCGCGTCCAGATGGAAGACCCGGTTCACACAAGTGTCGATGAGCCCCACGTCGTGGGAGATCACGACGAAGCCGCCGGGAAAGGCTTTGAGGAAGCCGCGTAGCCAGAGGATCGAGTCGGCGTCGAGGTGGTTCGTCGGTTCGTCGAGGAGCAGGTTCTCGGCGCCGGAAAACAGGATCCGCGCGAGCTCCACCCGTCGCCGTTGCCCGCCAGAGAGGGTGCCGATTGGCTGAGTAAGGACACGGTCCGGCAGCCCTAGGCTCGCCGCGATCTGCGCCGCTTCGGCCTCCGCCGCGTACCCACCCCTTGCGAGGAATTCGGCCTCGAGCCGTCCGTACGCTCGCATGGCACGCTCGTGTGTCGCTAGGTCGGCGCTAGCCATCGCGCCCTCCGCCGCCCGGAGCCGGCTGACCACACTGTCGAGATCCCTGGCGCTGAGAATCCGGTCGCGGGCCAGGACATCAAGATCACCGGTACGCGGGTCCTGTGGCAGATACCCCACGGTCCCGGTGCGGCGAACTCGCCCCGCCGCAGGCAGACCCTCGCCTGCGAGCGCCTTTGTCAGGGTGGTCTTACCCGCGCCGTTGCGGCCGACCAGGCCGATGCGGTCCCCAGGAGCCACCAGGAAGGACGTCGGCATGAGCAGCTGGCGTGCGCCCACACGCAGTTCGAGATCGGTTGCGGTAATCATGGTTTCGTGCTCCGAGTAAGAGAATCAGCGACGCCGTAACGAGCCACTGGCCGACCCGCTGCCTGCCCAGGCGTCGGGGTCGGCCGCTGAGCGGCGTCGCTAGCTCGCAAGCACCCGACCAGTGTACGGCCCGCCGCAATCTGATTTACCGGTGGTGAATAACCGGGCGGGCGAGGCCCCACCATCCCCGCCCGACCAACATGAAAGGAACCTCACCCCATCACGAGACGCATGAAGGTGCCCTTCATGTCTCGGCGGTTGGGGTCTACGTGCCCCTCACGTGATCGTTGTGGCGGCTCCCTGCAAGCCAACCCGGCGGCGAGTGACCTGGTCGGCCAGCACGCCAGGCAGCTCCAGGGCAGGTTTGCACGTCGCCGCTACGGTGAGAGACACCCTGGGCCCACGGCGACGCGATCCCGCGCAGGAGGCGGCCAGCGATGGACTTCGACGACAACGCACGGCTCGACCCGTCACAGGTCGAGGACGTTCGCGGCCGCAGGATCCCTGGTGGCGGCATGGCGATCGGCGGTGGCCTGGGCATCGTCGGCCTAATCCTTGCGCTGCTGTTCGGCGGAAATGTCGGCGACCTTGTGGGCGGTGGGGACTCCGGCCAGGCGGACCAACTCCAACCGGGCACCAACCTCAGCCAGCAGTGCCGGACCGGTCAGGACGCCGACCAGTCAGAGGACTGTCGAGTCGTCGGCGTGGTCAACAGCATCCAGAACTATTGGGACGACACCTTCACCCGCTCGGGCGAGCAGTACACCCCTGCCCGGACCGTGCTGTTCAGCGGCGCGGTCCAGACCGGATGCGGATTCGCGACTTCCGAGGTCGGGCCGTTCTATTGCCCACCGGACCAGAAGGTCTACCTCGACCTCGGGTTCTTCCAGCAACTCCAGTCCCAGTTCGGTGCACAGGGCGGCCCGTTCGCGCAGGCCTACGTCATCGCGCACGAGTACGGTCACCATGTTCAGAATCTGCTCGGCACGATGAACCGGGTGGCTGGTGACCGGCAAGGTCCACAGAGCGGCTCCGTTCGCCTTGAGCTACAGGCCGACTGCTATGCCGGGGTGTGGGCTAAGCACGCGGTCGACACCGGCTTCTACACCGAGCCGTTCAGCCAATCCGACATCAACCAGGCGCTCGATGCAGCCGCCGCTGTCGGTGACGACCGGATCCAGGGCCGGGCTACTGGGCAGATCAACCCGGAGGCGTGGACGCACGGCTCGTCTGAGCAGCGAGTCCATTGGTTCAGCACCGGCTACGAGACCGGTAACCCCAACGCCTGCGACACGTTCTCCGGCGCGCTCTAGTGTCGTCGTCCACTCCATGATCAGTGGCGGTTAGGGGCCGAAATCCGGCCGGAAATACCAGTCATCATGGGAGTGCTCGGGACCCCAGCGTCACCGCAGTCATGGGAAGTCCTCCGACTGCCCGCGTGCCATGCGGGATGCTCGGAGCAAACTCGCGTCGCTACTCTGCTACCGGCTCCAGCATCACGCGGGCTGAGCGGAAGAGGCGGGGGGCGTCCCGCAGGATCGCCAAACGTGGTTCGGGGACGGTGAGAAAGCGTTCGACGGCACGGTCGAAGACGGGCGCCAGCTTGCCGTCCCCTCGCAGCCGGTCGATCGCCCTGCGGTCGCCGCCGAGCACCACCGCATCGAGCCGGGCTATCTCGGGCAACAAGACGCGGGCGGTCACGGCTGCCGCGTCGGCGAGTGACTCCCGAGCCTGGCCGGCACGGCGGCGGGCGAATCGCTGCTGCGACCAGCCCCCAGCCTTCGACCGGCCGTGCACGAGCGCGCGGCCGACCTTCGAAGACACCAACTGTGATCCCTGGAAGACACCGGCGGCATGCGCACCGAGCCGTACCAGCAACACGCCCACCGTCCGCTCGGCCAGCGCATGCTCAACCAAATCGCCGATGTCGAGGCCGGCGCTCTCGCCCACGCCGACCTTCACCGGTGGGAAGGCCGGCTCGATCCGGGCTCGGACGCCGTCGCCGGCGAGGAGGGTCCACCGCAGGGGAGACCTGTCCGTCGAGGTGACGCCGCCGTGCCGGTCCGCGAACCCCTGGCACCAGCGCATCAGGCGCTCGGGCATGACCTCGATCGTCTGCTGACTGCCCATGGCGGCGCGCCGAGCCACGCTCACCGGGGGCTTCGAACTCGGGCTCAGACGTTGAAGCCGAGGGCACGCAGCTGCTCACGGCCCTCGTCAGTGATCTTGTCCGGACCCCACGGCGGCATCCAGACCCAGGTGATCCTGAAGTCCTTGACGAGGCCGTCCAGCGCCGTTTGTGCCTGATCCTCGATCACATCTGTCAGCGGGCATGCCGCGGACGTGAGCGTCATGTCGATGGCGGCCACGTTGTCCGACGAGATCGTGATGCCGTAGACCAGACCCAGATCGACGACGTTGATGCCGAGCTCCGGGTCGACGACATCGCGCATCGCCTCGGTGACGTCCTCGACGGACGCGGGCGTGTCGACCGCGGTCATGACTCATCCTCCTCTGCTGCCGACTCCGCGCCGTCGCCTGCGGCGCCGGAGCCATAGGCTCGCATGCCGACGCTTGCGAGCGCCTGTGTTGTGGCGTCCTTCCAGGCCATCCAGCCGAGGAGCGCACACTTGATGCGTGCCGGGTACTTCGACACCCCGGCGAAAGCGACCGCGTCGCCGAGGATGTCCTCGTCGGGCTCGAGCTCCCCCTTGGATGCCATCAGCTCTCCGAAGACCTCTGCGGTCTTCATCGCCTCGCCGACCGTCCGCCCGATCACCAGCTCGGTCAGCACGGATTCCGACGCTTGGCTGATCGAGCAGCCCTCCGAGTCGTACGAGACATCCTCGATCCGGTCGCCGGCGAGCCTGACCCGCATTGTCACCTCGTCGCCGCAGACCGGGTTGACATGCCGAACCTCGACATCGAAGGGCTCCCGCAGCCCCTTGTTCTGGGGGTTGCGGTAGTGATCCAGGATGATCTCCTGGTACAGCGAGGAGAACTCAAGCATCAGTCGTTGATCCTGACCATCGGGAATCGGCTCTAAGGGGCATCGACGACAACAACGCGATCACCCGAAGAACTTCCTGACCTGCCGAAGACCCGCGATGAGCGCGTCGACCTCGGCGAGGGTGTTGTAGAGGTAGAACGACGCACGTGTGGTCGCGGGTACCTCGTAGCGCAGGCAGGCAGGGCGGGCGCAGTGGTGCCCGACGCGGACGGCGATGCCCAGCTCGTCGAGCACCTGGCCGACATCATGCGGATGGATGCCCTTCATCGTGAACGAGATCGTGCCGCCCCTGTTCACCGTCCACACCGGCCCGATCACTCGAAGCCCAGGCACCGTAGCGAGGCCGTCGAGGGCATAGGCCGTCAGCGCCCCTTCATGTGCCCTGATCTCGTGCATGTCGATGGCGGAGAGATAGTCCACCGCGGCACCAAGCCCGATGGCCTGCGCGATCGGTGGAGTGCCGGCCTCGAACTTGTGCGGGACCGGGGCGAAGGTGGACTCGGCCATCGTGACGGTCTCGATCATCTCGCCGCCACCGAGAAACGGAGGCAGCGCGTCGAGGAGCTCCCTGCGCCCCCAGAGCACGCCGATCCCGGTCGGGCCGCACATCTTGTGCCCGGTAAAGGCATAGAAGTCGACCCCCAGCTTCGACAGGTTGACCGGCATATGCGGCACCGCCTGCGCTCCGTCGATGAGGACGAGTGCACCCATCTCGCGGGCCCGCTTCAGGATCGGCGACAGCGAGTTGATCGTGCCCAGCATGTTGGACTGGTGAGCGATAGAGACCAACTTCGTCCGCTCGTTGATCAGAGACTCGAGGTCGGTCAGGTCAAGCCGGCCATGGTCGGTTAGGCCGAACCAGCGAAGCCGGGCTCCGGTCCGCCGGCAGGCGAGCTGCCACGGCACGATGTTGGAGTGGTGCTCCATCTCGCTGATGACGACCTCGTCGCCGGGACCCAGGCGAAGCCGCGGGTCGTCCGCGAGACCGCTTGCCAGCGTGTTGGCGACAAGGTTGAGCGCCTCGGTGATGTTCTTGGTGAAGATCACCTCGTCCCGTGACGGCGCCTTGACGAAGCCGGCGATCTTGGTTCGGGCATTTTCGTAGGCCTCAGTGGCCTCGGTGCCGAGCTGGTGGACGGCGCGGGCGATGTTGGCGTTGTGCCGCTCGTAGTGATCGGTCATCACCTCGAGCACCTGCCGGGGCTTCTGCGAGGTGTTAGCGCTGTCGAGGTAGACCAGCGGATTGCCATGGACGAGCCGATCGAGGATCGGGAAGTCCTTGCGGATCTCCTCCGGCAGCAGCCGGGCGTGCCCGGCTGCGACGACAGCGCCGTAGGCACCGCCCGGCGGGACTCCCGGCTCCAGCCCACGAAGCTCCTGATGCTCGTCGGCGGGGACGGCCACATGCGACGCGGAGTCGCCAGGGATGACCTCAGCCGGCGGTGCCGCGGATCTCCTGTCGCGCCGGCTTGGATCCACGTCCGCCTGGCTCGCCGAGACATCCCGGGTCATGACGCCGTCGCCCGCGCACCAGGGACGTGGATTCCTTCTGCAGGTTGGGACTTCGCGGGAGAGACGAACCGTTCGTAGCCCTCTGCCTCAAGCGCCTCGGCGAGCTCAGGCCCGCCCTCCTGGACGATCCGGCCGTCGATGAAGACATGGACGAAATCCGGCTCGATGTAGCGCAGGATGCGTGTGTAGTGCGTGATCAGCAGCACGCCTACCTCGCCGGTCTCGCGAACCCGGTTGACCCCGGCGGCGACCACCTTGAGCGCATCGATGTCGAGTCCCGAGTCGGTCTCATCGAGGATCGCGATGCGGGGCTTGAGCAACTCAAGCTGCAGGATCTCGTGGCGCTTCTTCTCGCCACCGGAGAACCCCGCGTTGACGTCCCTCTCGGCGAAGCTCGGGTCGATGGACAGCTCCTCCATCGCCTCCCGCACCTCCTTGACCCAGGTCCGCAGCTTGGGTGCTTCACCTCTGGTCGCGGTTGCCGCGGTGCGAAGGAAGTTGGAGACGGACACCCCAGGCACCTCAACGGGGTACTGCATCGCGAGGAAGAGACCGGCACGGGCTCGGGCGTCGACGCTCATGCTAAGCACGTCCTCGCCATCGAGGGTGACCTTGCCCGCGGTTACCTTGTACTTCGGATGGCCCGCGATGCTGTACGCGAGGGTCGACTTGCCTGAGCCGTTCGGTCCCATGATCGCGTGGGTCTCACCCTGACGTACGGTCAGGTCGACTCCACGCAGGATCTCCGTAGGGCCCCCCTCGGCCTCGACGGAAACATGCAAGTCGTGGATCTCGAGCGTGGTCACGTTCTCTCCTCGGCGACGGCGGGGTGGGGGTGGGCGGCATCGGCGGATGTCGTCCTGCCGCTCCCAGCGGCCGACACCTCGATGGGACGGATCTCTACCGGTCCGCTGCGAAGTGAGCGGGCCAGCTCGTCCTCGACCTTGGCAAGCAGGCGTTCCTCGACCTCGGGCACGCCGATTCGGGCGACCAGCTCGGCGAAGAACCCGCGAACCACCAGCCGCCTGGCCTCGTCCTCACGGATTCCCCTGGCTTGCAGGTAGAACAGCTGCTCGTCGTCGAAGCGGCCGGTTGCGCTGGCGTGGCCGGCGCCGACGATCTCGCCCGTCTCGATCTCGAGATTCGGTACGGAGTCGGCGCGGGCGCCGTCGGTCAGCACGAGATTGCGGTTGAGCTCATAGGTATCCGTGCCGATGGCTTCCTTGCGAATGAGCACGTCACCGATCCACACCGTGCGCGCCGATGCGCCCTGCAGCGCTCCTTTATACGCGACACGACTGCGACAGTGCGGCTGCGCATGGTCGACGAAGAGCCGGTGCTCGAGGTGCTGGCCCTCATCGGCGAAGTAGATACCGAGCAACTCCGCATCACCGCCGGACCCGTCGTATGCCACCTGCGGGAAGAGCCGTACCAGCTCGCCGCCAAAGGTGACCACCACCGACTTGAAGATGGCGTCCCGGCCGAGCGTTGCATAGTGATGCGCCAGGTGCACCGTGTCGTCAGCCCAGTCCTGGATGCTGACGAACGTGAGCTTGGCGCCCTCGGCGACGTTCAGCTCGACGTTAGCGGCGTAGGTCGCGGAGCCCACGTGGTCGAGGACGACGACCGCCTCGGCATAGGGCTCGACGTCGATGACGAGATGCCCAAAGGCGGGGTCCGGACCGGCGGAGCCACCAGACCTGCGAATGACCGTAGGCGCCGAGGCCTTGGTGTCACGCGGCACGGTCACCACCAGGGCCTCGCTAAACGATGCCCAGGCCAGCGCGGCCACTCGATCCGTGGGGGTCGCGGCCCGACCGATCCGAGGATCGGCGCGGTCCACAACCTCGACCTTCACCTCAGGTGCAGTCTCGATATCTGTCTGCAACGGTGGACCCGGTTGCGGGTCGCGCTGGTGCAGGCCGCGCAACCGCCGGGTCGGGGTGAAGCGCCACGCTTCCTCCCGACCCGACGGAATCGGGAAGTCTGCCGGGTCGAACGAGGCGAACGAGTGCAGCGCGCTGCCCGTTGAGGTGCGCCGGTGACCATCGTCTCCGTGCGTATGCGGTGCGACCGTCACCCCGGACGTATTGATCGTCTCGGTCACGGTCAGCCCACCGCTCCTTCCATCTGCAGCTCGATCAGCCGGTTCAGCTCAAGGGCGTACTCCATCGGCAGCTCACGCGCGATCGGCTCGATGAAACCGCGCACGATCATCGCCATCGCCTCGTCCTCAGTGAGACCGCGGCTCATCAGGTAGAAGAGCTGGTCATCGCTCACCTTCGAGACCGTCGCCTCATGCCCCATCGCGACGTCGTCCTCGCGCACGTCCACATAGGGGTAGGTGTCCGAGCGGCTGACCGTATCGATGAGGAGTGCGTCGCACTTGACCGTCGAGGCGCTGTGGTGCGAGCCGGGCTGGACCTGAACCAAGCCACGATAAGACGTCCGGCCGCCGCCTCGAGCCACTGACTTGGAAATGATCGTGGACGACGTGTGCGGCGCCGCGTGCACCATCTTGGCACCGGCGTCCTGGTGCTGGCCTTCGCCGGCGAACGCGATCGACAGCGTCTCGCCCTTGGCGTGCTCCCCCATCAGCCAGACGGCCGGGTACTTCATCGTGACCTTGGACCCGATGTTGCCGTCGATCCACTCCATGGTCGCGCCCTGGTGGGCGATCGCACGCTTCGTCACGAGGTTGTAGACGTTGTTCGACCAGTTCTGGATCGTGGTGTAGCGGCAGCGAGCGTTCTTCTTGACGATGATCTCGACGACGGCCGAATGGAGAGAGTCCGACGAGTAGATCGGCGCGGTGCAGCCCTCGACGTAGTGCACGTAAGCGCCCTCGTCGACGATGATCAGCGTCCGCTCGAACTGGCCCATGTTCTCGGTGTTGATCCGGAAGTAGGCCTGCAGCGGGATCTCGACGTGCACTCCCTTTGGCACGTAGATGAAGGACCCGCCGGACCACACCGCGGTGTTGAGCGAGGCGAACTTGTTGTCACCGGCCGGGATGACCGAGCCGAAATACTCCTTGAACAGGTGCTCGTGCTCGCGCAGACCGGTGTCGGTATCCAGGAAGATGACCCCTTGCTCCTCAAGATCGTCACGGATCTTGTGGTAGACGACCTCCGACTCGTACTGGGCGGCGACGCCCGCGACCAGCCGCTGCCTCTCCGCCTCGGGGATGCCGAGCTTGTCGTAGGTGTTCTTGATGTCCGCCGGCAGCTCGTCCCAGCTCGTCGCCTGCTTCTCGGTCGAGCGCACGAAATACTTGATGTTGTCGAAGTCGATGCCGGACAGGTCTGCGCCCCACGTCGGCATCGGCTTCTTGTCGAACAGCCGCAGTCCCTTCAGCCGCCGTTCCAGCATCCACTCCGGCTCGTTCTTCCGTGCTGAGATGTCCCTGACAACGGCCTCGGAGAGGCCGCGTAGAGCATCCGCACCGGCGACATCGGAGTCTGCCCAGCCGTACTCATAGTGGCCGAGACCCTCGAGCTCGGGGTGCACGGTGGTGGTCATGAAG
>DATBRJ010000214.1:0-9640 GCA_036560395.1 Actinomycetes bacterium | reverse complement strand
GCGGCGGTGAACAAACGGTCGAGGGCGGCGTTCGTCGTTGCGGAGAAGATCATGGCGGCGGAGACGAAGGCGACTCCCAGGGCGATGGCCACCAAGGTGACCGCGAGGCGAAGCTTATGCGCAACGAGCCCGCGGATGGCGAGCCTGGCGATCACTGGGTCTCCCTCTCGAGCCGATCGAACGCCTTCATCCGCTCGAGCACCCTCGGTGCGGTCGGGTCGAGCATGCGATAGACGATCCGGCCATCCGCGAGGAAGAGGACCTGGTCCGCATAGGCTGCGGCAACGGGGTCGTGGGTGACCATGACAACGGTCTGGCCGGCTCGCCGGACAGCACCCTGCAGCAACGACAGCACATCGGCACCGGCCCGCGAGTCCAGGTTCCCGGTGGGTTCGTCCGCGAAAACGATCTCTGGGCGGCCGGCCAATGCCCGCGCGCATGCGACCCGCTGCTGCTGTCCTCCGGAGAGCTGTGCGGGCCGGTGACCAAGCCGGTCGCGTATGCCGACCGTGTCGATGACCAGGTCGAGCCAGGCCTGATCGGGCTTGCGCCCGGCGATCCTCGCCGGAAGGCTGATGTTCTCCAGTGCGGTCAGCGTCGGTACCAGGTTGAACGCCTGGAAGACGAACCCCACCTTGTCCCGCCGCAGCCGCGTCAGACGCTTGTCGTCGAGGCTCGACAGCTCGACCTCGCCGACGTACACCTGTCCGCTGCTGGCCGCATCCAGGCCGGCCATGCAGTGCATCAGGGTGGATTTGCCGGAGCCTGACGGTCCCATGATCGCGGTGAAGCGGCCGCGGGGGATATCGACGGTGACTTCGTCTATCGCGGTCACTCGGGTGTCTCCCGTACCGTAGATCTTGGAGACTGATTCGGTACGTGCCGCCGCTTCGGCCATCTCGGTTGTTCGGCTAGCGGCGAGGTGAGCCGGGGCTTGCGCGGTCGGGTGGGTCATGATGTCCCTCCGCTGCTGATGGGCCGATGCAAGGGCGAGCTGCCCTCGCTATCGATTCGAGCCGAAGAGCTGAGCGCGGCGGCAGGGTGGAAGGTATGGACGCGTGCCTGCGAAGGTCGTGACCTCGGCCTCAGACGTGCGACTTTCGTAGGGTCTTAGCGGGATCGATCGCGCTCAGCCTGGCTGTGAGGTGCGCGGTGCGTACCTTTGAGATGTGAAGGTCGCGATCTCCGGCCTGCGGCGCGACACCGCCTTCGACCTCGCGGCGGTGGCGGTCGCCGCGGTGCTGGGGTTCGCTACCACCAGAGGCTCGCCACCGTTCCTCGAACCGCTGGGTGGGCTGACCGTCGCAGCCCAGACTGCCCTCGCGCTCTGCCTGCTGCTCCGCCGGCGGAGGCCGCTGGCGGTCGCGTGGATCGTAACCGCGGCCGCTGCGGCGATCGCCTTGGTGGACCTGGTCGCACCGGGCACGCTCGTCCCGGAGAACCTGGAGCGGACCGCGATGCCGTGGCTGCCGCCCGCGGCACCATTCGCTGCCTATGCCGTGACGGCGTATGCGGGGGGTCGGCGCGTTGGATGGGTGCCTATCGCGTGGGTGCCGGTCGTGGCACTGGTGGTCATCGGTTCACATACGTGGGACGCTCCGCCGAACTCACCGTGGTTGCTGCAGAGCCTGATCTTCATCGTGGGACCTGCCTTGCTGGGCATGTATATGGCGGCGCGCCGACGATTGCTGCAGTCGCTGGTCGAGCGGGTCGAGCGCGCCGAGCGCGAGCAACGGCTGCTTGCCGAGCAAGCCCGTATCGACGAACGGGCCAGACTGGCCGCGGAGATGCACGACGTTGTCACCCATCGGGTGAGCCTCATGGTGTTGCGAGCCGGCGCCCTGCTGATGACCGCGGATAGCGAGGCAACCCGGCACGCTGCCGAGGAGCTACGTGCAGCCGGCAGCCAGGCATTGGACGAGCTGCGCGACCTCGTCGGAGTTCTGCGGGACAGCGCGACCGGGGCAGACAACGGGGATCCGGGCACAGCGACGGCCCTCTCTTCCCCCGATCGGCCCGTCCTAATCCCCGACTTGTCGGCACTGATGGTCGAGTCGGAGTCGGTGGGCGTCCCGGTCGCATACATCGAGGAAGGCAAGGCTACGTTGGTGTCGCCCGTCGTCGGCCGGACGGCGTACCGGGTGGTCCAGGAGGCGCTCACCAACGTGCGTAAGCACGCTCCAGGCGCCAGCGCTCGGGTTCACTTGCAATACTGCGCGGGCACCGTGCGTCTGAGCGTCCACAACAGCATCCCCACGGGTAGCGCCGACCCGGCGCTGGCTGCCCGATCCGGCACCGGGCTGCTAGGGCTGCGTCAGCGAGTTGAGTTGATCGACGGGACGCTGGAGGCCGGACCCGCTCCTGACGGCGGGTTCGATCTGGCGGCGACACTGCCGACTCACGCCCCGACCACTCCGCGGCTGGAGGACGTCACGCTGTGACCCGTGACCAGACGCGGGTGCTCGTCGTCGACGACGAGCCGATGGTGTGCGCCCATCTGCAGACCATCCTCGGCTCGGTCGAGGACATCGATGTGGTGGAGGCGGCCTATGACGGTGCAGCCGCCGTCGAATCAGTCATCCGGCACCGACCGGATGTGGTGCTCATGGACCTGCGCATGCCGGGTGTGGACGGGCTCACGGCCATCGAGCGGATCAAAGCCCTCCACCAGCCGCCGGCAATCGTAGTGCTCACGACCTTCGACACCGACGACCACGTCCTCCGCGCGCTTCGAGCAGGTGCGGCCGGGTTCCTACTCAAATCCACACCGCCAGAAGACCTGATCGAGCTCGTCCGGGTGGCCGCCGATGGCCACACCGTGCTCTCGCCTGCTGCTACCCGACGGTTGGTGACGACAGCGTCCCGGCGTACGGAGGACCTTGACCACCGGCGGCGGCTGATCAGCGAGCTCACGGAACGGGAGACCGAAGTTCTGGCCTGCCTGGGCCAGGGGCTGTCGAACGCGCAGATCGCCACGCGCCTGTATCTCACCGAGGCCACCGTCAAGGGGTACGTCTCCCGGCTGCTGGTCAAGCTCCAGTGCGCGAACCGTACCCAGATTGGGCTGATGGCCTATGAGGCCGGCATCGGTCGATGAGCTTCGTCGTGCGCAGGGCCATGTAAGGGAAGGCTGCGCCATTCCGTCGTTGCCGTCTGCCGGGCACCGTCGACACCCCGGCCCTTGACGGACTCGGCCAACCAGATCGCGAGCCGGGAGCAGCGGGACCACGCCGCTGGACCTCGACGATTGGCTGATTTGCCTCGAGCTGGCAAGCATCGTGTTGTGGGCGGACGAAGGAACGAAGCTGCTCGGGCGGTTCCGGCGACGCGGACACCGAGCCTGGAGGGAACCGCCACGATTGACGTTCTCAGGGCGGGATACCCGCTTGACTAGACGTTGCCATTTACGAGCGGGAGGGCGGCAGCCGGCACAGCGGGATACCGCAGCAGAGCCCGCCCGGTGCCGTCAGGACTGACCGCTCGGCTCGAGCGCGCGGCACAACGTAGAACCCAGGATTGCCCTCGTACCGAGTCCCGGAGGTTCGACCCCATGACCGAAAGCTCAGCCGTGCTCGAACCCCCGAGCATCGGCACTGCTTGGGTAACCCTCGTGGAGGGCTCGTCCTTCTGCGTCTGCGAATCGAACGGGGACATCACTCCGGGGACGTCGCAGGGCGTGTTCGTCCGCGATACACGCGTCTTGTCGCGGTGGTCGCTGGTGCTGGACGGCGCAGCCATCCAGCCGCTTGCCGTGATGTCCACTGAGCCGTACTTCGCGACTTTCGTCGGCCGGGCTCGGCCCCGGCCTGGTCTCCACGAGAGCACTCTCCTCGTCCGGCGAGAGCGCTTCGTCGGTGAGGGTATGCGAGAGAACATCGCCCTGGAGAATCTCGGCACCGAGCCGGCAGCAGTCCGACTGGACCTCATGCTCGACGCCGACTTCGCCGACCTGTTCCAGGTGAAAGGGGGTTGGGTCGGCGACCTTACAGCTCCTGAGTCCCAGGTCGAGGATCGCGCCCTGAGGCTATGGCGGCAATACGGTCAATCACGCACCAGCCGTGGCGTAAGGGTCGTCTGCCCGGATGCGACGGCCACATCGCATGGACTCACGGTGCGTGCCGTCGTCCCGCCGCGGAGCGGTTGGCAGACAGTGATACAGGTCATACCGCTGATCGATGGACAGGAGCTCAGCCCACCATTTCCGACCGATCGGCCATTGGAAGAGACAGTACCGGCGCAGCGGTCGCGAGCGTGGCGGGAGTCGTCGCCGGTTGTGCAGACACCCGACCAAAGCCTCGCTCGGACGCTGTACCGGAGCCGACAGGATCTGGGCGCGCTGCGGATCTTCGACCCTGAGCACCCTGATGCGTACGCAGTCGCAGCGGGCGCGCCCTGGTTCATGGCGTTGTTCGGGCGTGACTCGCTCCTCACCTCTTATATGGCGCTGTCGATCGACCCGAGTCTCGCGCTTGGCACGCTGAGAACGCTCGCACGGCTACAGGGCAGCACGATCGATCCTGTCTCCGAGGAGCAGCCGGGCCGGATCTTGCACGAGGTTCGGCTTGGCCCAGAGACCGGTCCGGCCATTGGCGGCAGCAGGATCTACTACGGCACTGCTGATGCCACGCCGCTCTTCGTCGTCCTGCTCGGCGAGCTCCGCCGCTGGGGTCTTGATCCCAAGGAGGTGGATGCCCTGCTCGGGCACGCTGATCGTGCAATCGAGTGGCTGGTCGAGTACGGAGACCGGGACGGCGACCTGTTCGTCGAGTATCAGCGGGCGACCGATCGTGGCCTCGCCAACCAGGGGTGGAAGGACTCGCACGATGCGGTGACATTCGCCGACGGGACGTTTGCGCAGCCACCCATCGCCCTATGTGAGGTCCAGGCCTACGCCTACTCCGCGTTCCTCGCCCGCGCCTACTTCGCGTGGGAGACCGGCGACGAGGAGACTCGACAGCGCTGGGTACGTCGGGCGAGTCTGCTACGGGATGCCTTCAACGAGCAGTTCTGGCTGCCCGATCGCGGTTGGTACGCGATGGCGCTGGATCGAGACAAGCGTCCGGTCGATTCCCTGACGTCTAACATCGGCCACTGTCTTTGGTCTGGAATCGTCGACCAGGACAAAGCACCCTTGGTCGTCGAGCGATTGATGTCACCCGAGATGTTCAGCGGATGGGGAATCCGTACGCTCGCCTCCTCCATGGGTGCCTACAACCCGATCAGCTATCACAACGGCTCGGTCTGGCCACATGACAACGCCATCGTGGCAGCCGGGCTGATGCGTTACGGCTTCGTCGATGAGGCGCAGCAGGTCGCCGCCGCGCTGTTCGCAGCTGCCGGCGCGTTCGGCGGCCGGCTGCCGGAGCTGTTCTGCGGCTTTGACCGAGCGGACTATCCGCTCCCGGTACCGTTCCCCACCTCATGTTCGCCGCAGGCTTGGGCGTCCGCTGCGCCGATTCAGTTGCTCCGGACGCTATTGCGCTTCGACCCCTGGGTCCCGCACGGGAAGGTGTGGCTCGCTCCCGTGCTACCGGAAGGCTTCGGCCCGCTTGAGCTGGACAACGTCCCGCTTGGTGGGGGGCGCGTTTCCGTGGATGTGACGAACCGCGGAATCGCCCGAGTCGCCGGTCTTCCCGACGGCTTGGAGCTCATTACCGAGCCTCGTCCGCCGCTGAGCAGCGTGCATGACATCGATCTGACCGGGTAGTCACGCCCCACACTTTGCGCCTCACCACGGACGGGAGAACCGGCGACCATGCAACATGTAACGCCGTTGCGGATAGCCATCGTGGCACCGTCGTTCTTCGAGGTCCCCCCTAAGGGTTACGGCGGCATCGAGTTCATGCTGGCCCAGCTGACCGACGGGCTCGTCGAGCGCGGTCACGATGTCACCCTCTTGGGAGCCGGACGCGACGGGACCGACGCGGACTTCGTCGCGACGTACCGCGAGGCGCAGTCCCATCGGCTCGGGGATCCCTTGCCAGAGATCCTGCATACAGCCTGGGTGGGCCAGGCCCTCGAGGGCATGAACGTCGACATCGTCCATGATCACACCTTCGCCGGCCCGCTCATGGCGTCCAGCCGGCTGGCACCGACGGTGGTCACCACACACGGGCCGATGGGGACGGAGTGGGGCGAGTACATCCGAGCAATCAGCGCCTGGGTGAGCCTCGTCGCCATCTCAGACGCGCAACGGCGACTTGCGCCCGATCTGCCATGGCGGGCAACGGTGCACAACGCGGTCGACGCGAACGACCTGGTGTACGCCGACAAGAAGGACGACTACGTCCTGTTCCTCGGTCGCATCTGCGCGGAAAAGGCTCCGCAGCTGGCGATCGACGTGAGTCGTGCCGCGGGCCGTCGGATCCTCGTTGCCGGCAAGTGCACCGAGCCCGCGGAGCACGAGTTCTTCGCCGAGCACGTCCAGCCACGCCTGGGTCCGGACGTCGAGTGGCTCGGCGAAATAGGCGGTGACGAGAAGCGCGAACTGCTGGCGAACGCGCAGGCCCTGGTGTTCCCGATTCAGTGGGACGAGCCGTTCGGCCTCGTCATGATCGAGGCGATGGGCTCGGGAACCCCCGTCGTCGCGCTCAGACGAGGCTCGGTGCCGGAGCTTGTCGTGGACGGCGTCACGGGATTCGTTCGCGATGAGCCGGACGAGCTGGCCGATGCTCTCCGTGAGATCGATCGGCTCGATCCAGCCGATTGCCGTCGTCACGTGGTCGAGAATTTCAGCCCCGAACGCATGGTCGAGGGCTACGAGCGCACGTTCGTCGACCTTGTCCGGGAGCGCCGTACCGGTCATGAACCGGCCGAACCTGTCACACAGGTTTCCTCCACGCAGCGCACGAGCTGCTGGCAGCAGCGAGCCACGCTCAAACGAAGACGATGGGCGACTTCTGACCGCTGATGGACGGTGCAGACTGAGCCGTTCGGTAGTTCCGTTGCTCTCGATCGTCAGCGTAGGGGGTTCCCGTGGACCACACGTATCGCGTCACCGAGATCGTCGGCTCGTCGCCAGAAGGCGTTGACCAGGCCATCCGTAACGGCATCACGCGCGCCAACGCCACACTCCGTCAGCTGGACTGGTTCGAGGTCACAGAAATCCGCGGTCACCTGGTCGACGGCCAGGTCGGCCACTTTCAGGTGACCATGAAGGTCGGATTCCGGCTTGAGGATGTCGAGTAGCGGCTCCGGTCGTGGGTTGACCATGTCGTGCGCATGACCATCATGCTGCGCTTTGCATGGCGGCGGTCACTGGGAGATCCACTCCTCATAGCGTCCTGCAGGTTCGAAGCCGAGCGAGTTGTAGAGAGGCAACCCCATTCGCGTCGACTGGAGGGTGGAGGTCCGCGCTCCTCGATGCTGCGCGTCGGCGAGCACGTGCTCCATGAGAGCCCGAGCCAGGCCTCGGCGTCGCCACTCGGGCACCGTTCCCACGGCATAGATCCCGCAATCTCCTTCGCGTAGGAAGCTCCAGGCGCCGGCCACCGCGTATCCGTCTTGGATCATCACCCAGGCGGTCAGGCCCGATACCGTTCCCGGCTCCCCGAGGTCGGTAGCGGGGACTGGTTCGTCGCCGGCAGCCCGAGTAGCTGCCGTGATCGATGCGCGGACGACTCCTTGGTGTCGTCGAAGTCCCGGCGGCAGGTTTGTCCGCATGGCCAGCGTTGTCGTGTCGCGCTTCAGACCGCCGACCTCTCGCACTTCGTCGGGCGCATCCAGATCGATAGCGCGGCTGGGCACCCAGAAGGCCCACTCAGCGACCCCGGCCTCGGCGTAGCTGGTCGTCAACTGGGATGCCGCGGCCGCTGCGGCTTCGCTCGCAGGAGCATTCAGCAGGATCGCGTTGTTGAGCGGTGCCCACGAGGGGAAAACGGCCGCGACCGCAGCCGGGGATCGTATCAGCCGCGCGCCCGGTGACAGTTGCGCCAAAGTACTCCAGGACGCGACCAGCGTTTCCTGCCCCGGCAGGACGGTGACCTTACGCGACACGTTGTATGCCTCCGTGCCTTAGCTGATGCGGTCAAGCGGTGAAGCCTGCGCCACGAACGAGGACGACCCGCCAACCGTCTGGATCCTCGAAGGTAATGCTGTTTGCCTTCCAGTACGGGTTCTCGGGCTCGACGCTCCGGTGTCCGCTGCTCTCGAGCCGTGCCGCTACGGTCTCCACGGCGCCGGGCTCGGCCAGGTACAGGACCAGCAGATTGTCTTTGCTGGGCGCCTCGCCCGGGCTGCCGTGCTCGTGACTCAGCCGCCATCGCCCGCCGCCACCCAGCACATGTGTATAGCCAAAGCCGGGTCGCGAGCTGAATGAAATGGTCAGTCGAGAGCCCGAGGCGGGGGGCTGATGCACGGCGTAGCTGCCAGGATTCCGTCGTGCGCCAGCGGGCGGCCTAACGGTCGTGATCGTGATGCCCGATCCTGGGACTGTGGCTGACAGAGAAGTTGCGGAGGCGGTGGCCGGTAGCTTCCTGGCGAGATTGCCGTCGGACCTGGTCGACACCCTGCTCGAAGTCGGGGAGCGGACTGAGTATCCGGCGGGCAGCACCGTCTATCGGGAGGGCTCGTACCCGAGGAGCTTCCTGGTCGTCAGCGGCCTGCTGCGTGTTTACCTGACTTCTCCTGAGGGTCGACAGGTGACCGTGCGGTACGCCAGATCAGGCGACGTGTTGGGGATCGCGGTCCTCGTGGGAGGGCCTGCCGACGTGGCCGTTCGTACGCTGGCCGAATCGAGCATGTTCCGAATCGACCTGCGGACGTTGACTCAGGCAGCACACCGCGATGCTCGCGTCTCATGGGCCTTGGCGGAGGAGCTGAACCGGCGATTGTACGAGACCCTGCAGCAGACAGCGATCAACACCTTTGGCTCGGTAAGTCAGCGGGTCGCGGTGCACCTGCTTGATCTCGCCTCCGCTGAGCAGCGCCGTCACGGCCCGCTGGTGGCACGCGTGTCCCATCAGGACCTGGCCGATGCGGTCGGGTCGGTCCGCGAAGTGGTGGCGCGCGTGCTACGGGACTTCCGCCTGGATCGCTTGATCGCGACTTCGGTGGACAGCATCAAGATCCTCGACGCCGCCGGGCTTCATGACCAGTCGTGGAAGCCGAACGCATGACGATCCAGCCCATGACTTCGGTCACGCGGTCGGGCTACATAAGTCACTGACAAGCTCCGGGATCAGACGAAGGCTGGTGTTGACACACCCGACATGTAGGCGAGCCAGCCAACAGACTCCCGGTCTGGTCAGCATGTCGGCTCACGATCAGACGGCCACCCGGCCTGTCCTCGATACATCATGAAGGCGGCTCCGATGAAGTTCACCAACACGGTCACGATCAAGCGGCGCTCGGATGAGGTGTTCGCGTTCCTCGCCCATTTCGAAAACGTGCCGCTGTGGAATTATGCGATCGCCGAGACCCGGAAGATCACCGACGGCCCGGTGGGTGTCGGCTCACGTTATCGGCAGACCCGGACGCTCCCCACCCGAAGCGAGGAGACGTTTGCGATCACCGAGTTCGAGCCCGTACGTCTTCTCTCGATCGGAGGTGGTCTCGGCCCCTTCGAAGGAGAGATCCGCTATCTGCTAGAGCCCGTGGGAAACGCCACCGTCCTCACGAACACCATGACCCTCCAGCCCTC
>DATBRJ010000213.1:0-3463 GCA_036560395.1 Actinomycetes bacterium | reverse complement strand
CGAGCCGCCGCGCACGACCGACTTCGGCCGGGTCGTCGCGCAGGACGGTGTGAAGCTCCACGGCGTGCGTCCCCTTTCACCGCGAGGCTACTCGGCCGAACAGACCCAAACAGCCCATTCTCTCCGATTGCGTCAGGTCATCTCTTCCCGGTCGCACGTCACGGCCGCACGTTGATCATGACCGGGGCGCATCCGTTCCAAACCAGAAGCCGGCGAGCAGCTCGGCAGTCGCGGTTGGGTCGTCAACCGCGGGAGAGTGCCCGGTGTCCGGGATCACCGCGAGCTCCGCGTCCAGTCGTTGGGCCATCTCCCGCTGCTCCTCAAGGGGCCACGCGTCGTCGCGCTCCCCGTGGGCGACCAGCACTGGTATGCCGGTCTCCCTGAGCTGTGGGGTCATGTCCGCGGTCGACAGCAACTCACGAGAAACCGCGATCAAGCCGAGGCGGTTGTTCGAGATGAAGCGACGGCGGAGGAAGTCCCTGATCGGCACCGCAGGTATTTCCTCGCCTTGTGCAGCGGCGAAGGACTCCCGCAGCGCCTGCACGGTGCCCATGTCGTACTGCTCGAGGGCCGCGAGCTGGAGCTTTACTCGATCAGCCGCAGTCCCGGACACTGCCGCGGGCCCTGTGCACAGCAGTGTCAGCGACCGGACCAGCTCAGGTCTGGCGATCGTCGCCTCCCTCGTGCTCAGTCCGCCGAAGGAGTGCCCGAGGAGATGGACCGGGCCGGAGCCGATCGCCTCCGTCAGCGCGACGATGTCCGCGCCCTGCTCGACCGCCGTGTACGCGGCCTCGTCGTCTGGGCCGGTCGTCTCGTACTGCCCGCGCGGGTCTACCGCCACCACGCGGATTCCGCGTGACGCGAGCGGCTCCAGGAGTGCGATGAAGTCCTCCTTGGAGCCGCAGTAACCGGGGAGCAGCAGCGCCGCGGTACGGATCTTGCCCGGTGGCGTCGCGATGTGAGCGGCGAACTGGCCCCGCGCTGTGTCAAGCCGGGCTGGCCGAGCGCAGGAAGGCAGATCAAGGAATCGCGGTGTGCTCACCAGCCCTCCTCACCGACTCCCTGGTTCACAGTGCGCACGTTACCCGGCAGCGATGGGGCGACGACGGTGGGTACCGGGCGGCTGCAGGCACCCGGCCTCAGGACCCGGACTCGTCCGAAACGGGGGTTCCCCCGCGCAGGCGGCGGCGTCGCCGCGGGCGAGGTTTCCGCGATGGCGATGCCTCGGCAGGATTCGCGGTCGCGGATGGGGCTGCGTGGCCAGGGTCGTTATCTCCCGCGGGGGCTGGCCCCGCGCTGCGGGACTCGACGCTCCGATGGTCACCGCGCCACCGGTGGCGCTTGCGCCCCCTCGGTTGCTCGGCGGAGGGTGCGCGGTCGCGCCGGGTCGCGCCGCGGCCGCGGGCCGTCTCGCCGAGGTCCTCGATCTGCTCTGCGCCGAGGCCGGCTCTGGTGCGTTTTTCAGGGGGTAGCACACCGGTCGCGCCAGTGGGGATACCGAGCACGTCGTAAAGGTGCTGGGACGTGGAGTAGGTCTCCACCGGCTCGTCGAATGAGAGGCCGAGTTCCCGGTTGATCAGCGACCACCGGTGCAGGTCATCCCAGTCGACGAGGGTGACGGCCACACCGGAGGCGCCTGCCCGGCCGGTCCGGCCGATTCGGTGCAGGTAGGTCTTTGCGTCGTCGGGACACTGGTAGTTGATCACATGCGTGACACCTTCGACGTCGATGCCTCGCGCAGCCACGTCCGTTGCCACAAGGACATCGACCTTGCCGGTGCGAAAGGCACGCAGTGCCTGCTCACGAGCACCCTGGCTAAGGTCCCCGTGTACGGCGGCCGCCGCGAAGCCGCGATCATCAAGGTTATCGGCCAGCTGTTGGGCGGTCCGTTTCGTCTGACAGAAGATCATCGTCAGGCTGCGACCTTCAGCTTGCAGAACACGTGCCACGAGCTCCAGCTTGTCCAGGGCGTGTGCGCGGAAGACGTGCTGAACGGTCTGCGGAACGGTGGCGGTCTCGTGGGGGGCCTCGGCACGGATATTGGTGGGCTGCCGCAGGTATCGCCGGGACAGCGAGACGACCTCAGCGGGCATCGTCGCCGAGAACAGCATGGTCTGGCGGTTGTCCGGGGTGAGGCCGATGAGCTTCTCGACGTCTGGCAGGAAGCCGAGGTCGAGCATCTCGTCCGCCTCGTCCAGGATGAGGATCTTGACGTGGCTGAGGTCCAGGTGGCCTTGGTCGGCGAGGTCAAGCAACCGCCCGGGGGTTCCGACCACGATCTCAACCCCACGGCCGACTGTGTCGATCTGCGGTTCGTAGGCGCGGCCGCCATAGATCGTGACGAGGCGTACGCCGCTCCTGCCTGCTGCCAGTTTCAGGTCCCCGCAGACCTGCAAGGCGAGCTCTCTGGTCGGTACGACCACGAGCGCCTGCGGCTTCCCAGGTGCAACCAGATCGGAATATGCGGGATCGCCAGGCGAGACAATGCGCTGCAGAAGCGGCACACCGAAGGCCAACGTCTTGCCCGTTCCGGTCCGCGCCTGGCCAGTGATGTCCATGCCGAGCATGGCGATCGGCAGCGTCATCTCCTGGATCGGGAAGGGATGACTGATTCCGACGGCTTCCAGCGCATCGGCGATCTGTGGGCTTATGCCCAGTTCTCTGAAGGTGGTCAGGGTATGTCCTTAGTACGTGCTCAGCGACGCGCGGTGTTTCAGACTCCTTGCGTCCCGATAAGGGGTCCTCAGTCGGAGGCCGAGGACCGCTGGATGGACGGCAGGGCGCCGCGCGAGCGCTGAAACCAAAAAACATTTGACGGCCGGTGATAACCGTCCGTTACCCCATCCTACCGTTGCGGAGAGCCTGAATGGGCGTGGCGGCAGCACAGGTGGCATCGGCGGGGGGAAGACCGGCAATCCGGCGCTACGCTGCCGCCCATGAACGACGACCTCGGCCGCGGTGGTGCAGGCGAGGATCACGACGCTGCGGCCCTCGCCCCGAGCGGCGCAGAAGCGAAGGATCTCGGCGCCGACCCGCTGACCCGCTACCAATCCGCGGTGATCGACCTGCTTGGTGCTCTCGCACTTGGAGAGCTCACCGCCTTTGAGCGGCTCGCCGAGGATGCCAGGCTCGCCCCGACGATCGAGGATCGGACCGAGCTCGCGGCAATGGCGGTTGCCGAGTTCCACCATTACGAGAAGCTTCGAGCCCGCCTGGTTGATCTCGGGGTTGACCCCCCGGCCGCAATGGCGCCGTTCGTCTCGGCATTCGAGGAGTTCCATCGCCGAACGGCGCCGAGTGACTGGTTCGAGGGCCTGGTCAAGGCATACGTGGGCGACGGCATCGCCGCGGACTTTTATCGCGAGGTGGCCGCGCTCGTCGACGAAGACACCAGGCGGTTGGTGACCGAGGTACTCGACGACACCGGTCATGCCGACTTCGCTGTTGCACGGGTTCGCAGCGC
>DATBRJ010000212.1:0-7571 GCA_036560395.1 Actinomycetes bacterium | reverse complement strand
CCGGAACGGAGGCGCCATCTTGTTCTTGACGACCTTGATCCGCACCCGGTTGCCGACGGGATCAGATCCGTCCTTGAGCGTCTCGATCCGCCGCACATCGAGGCGCACGGATGAATAGAACTTCAGCGCCCGACCACCGGTAGTCGTCTCCGGAGAGCCGAACATCACACCGACCTTCTCGCGGAGCTGGTTGATGAAGATGGCGGTTGTCCGGCTTGCGCTAATGGCGCCGGTGAGCTTGCGAAGGGCTTGGCTCATGAGGCGGGCCTGGAGCCCGACATGACTGTCGCCCATCTCGCCCTCGATCTCGGCACGAGGCACGAGTGCGGCCACTGAATCGATGACGACCACGTCGACCGCACCCGACCGGATGAGCATGTCGGCGATCTCGAGGGCCTGTTCACCGGTGTCGGGCTGAGACACCAGGAGCGCATCGGTGTCAACGCCGAGATTCTTCGCATATTCGGGATCGAGTGCGTGCTCAGCGTCGATGAACGCGGCTGTGCCGCCGGCGCGCTGGGCGTTGGCGACGGCGTGCAGTGCCAGCGAGGTCTTGCCAGATGCCTCGGGGCCATAGATCTCGACGACCCGGCCGCGCGGCAGACCACCGATGCCGAGCGCGACGTCGAGAGCGATGGAGCCGGTCGGGATTACCTCGACCGGAGCCCTCCCCTCATCGCCGAGGCGCATGACGGAGCCCTTGCCGAACTGCCGATCGATCTGAGCGAGCGCGGCTTCTAGCGCCTTGCTGCGATCTGCTGGAGTTGCCATGGGTGCCATCCCTGTGCTGGGTCGTCGTGTGCGTCTCATCGGCGCCGACGCTACGGCCTCGCCCCGACAGTTTCGTGCTGCCGACACGCGCCAGTGGATAACTCGGCGTCTTTCTCGACTCTGTGGACAGTAGCCGAACACATGTTCGAGACGAAGACGACACGCCCGCCGGGCGTACACGATCACCCACGCAACGGCCGTGGAAGCCGAAAGGCCCACGCAGCGAGCCACTTCTTTCGTGCCACGTGGCTCCGCGCCCACCTCGCGCCGGCAGTCACTTGCCTGAGCGGCGGAGGTGGACAGATCGCCCCAGTCCCGCGTGGGGGGAGCCGCCCGCACGCAACATTCATGACTTCGCGCCGCGAGGCAGCACTTCGCGCCCTGGCTGCTTCGAGAAATCTGGCATTTCGGAACGGATTCGATGCATCAGGGAGCGGAGTGTGGTCTGGGTGAGGCGATCGCCGCTAACGGGCAGACGGCGGCAGTTCGAGCGCGTCGCAGACCGCGCGCCAGATCTCTTTGACGTCCTCTCCATCCGCGATCGCTTCATAGACGGTACGTCCGCCGAGTTCGGCGATCACGAAGTCGCGGGCGAAGGAGTCGGCGTAGCTGTCGCCGAACTGCTCACGCATCCGCTCCCAGAACTCGGTGTGGCGCATGAAATCCAGTCCAGTCACGAAGTGAGCGACGACGGGCCCGGTCATGATGCCTCCGGGCCGCCGTACGCGAAAGAGACTCGAGAGAGAAATGCGGGGCCTCAGCCCAGCGCCCCGGCCTCCACCAGACGCTTCAGGGTCAGATCCCAGTTGTCGCCGGGGTGGACGACGGTCAGCGACTCGATCTCCGCTCTGATCTTGGCATCGTGCCCTGCCTCACTGAGGCTGCGGATCTCCTCCACGAACGCTTCGGAGTCAGTGCGCAGATTCAAGGTCCGTCCCACCACGATGTTGCGAACGTACGCATTCCTCCCGTGATTGAGCGGGATGAGGTATTTGATGTCGCCAAGGGCCTGGAGGGCGCCAGCGCCGCCACTGGACGCGGCGCGTACTGAGGCGCGTGCGGTCTTGGACTGCTTACCTGCCACGGGAACTCCAACACGAATGCAAGACGGAACGGGGGGCTGGCACACAGAACGTCCGCCGGATTAGCGGCGGACGCCATGCGAACCGGATCAGCTTACCTGGGGGTGGCGGCGGGGTCATCGCGATCATCTGCGGCCCACAACGTCGCCATGGCCACCGCCGACCCCGCCGACAATATGACGCTGCCGCCGCCCGTTTTGTTCCCAAGATTCGGAGGCTTTTCCAGACAGTCGAAGGGACCTTGATCAGTGCGGAACGCAGCGGAGAAGACACCACCTGACCTGATCCGGAGGTGGTGGTGACCGATCCTTGTGGCTGATGGTGGCGGCTCGGGCCGCAGACGATCCGGGAGCAGCGCGACCCTGGATCTCGTACGGTGGCGGAACTGTCGGACCGGTGAGCGAGGATGGGCACATGGTCGACGACCAACCCGCCCGGCTCTTCCCGGCGGACCAGTTCTCCCCGGCCACGAGCGCGTGGTTCGAGGGTGCCTTTGCCACGCCCACCCCGGCGCAGCTCGGGGCATGGTCGGCGATCAGCAAGGGTGAGAACACGCTCGTCGTGGCCCCGACCGGCTCCGGCAAGACACTGGCGGCATTTCTGTGGTCGCTCGACCGGCTCGCGTCGAGCCCGCGACCACAAGACCGGCAACGTCGTTGCCGCGTCGTCTACGTCTCGCCGCTCAAGGCGCTCGCTGTCGACATCGAGCGAAATCTGCGGGCGCCGCTGACCGGGATGCAACACACCGCCACCCGCCTCGGGCTTCCGCAACCGCGGATCGAGGTGGCGATGCGGACGGGAGATACGCCGGCAGAGGAGCGACGCAAGTTCGGCACCCGGCCGCCCGACATCCTCATCACTACCCCGGAGTCCCTCTTCCTCATCCTGACGTCGAGAGCCAGAGATCAGCTCGTCGGCGTTGACACGGTGATCGTCGATGAGGTTCATGCCGTCGCCGCAACCAAACGCGGTGCGCATCTTGCGCTGACTCTCGAACGCCTCGACGCTCTGCTCGATCAACCCGCTCAGCGCATCGGGCTGTCGGCGACCGTCCGCCCGGTCGCTGAGGTGGCGAGGTTCCTCGGCGGCACCCGGCCGGTGACGGTTGTGCAGCCGCCCGCGGAGAAGACCATCGACCTTCAGGTCGTGGTGCCGGTACCCGACCTGACCGAGTTGGGCGATGCTCGAAGTCCAGCTGCGGTGTCTCCGCCGGCAGGCGGCCAGCCTCCCCCACTGCCCGACCCGCTCACCGAGGAGTCCGCCGAGTCGACGGACTCGACGCGAAACGCCTCCATATGGCCGCATGTTGAGGAACGCATAGCCGACCTCGTGAGGGCAAACCGATCGACGATCGTCTTCGCCAACTCGCGGCGGCTCGCCGAGCGGCTCACCGCACGCCTCAACGAGATTGCGTACGAGTGGGCCACCGGAGAGCCGGCGGCCACAAGCAGTGAAGAAGCCAACGGCGGCGACCGTCCCCGCGGAGACACCAGGGGTGGGAGCGGCGACCCAGCTGATCGCCGCGGCACCGCGGTACGAGTCCCCGGCGCCGAGGGCGACGATGTCCGCCCAGAGGGGCCGGCAGACCGGCGGCTGCCGCCGGCAGGTATCGCTACGGCGCAGACGATGGCACAAGCGGGCACCAGTCGCGGTGCCCCGCAGGTGCTGGCCCGCGCACATCACGGCTCGGTCAGCAAGGAGCAGCGCGCGCGGATAGAGGACGAGCTCAAGACCGGCCGGATCCCCGCAGTGGTTGCAACGAGCAGCCTCGAACTCGGAATCGACATGGGAGCGGTCGATCTCGTCGTTCAGGTCGAGTCGCCGCCGTCCGTCGCCGCCGGCATGCAGCGGGTCGGCCGCGCCGGGCATCAGGTCGGAGCAGTCTCGCGCGGGATCGTGTTTCCGAAGTACCGCGGCGATCTCGTTCAAACCGCCGTGGTGGCCGAGCGGATGACCGCTGGACAGATCGAGGAGATCAGCTATCCGCGGAATCCACTCGACGTCTTGGCGCAGCAGGTCGTGGCGATGACCGCGATGGATGACTGGCAGGCGGATGAGCTGCTCGCGCTCGTCCGCAAGGCGGCGTCCTTCGCAACATTGCCGCAGAGCGCTTTCGAGGCAGTACTCGACATGCTGGCCGGCCGTTACCCGAGCGACGAGTTCGCCGAGCTGCGCCCGCGCCTGGTATGGGACCGCGTGACCGGCACGCTCACCGCCCGCCCGGGCTCCCAGCGGCTCGCGGTGACCAGTGGAGGCACCATCCCTGATCGGGGACTCTTCGGGGTCTTCCTGGTCGGAGAGAAAGCCAGCAGGGTCGGGGAACTCGACGAGGAGATGGTGTACGAATCCAGGGTCGGTGACATCTTCACGCTCGGGTCGACGAGCTGGCGGATCGAGGACATCACGCATGATCGGGTCGTCGTATCTCCGGCACCTGGACTGCCGGGTCGGCTGCCGTTCTGGAAGGGCGACGCAGTCGGCCGCCCGGTGGAACTCGGCCGCGCCATCGGCGCGTTCCTGCGTGAGGTCGGCCGGCTCTCGCCCGAACAGGCGCGGGAGCGCATCACCCGCGCTGGGCTCGACCAGTGGGCGACCGACAACCTGCTCGCCTATCTCGATGAACAGCGCCAGGCAACCGGTCACGTGCCGGACGACCGGACCATCGTGGTGGAGCGCTTCAGGGACGAGCTCGGCGACTGGCGAGTCGCCGTTCACTCACCGTTCGGTGCACAAGTTCATGCGCCCTGGGCGCTAGCGATCGGCGGTCGATTGCGGGAACGCTTCGGTGTCGACGTGGCGGCCATGCACTCCGACGACGGCATCATCCTGCGGTTGCCCGACACCGAGGAGCGGCCGCCTCCTGATCTCGCCTCCTTCGAGCCAGAGGAGGTCGAGCAGCGCGTGACGGCCGAGGTGGGTGGCTCGGCATTGTTCGCTGCCCGCTTCAGGGAGTGCGCGGCCCGCGCGCTGCTGCTCCCACGCCGTCAGCCCGGCAGGCGCAGCCCGCTGTGGCAGCAACGGCAACGCTCGGCGCAACTGCTGGCAGTCGCAAGCCGATATCCACAGTTCCCCGTCGTGCTCGAGACCATGCGCGAGTGCCTGCAAGACGTCTTCGATGTCCCTGGCCTCGTGCAGATCATGCGCGACCTGCAGGCGCGGCGAGTGCGCTTCGTCGAGGTGGAGACCGCGGCACCGTCGCCGTTCGCGCGGTCCCTGCTGATGGGCTACGTCGCGGAGTACATGTACGAGGGCGACTCGCCGCTGGCCGAGCGCCGGGCACAAGCACTCGCGCTCGACACCGGACTGCTGGCCGAGCTGCTCGGCCAGGCAGAGCTTCGCGAGCTGCTCGATCCACGGGTGCTCGACCAGATCGAGGCCGAGCTGCAGCGACTGACTCCCGGCCGCCGGGCCCGGACTGCAGAAGAGGTCGCTGATCTGCTGCGGCTTCTCGGCCCGCTCAGCACTCGCGAGATCGCTGACCGCTGCGAGCCCGACGGGAAAGGCAGCCACGCCCAGCAATGGCTGGACCAGTTGGCTGCGGCCCGCCGAGTGATCCCGGTACGGATCGGTGGTCAGGGCCAGTGGTCGGTGATAGAGGACGCCGGTCGCCTTCGCGATGCGCTCGGTGTCCCGCTTCCTGTTGGCATACCTGAGGCCTTCCTCGAGCCGGTGCGTGATCCGCTCGGTGACCTGGTTTCGCGCTATGCCCGTACGCATGGTCCGTTCAGCGCAGCCGCAGCGGCGGACCAGCTGGGTCTCGGTGTTGCTGTTGTCAGCGACACGCTGCACAGGCTGGCGGCGGTCGGTCGCGCGGTCGAGGGCGCATTCCGGCCCGGCGGCTCTGGGACCGAGTGGTGCGACCCAGAGGTGCTCCGCCGGATCCGCCGTGCCTCACTCGCCGCGCTGCGCAAGGAGGCCGAGCCGGTACCCGCGGCGGCACTCGGCCGGTTCCTGCCGGTCTGGCAGAGCATTCGTGGACAGGGCTTGCGTGGCGTCGACGGCGTCCTGCGCGCAGTGGAGCAGCTCGCCGGCGCGCCGATCCCAGCCTCCGGCCTGGAGCGGCTCGTGCTGCCCGCGCGCGTCGTCGACTATGCCCCGCCGCTGCTGGACGAGCTGTGTGCCGCAGGCGAGGTCGTCTGGTCCGGCCAGGGTGCGCTCCCCGGTGACGATGGCTGGATCTCGCTCTATCCGGCAGAGCTCGCCCCTTTGTTGCTGGCGCCCCCGAGTGAGGATCTCTCGCTCACCCCGCTGCACTCTCAGATACTGGCCGCACTCGGCGACGGGCGAGCCCTGTTCTTCCGACAGCTCTCCGATCGAATCGGCTCGCTGGAGGACAACGCACTGGCGACCGCGATCTGGGATCTCGTCTGGTCCGGGCAACTGACCAACGACACGCTCGGCCCTGTGCGGACCCTGGTTGCGAGCGGTCGACCGGCACATTCGGTGCGACGACCGGTTCCGCGTGGCAGATATTCACGCTATGCGCGACCGAGCTCGGGGCGCGCACCGATGCCGAGCCGTGCCGGCCCACCCACCATGGCAGGGCGATGGTCACTTCTGCCCGAGCGGGACGCGGATCCCACCCGGAGAGCACACGCTCTCGCCGAGACGCTGCTCGACCGTTATGGCGTGCTCACCAGAGGTTCCGTGGTGGCCGAACGGCCCGCCGGCGGGTTCGCCGCGATTTACCGTGTGCTCACGGCTTTCGAGGAGGCCGGGCGGGCGCGACGCGGATACTTCGTCGAGGGTCTCGGCGCTGCTCAGTTCGCGATGCCTGGCGCGGTGGACCGTCTCCGGCTGCTGGCGGGCAGCGCCAGGGCCGAGGAGCCAACGCCGGGAGAGCCGAGCCGGACCGCGGACGATGCACTCGTGCTGGCGGCGACAGATCCGGCCAATCCCTACGGCGCGGCCCTTCCCTGGCCGGAGCGACCCGGCGAGGTGGCAAGCGGTCACAAGCCGGGCCGGAAGGCGGGCGCGTTGGTCGTCCTCGTCGATGGGCGGCTCGCGCTGTACGTCGAGCGTGGTGGCCGCACTCTGTTGACTTGGAGCGACGAGCACGCGGTCCTCCAGCCCGCAGTTGATGGTCTGGCGCTCGCGGTCAGGGACGGAGCGCTGGGCAAACTGACGGTCGAGCGCGCCGACGGAGAAGGCATTCTGACCTCGCCCCTCGGCCAGGCTTTGGAAGCAGCCGGCTTTCACGCCACCCCACGCGGTCTGCGCCTGCGGGGATAGTCGTTCGGCAACCCAAGCCGCGCCCAGCCAACTGTGAACGAGACTCCAGCACGGTGCCAGCCGGGATCGGCAAGGAATGGACGTGCTCGGGCGGTGGACCGTCCGATCGAGGTCGGGTTTATCGCCTATCGCCCGATAGGCACAGAGGCACACCAGAGGGTCCAGTGGTGCCGGCGTCCCGACTCCTTCTGCGAGCCACCGACCATGGGAACGACGCCGGCACCACTTGATGCCCGCGTGGCCGGTCTGGCCTCCTATACCTCGAGCATCCGGTCGAGCAGTGCGTGGTAGCGCTGCATCAGAGTTCGGAGTCCTTCGGTGTCCGGTTCACCGCCGTCCGCGTCTCCGCTGGGCCTGTCATCGTTCAGGGCGCCAACCTGATCCCGCAGTAGCGACGCCACCCGGTCGACAGCGAGGGAGACCAGCTCAGCCGCGTCGTCGACCGCCTGGCGAGGATCGTCGACGAACCCCAGCTGGACCTCACGC
>DATBRJ010000211.1:0-2631 GCA_036560395.1 Actinomycetes bacterium | reverse complement strand
CCCACCTCTTTGCCCTCTACCAGACCGGCACCGGGATCGTGTGGGACGTGGACCCCAAGCTCTGGGAGCAGCGGGCCTGCGCCGTGGTCGGCCATCCACTGACGCGTCAGGAGTGGACGGAGCTACTCCCCGGCGAGCGCTACCAACCGGCCTGCCGGTAGCCCGGTGACCGCGTCGCCGGCCGGGCTGGCCGGCTGCTGCGATGTCGGCATCACGTCCGATCAAGGAGTGCGCCCATATACTCGGCGGCAGCGCGATCGGCTTCGCTGACCCGGTGCATGTAGCCGCTGGTAACCGCGAGGCTGCCGTGGCCCATCCGCTCCCGTACTGTGCCGGCCTCGGCAACGGCGCCGAGCTGGGTCGCCATGAAGTGCCGCAGGCCGTACAGGGTGTAGTCGTGCCCGATCCGGCGCACCAGCGCCGTGAACCGCTTGCTGACCGTGTCCGGCCGGAAGGGGGTCCGGCCATCCGGCGTCCGGGCGAACACGTACGCCCGCGGATCCAGCCGGCCGTCGAGTTGCTCGGCGAGCTGCCCGCAGCGGGCACGGTGGGCGCGGAGCAGCTCGACCGTGGCCGCGTCGAGCGCCAGGAGCCGCTCGCTGTGGCGGCTCTTGGGCGCCTTTCGGGCGTACTTCTCCGGCAGGCTCTTGGCGGTGACGATGCTGCCGTCCGGCGGGATGGTCACCGTCATCGCCTCCAGGTCCAGGTCTAGCCAGCGGAGCGCGCAAACCTCAGACGGTCGCAGCCCAGCCGTGGTACTCAGCCGCAGGAACACCGCGAAGTCCGGTTCGTCCGTGAGTGCCCTGAACAGCTCGCGGACCTGCTCCGGGGTCGGGACTGGGCGCGGCTTACCCTTGCCGCCGGCCGGCCGGACCGCCAGTGCCGGGTTGAACGGGACCCAGCCCCACCGGGCCGCCATCCCGAGCGCCCCGGACAGAATCACGTGCACGTCGCGGATCCGGTTGGCGCCTAGCCGCTGCTCGCTCGCGGTGGGCTGCGCCGCGGCGGCCGCCTTGTCGGGGTCCTCGCCGCGGGCGGCCGCCTCGGCCCTGGCGCGGGCTCGGGCACGAGCGGCGGCCTTGGCGTTGCCGTACCGCCGTAGGTCGTCGTAGAAGGCGTCAAGGAGGCGCGTGTTGACCATGTGGAGGGGTTTGCTGCCCAGGGCCGGCTTGATCTTCTTCGCGATCAGGCTGCGGTAGTCCTCCACTGTGTCGGGGGAGATGGGCTTGTCGCTCGCCGCGCGCCAGTCGATCCACAGGTCGACCAGCTCGCCGAGGGTCCTTACTCGGGTGCCGGCGTGCTTCCCGTCGGCGACGTCGGTACGCAGGCGGGCCTCAACCTTCTCAGCCTGGCGGCGACTGCCGTTGACCTGGCGCGTGAGCTGCCGCTGCTTGCCGGTCAGCGGGTCAAGGCCGGCGTAGACGATCACCTGCCACCCGTCGCGGCGCCTCCGGATGGTCACAGTTCCGCTCCCCTGGTCGCGGATCGGTCGTTGACCTGTCGACGATGTCGACCACCCAGACGCGCTCGTCTTCGGCGAGCTTCACCTGGGTGGCGTCGATCTGCCAGAGGTCGTTGGCGGCGGGGCGTTCGAACCGCTTCTTAGCCGGCCGGCGCCGCGGCCGCTGCGGGGCGACCAGGTGGTTGCGCGTGAGCGTCTGGTGGATCGTCGACACCGCCGGCGGCTCGACGCCGACGCGGGCGAGCTCGGCCCGGATCCTGCGCGCGCCCCAGCGCGGGTGCTCTTTGCGCAGCGCGCAGATCGCCTGCTCGAGCCGCGGGTCGATCCGCCCGGGCGAGGTCCGCGGCCGCCGGGGCCGCGCCTGCAAACCGTCGACCCCGTCGGCGAGATATCGCCGGCGGTAGCGGTAAAAGCTCGCCCGCGAGATCCCGCGTCGCCGACAGACCGCCGCGACCGACTCACCCGACCGCTCGGGCTCGAACAACACCTCCAACTTGAGCTCCTGCATCGACACCACCCTGAGAGCCACGCTCGCCTCCCGCACTCGCACCGCGACAACGGAAGGAGAGGCTGATTGGCCGGTCGGCGGTGTCTCACATCTCCCCGGAACGTCTCACATGTGTCCGGAACGATCTGTCTCAGATCTATCCGGTCATCACAGTCACAGCCCGAACCGCGGCTGTCGCAGAGCCGTCACACCACTGTCACAGCCTGCAGAAGCCAAAGGCCGCACAGCGTTTCGCGGAGGGTTACGAGTCGCGTACTTTGACCGTCGCCAAGCTCCGCGCTCCGTCAGCGCGGCGATGACCGGATTGTGGTCGCTGAGTGACGTCAGACCCGTAGACACCGCGACGATAGGGTCGTAGCATCCGGATTGGGGGAGAGGGAGAGCTGGAATGAAGAAACTACTTCTCGCGGCGTTACTGGTAATCGGGGTGGCCGTCGTCTTGGCGTTACCCGCCGGGGCGAAGGTGGCGGGAACGAACGGCCGGATCGCGTTCACTCGCTTCGATCCGGCCTCGGGCGACGGCTTTACCTACACGATGAATCCGGACGGAAGCAACGTGCAGCCGCTCTTGCCCGGCTTCACATCTGGGTTACCCCGCTGGTCGCCGGACGGTAGTGAGGTCGCGGTCGGCTCGACCCTCGGCCTCGATTGCTGCCCCTTC
>DATBRJ010000210.1:0-5514 GCA_036560395.1 Actinomycetes bacterium | reverse complement strand
CGCGTACGAGGCTGAGCGCCGCGCGGGGGCGGGGCTGACGCTTGAGCAGGCAGTCGCCGAGGCGCGGCGACACGTACCGGCATGATTCACGCGATCATGAGCGACGACCGAGCAGCGACTGGCATTGTCACGCCGGGTAATGCCGATCTCGCGCGGTGTGTAGTGACATCAGACGTTGCTTGTGTCCATTGAAGGGACTGCCTACGTGTCCGAGCCGAAGCCCACCCCGCCCGCCGCCGAGCAAGCGCCCTACCGGACCTACGCCCCATCCGACTTCGGGCAACGGACCTTGCCTGGTCGGCGAATAACCCTGCCCTTCGCACTGTGTTCGCCGGCCGAGTTCGCTGCCACGTGCCCACAGGCGATTCTCGACACGGACCCGTCGGGCAGTGGTCTCGGCGTCTGGGTGTTGGTCGGGACGGAGCCCGGGTTCTGCATTTACGAGTACGCAGGCGGGATCACCTAGGTTCGCGCTGGCGACCACCAATGCGCTGCGTCCGGGTAGTCGCCCGGTCCAGGACCAGGCGCCTAGCCAGGACGAGCACGGGTCACGCGGGCTTCACGTCGAACGTAATGCCGGTTTCGCGCTCGGAGACTTCCCAGAGCCTGGCCATCGCATCCAGGTCCCGCGTGCGCCCGAACATCGGCCGGCGTACCGGCGGACCCCAGTTCACCCACCGCGGGGTGTAGAGGGCACCCCCGACAACGCCCGGATCCGTCGCCGCGCGGAGCAGCGAGAGGGCACCCTGGGCTGGGGTCATCCCGACCCGCAGAACGGCGGCGCGGTAGAAGCGCTGGCTCCGGCCACCCCCCGTCTCCCGCACACTGCGCGCCTGCAGGTCTGTGTTCGTGAATCCCGGATGCACGACGATGCTTTTCGCTGGCACCCCCGCCTCCCGGAAGCGCCGATTGAGTTCGATCGCGAAGTGCACGTTCGCCAGCTTCGACTGCCCGTACGCTCGCCAGGAGTCATAGCGTCCGACGAGATGAGGATTGTCCGGGTCGACTGTGGTTCCGACATGACGCCCCGTGCTGGTCACGGAGACGACGGGAGCGCCGGTACTGCGGAGCAGCGCCGGCAGTAGCTCCGCCGGGAGCGCAAATGTCCGAGATGGTTCACTCCGAGGTGCATCTCGAACCCGTCTTTGGTGCGCTGCTCCGGGATTCCCATTACACCCGCGTTGTTGACGAGGATGTCGATCCCCGGATGGTTGGCGAGGATGCGAGCGGCGGCTTGGTGGACGGCGGCCAACGACGCGAGATCGAGCGGCTGTAGCTCCAGTGAGGCTTTGGGGATCGCATCGTGGATCGAAGCGCGTGCGGCCTCCGCCTTTTCCTGATCGCGCGCCGCCATCACGACGTGCGCCCCCTTGCGCGCGAGTCCCCTGGCGACCTCGAGCCCGAGACCACCGTTCGCGCCTGTCACGACGGCGACCTTGCCGGACTGGTCGGGGATGTCCGCGGTGGTCCAGGCCATGCTCGATGCTATGTCGGAGGCTAACTTTGCTAGCGCGGCTAGGCGTGCATCGACTGCCAGTGTCAGATCATGCTGGTGCGCAGCCAGATGCCATTGTCGGTGGCCGTTTGCAGCACGCTTTCGGCCAGAGCCACTGCACCCGATTCTGATAGCAGCCCACGCCGAACCGCAGGATCGCCCTGCGCGCGGAGATTCCGGCGATAGCGCACCTGATAGCAGATATGCTATTGTCTTGATCACATACTTGCTATCGTCTGCAGATGACGTTCAGGGTCGACTGGGATGAGGACGCGGGGGAGGAGTTGATGCGGCTCCCGGCGGCGGAGCGTCGCGCGGTCATGAGCCCGGTCGCGAAGCTGGAAGCTTTCGGCGGCCAGCTCGGCTCACCGCACACGAGCCAGGTCAAGGGCAGCCGGGCCGGGATCCGAGAGCTGCGGCCTCGCTCGGGCCGGTCGCCATGGCGGGCGCTGTATCGGCGAGTTGCAGACGCGATGGTGATACTGGCCGTCGCGCCAGAAGCTGAGCATGACCGGCGCGGGTTTGACCGAGCGGTGGCGCCGGGCCGAGGAACGGCTGAAGGAGATCGAAGGATGACCAGGCGGCTCATCAGTAACGCTGAGGTGTTGGACGAGATGCTCCAGGACCCGAAGTTCCGGGCGGAGTGGGAGCGCACTGCGCTGGCTCGGGCGGTGGCCGAAGCAGTGATCCGCTACCGGGCCGAGCGCGGGCTGAGCCAGACCGCGCTAGCCAGGCTGCTGGGCTGGAGCCAACCGGTGGTGGCGCGGCTGGAGGCCGCCGAGCACAACCCCTCCATGGACACTCTCCTCACGCTGGCCCGCACCCTCAGCCTCCGCGTCCATGTGGATGTCGGCCCAAAGACCGGGGTAGTCGCCAAGGTCACCAAGTCCAGGGCAGCCTGAGCACGGATGCTTGCGCACCGGTAGCGCACCGTTGGACTCAGCTGGACTCACTCGAACATGATCCAGAATTCCCACTGATTGCTCACCCGGGGAGGGATCGCGGCAGCCCGAACCACGGGAGCACACTGTTGTCGAAACGGGTCATGGCACAGATCCGGTCGCCGGTGAGGGTGATGACGTAGAGCCCGGTCCCGTGGCTGATGCCGGAAGTGGAGCGTAGGTAGGCTCCGAACGCCGGCTGGCCGTTGGCTCGGGTCGGCACGAGGTCGAATCTCCGGCCAGCACGGAAGATGCTGGCGCAGAAGCGGGCCACCACGTCTCGACCCTCGTATTCGAGGGGCATCGGTGGCATCGAGGCGAAGACGTCGTCCGTCAAAAGGGCCACCAGCGCGTCGAGATCTGCCGACTCCCACGCGCGGACGAACTTTGCTACGAGCGCTTGCTCGGCGGGTGAGTCGGGAGCGGGAGGCGGCTCGTGCGCGTCGGTCGGCAGCAGGCGGCGCTGCAGGCTGGCGCGGGCCCGTTTGAGGGCGCTGTTGACCGATTCGACGGTCGAGTCGAGCATGTCGGCCACCTCGTTGGCGTGGTATCCGAGGACCTCGCGCAAGATGAGCACGGCGCGCTGGCGAGCGGGCAGCACCTGCAGGGCGGTCACGAAGGCCAGCGAGATGGCTTCGGTTTGTTCATAGCGTGCTTCAGGGTCGAGCGGCATATTGGTCGCACCCTCGAGGAGAGCGTCGGGAAACGGCTGCAGCCACACAACTTCGCCGAGCCGAGTCGGCTCGGGCGGTTCCACCTCGGGAATGTTCCACTCCTTGGCCGGGCGTCGGCTGGCCGCCCGAAGTGCGTCTAGGCACCGGTTAGTGGCGATCCGGTAGAGCCAGGTGCGGATCGAGGCGCGTCCCTCGAACCCGTCGAGGCCCTGCCAGGCGGCCAGCAGCGTGTCTTGGAGGGCGTCCTCCGCGTCCTGGAAGGATCCGAGCATCCGGTAGCAGTGCACCTGTAGCTCTCGACGGTACGGCTCGGTCAGCTCCCGAAACGCGTTGCCATCCCCGGCCCGCGCCCTGGTAATGAGGTCGGCTGTCACCACTCCACCCCCTTGCCTCAGGCTCTTCCCGCACCTTGTCGCACTTCCATCCTGTACAGACGCCTGCCGGCGGGCGAACTGGGCGGTTGGAGGCGGCTCACTGCCGAACATCTCGCCGTCTGCATCATCAATGGCTCGGACGATCCGAGCGTCGGCACTCATTCGGTCACCCCCGATGCGAATCAGCTCCCTCGGGACGCAGGGTCGTGCCATCGCGAAGCACGTCTCGCCCTCCAGTCCCCCGTGTAAACCAGGGTTCCAGCGACGGCAACGGGGTAACTGAGCACCGGACGCCCGGTCCCTCGCCTGGCGGATCATCCCGACAGGCAACTGGAGGTCGAAATGGCTCCGGTACCCCGCCTATCGCCGCTTGCGGTTGGCCTGTTGACCCTCGTGACGATCGGCACGCCAGGCTGGCTCGACCATGCGGAAGCCCGCGCCGCGACGCCCCCGCCCGTGCCGACTGCGCACGTGTGGGTGACCACGCCTGACGGCGCCCACCGGATGGACGATTCAGGCACCGTCGCCTTCCACCGCGGCGGGTCGTCGAAACTGACGATCACCGTGGACCCAAGCCTGCGCTACCAGCAGATGGACGGATTCGGTGCCTCCATCACCGACTCGTCCGCATCGGTGCTGTACTCGCTTGATCAATCGACGCGCGACGCGACCATGCACGACCTATTCGTCGACAACCGAATTTCGTTCCTGCGCCAGCCGATCGGTGCGTCGGATTTCGTCGACGGTCCGCACTACACGTACGACGACATGCCAGCCGGACAGACCGACTATGCGCTCGAGCACTTCTCGATCGACCACGATAAGCAGCAAATCCTGCCGTTGCTCCGCCAGGCGCTGGCGCTCAACCCGGACCTCAAGGTGATCGCCACACCCTGGAGCCCGCCGGCGTGGATGAAGACCACCGACTCGCTGATCGGCGGCCGGTTGATCGACGACGACCAGATCTACACGGCGTACGCGAACTACCTGGTGAAGTTCGTGCAGGCGTACAAGGCGGAGGGCGTGCCGATCTATGGCCTGACCATCCAGAACGAGCCGCAGAACCGAACCCCGAGTGGCTACCCCGGCACGGATGTGCCGGTTGCACAAGCGGTGCGGGTGATCGACAGGCTCGGCCCAGCGCTCGCTTCGGCTGGCCTGGACACGAAGATCTTCGGCTACGACCACAACTGGTCCGAGCATCCGAACGACATCGCTTCCACACCGCCGGGTGAGGACCCGGAGACGGAGTACCCGTCGATGCTCCTGGACTCCTCGGCGGCGGCCTGGCTCGCCGGAACGGCGTACCACTGCTACTCGGGCGACCAGACTCGGATGACCCAGCTGCACCGGGCGTACCCGGACAAGGACATCTGGTTCACCGAGTGCTCGGGCTCCCACGGCCCGAACGATCCGCCGGCGCAGTACTTCAGTGACACCCTGAAGTGGCATGCCCGCAACCTCACCCTGGGTGTCACCCGCAACTGGGCGAAGTCGATGGTGACCTGGAACCTGGCACTACGACCGGACGGCGGACCGCACAACGGCGGCTGCGACACCTGCACGGGTGTAGTGACCGTTCATGACGACGGCTCGGTGACCAGGAACGCTGAGTACTACACGATCGGTCACCTCTCCCGCTTCGTGCGGCCGGGCGCGTGGCGGGTGGCGAGCTCGTCGTTTGGTACGACCAGCTGGAACGGCATGGTCATGGATGCGGCGTTTGTAAATCCGGATGGCTCCACCGCGGTCGTCGTCCACAACGAGCACGACAACCCGCGCTCGTTCGCAATCGCCGTCGGCGATCACTCCTTCGACTACACGCTGCCCGGCGGTGCGCTAGCCACTTTCACCTGGCCCGCCTCGAATGCCTTCGACAATGGGTTGACCCTGGTTGACCCGATCACGACGTCGGTCGCCGCCAGCACCGGCGACGCGGCCGTCGCCGCTGACGACGACGGTGCCACCGCATGGAGCACTGGCCGACCTCAGCAGGCTGGGGACTGGCTGCAGGTCGATCTCGGCTCGCC
>DATBRJ010000209.1:0-1550 GCA_036560395.1 Actinomycetes bacterium | reverse complement strand
TGTTCCTCGTAGGTAGCTTTGTGCGCCGTCCAGTAGGTCTTGGAGTTGTCGGCCTCGAGTCCCTCGTAGAAGACGAATGCCTCGTCCGGGAAGCCGCGGAAGCCGCCGTCCTGGATATCTTCTGTGCCTCTCTTACTCACTGCGGCAGGGTAACCACCCGGCAACCTTTTCGCAGCGTCGGCTGCTGTCCGGATCAGGTTGGCGCGCGCAGTCCCGATCACCGAGGCATCGTGTCAGAGCCGGTCTGCGGCGGCTGGCCTTGGAGGAGGTATTTGATCTCGGGAAGGGGTGCTCCGAGATCGATGTGCCGCCGCTCTCCGGTGGGCGCGAAGCTCGCATGCTCATAGAATCCCCGCGCCGGACGGTTCTCCTCGAGCACCCACAGCGCGATCGGGTTGCGGCTCGCATCCCGCAGAGCACCGAGGGCCATGCCGAGCAACTGGCTTCCGATGCCCCGGCCCCAGTAGGGCGGATCGACGTAGATGGCCCAGACCTCGCCCGCGGGCGGGCCGGCGTCGCGATCGGGGCCGGCGACCACGAAGCCGACGAGGATTCCGTCGACTAGCGCGACAAAGCTGTGAACCTGGCTTCCCCGCCCCAGGAAGCGTTCTTCGTCATGGGCGATCGACTCAGGGGTCGGCTCAAAGGCGTCGAGGAACGCCGCGGGAACGATGCCGTCGTAGGCAGCCCGCCAGGTTCGCGCCCTGACCTGGCTGACTGCTGCCACGTCGGCGAGCGTCTGCCGCCTGATCGTCATGCCGACGCCTGCTGGCGCCGGCGATAGGTCCTGGTCTTCTGGCGGTTGCCGCACACTCGCATGCTGCACCATTGCCGCGACTGGTTCTTGGACGTGTCGTGAAAGGCCATCTGGCAGGTGCTTGCCTGGCACAGCTTCAGCCGCGGCCAGGCGCCTTCGGCAGCCGCTTCCTCCACGGCGACCAGGATTGCGCCGAGGGCCTGGCGTGCGTCATCGCCCATTGGTATGAGATGCGGTCGTCCGCCCGAGAAGGCCAGGCGAAGTGACAACTCGGCAGCCGCGCCCTCCAGCCGCCTAAGCGCAGCGGCCGGTGCGGTTGCTCCGTCGTGATGGCTCGCCATCACCGCTCGCAGCCCGTCCCTGAGGGCATGCGCCGTGAGCACATCGTCGCCGGTGACGACGGCGCGGGCGGGGAGCAGGCCGTGTTCGGCCAGCCAACGGCCGAGTTCGTCCGGAGTGCCGATCAGCTCTGTCGTGACATCCCCGTCTATGTCGAGTGTGTTGGCGAAGTCCACAAGAAGCGCTGAACGATTGTCCGACCCGGGCATCGCCCCTCCTTCTCCTGCCACCAATCCATTGTGCACTGCAACACCAGTAACAGTCGATAGGGGGTTGCATATTTCGCGACACCGGTATAACCTTTTTACAGGTGTCGAGGTGGGGAGATCCGTCTCCTCGCCAGTAGAGGAGAGATCGAGATGTACGACTACAGCCCAGCGGTGGCAAAGGTGCGTGGTCTCGAACTGATCGCGGAAGCCGCGGCGGATCGCCGGGCTGCCTCGCTCCGCAGGAC
>DATBRJ010000208.1:0-7097 GCA_036560395.1 Actinomycetes bacterium | reverse complement strand
GGTTACACCGGCGAGCGGGGCTATGAGTTGGTGCCCTTGTGGCCGGACGCCGGGTCACTCTGGGATGCCTTGACCGAGGCGGGTCGCGAGTTCGGTGCGCTCCCCTGTGGACTGGGCGCGCGGGATACCCTGCGCCTTGAGATGGGCTATCCGCTGCATGGCCAAGACCTGTCGATGGCGATCAGTCCCGTGCAGGCACGGCTGACCTGGGCGATCGGCTGGAAAAAACCCGTCTTCTGGGGACGCGAGCCGCTCGTCGCCCAACGCGAGCACGGCGCCGCCCGGCTGCTCTGGGGACTTGAGGCGCTCGATCGCGGCATCCCGCGCCGAGGCATGCGGGTTATGGGCTCGGACGGCACGGCGGTTGGCGAGGTGACCAGCGGCACCTACTCACCCACGAAGCGGGTGGGGATCGGTCTTGCGCTGCTGGACCACGCTGTTGAGGAGGCCGCCGAGGTCCAGGTCGATGTTCGGGGCCGGATGTCGCGCTGCCGCGTCGTGCACCCGCCGTTCGTGGAGTCTTCGACGAAATGATCACGACTGGGGCGCGTTCGGTCTGGATTGCGTCGGCGGGGGTAACCGCACGTCGATGGCTGTGATGTCCCGACAGATCCCGCCCGTACGGGTCCTGCTGGTCGGCATGATGGGAGCAGGCAAGAGTACGGTCGGCCGCGAGCTCGCGAAGCTGACCGGATGGCGCTATCTGGACAATGACGAGCTGCTCGAGCGCGCGGTAGGCGAGACCGCGCGCAGGGTGCTCGACACCAACGGTGCCGCCGCCCTGCGCCGTGCCGAGTCCGCCGCCCTCGCCGAGGGTCTGCGCGAGGAGCCTCCCGTCATCGTCAGCGTTGCGGGCGGTGTCGTCGAGGACCCGGCGGATCGGGACCGCATCCGCAGCGGCGGCTTCGTGGTATGGCTACGCGCCCCGATCGCGGTCCTCGTCGCGCGGGTCGGCACCGGCGCGGACCGTCCCTGGCTGCAGCCGGATCCGGAGGCCGCACTGCGCAGGCTCTACGCCGACCGAGAGCCGCTGTATGCCGAGGTCGCGTCGATCGTCGTGGATGTCCAGGACCGTACGCCCGCCGAGACCGCCGGCGTGGTCCTCGACCAGCTCAGGTCCGCCGTGCCGCTCGACGGCCGGCTGGAGCACTAGGCGACGGTGAGCAGGGCGACCGTCGTGGTCGCCTCGACCAACGCGCCGAGGATGTCCCCGGTGATACCGGTGAACCGGCGGACGAGCCAGGACAGCAAGAGCCAACCCACACCAGCGGTGAGGGCGACGGCTACCAACGACCGCCATAGCTCCAGATCCGACAAGGGCACGGCAGCGAGCCCGGCGGCGACAGCGGTGGCTGCTGCGAGGACCAGCCCGAGGGGCGATACGGAACCTGCGACGAGCGCGCCGAGGCCGCTTGGCCGAGCGGCCGGGACTCCTCGGCGGCAAGCGACCGGCAAGACGAGCCGCCCTGCCGCACCCGCGAGCAGGAGGGCGGCGGTCCCGCGCCCGCTGGCGATGGCCGAGGTGAGCGCGCCGATCTGGAGGATTACGACGAAGAGCACGGTCGCCACACCGAACGGGCCGACATCTGCCCGCTTCATCACGGCGAGGGCCTCGGCCGCCGGTTTTCTCGAGCCGACCGCGTCGGCCGTGTCGGCGAGCCCGTCGAGATGCAGCAGCCCGGTCAGCACCGCAAGGGCGCCGATCGCCAGGGTCGCCGCGATGAAGTCCGTCAAACCAAGCCAGCCGGCGACCTCAGCTACGAGGCCGGCGATCAGACCGAGGCAGGCGCCGACGAACGGAGCGAGTGCCATCGCCTGGCCTGCCGTCCTGCGGTCCGCTCGCGTGACCCGAGCCGACACGATGGTCAGTAGCCCTAGCGCCAACCTGAAAGCCTGCTCCACGTCCGCCCACCGGGCTGCCGCTCGCCTGCGGTCCGCGGTCCGTTTGGGCGCCTCTCCCTCCGCGTCGGTCACGGTTCCCGGTCTCCGCTCACGTCGGCCTCCGGCGGGTTGCCACCGTCGGCGGTGTGCGTCAGGGACACTGATCCCGCGTCCGGCCCTGGAGCCACGCCAGAACCCTCGCCGTACGGAGCGTCCGCGGAGATCACGGCAGGGAGGACGGCTGCGGCACGCAGCGCGGGAAGACACAGCAGCGCACCGACCCCCGCGCCGAGGTTCGTCCCGAGGTCCGTCGCCGTGGTCAGCGCGAGCCGCTCAAGCGCGCGCTGGTGCGCAGGCTCAGCCGTTGACTGGCCGGCGATCCACCATTCGGGCGCGCGATAGGCGATACGTTGCGCCACGAGTGCGCTGGCCGAGACAGTGACGTCGTCCAGCACGACCGGCGTACGCCTGACCGCCGCCTGGAGCAAAAAGCCCGTCATGGCCGCGAGATCGGCACCCCCGGCGACCGCCAGCAGGCGCAGCCGATCGCTGACCACCGGTCTTGCCCGCCGCATGGCATCCCTGACCGCCGCGCACTTCCGCATCCACGCCCGGTCGTCGACCCCGGAGCCGCGTCCGGTCACGACTGCTGCGTCTGACCCGGTCAGCACCCCAGTTAGGGCCGCTGCCGCAGTCGACGCGGCGACCCCGATCGTGCCGGTCAGCAGGAGGTCGGCGCCTGAGTCGACGGCAGCGTCGGCGATTCGCGCCCCTGCGCCGAAGGCAGCGAGGGCTTCATCATCGGTGAGCGCGTCCTCGCGGTCGATCCTTCCTGACCCGCGGCGCACCTTGTAGGCACCGTCGACGTGGCCGCCTGCTTCGCCGGCGATGCCGACGTCCACGACCTCAACAGGCACACCGAGCTCGGCTGCGAGTGCGCCTGCGGCGTCACCACCGACTGCGATGAGCCTGGCCCGCGCCGCGGTCGCACCGGCCGGCTGAGCGGACACACCCGCGGCCGCAATGCCATGATCGGCTGCGAAGATGAGGAGACGCGGGTGGGTGATGGGCTTGGGCGGGAACGACCCCTGGCAACCTGCCAGCCAGACGGCAAGGTCGCCGAGGCGCCCGAGCGGGCGACCGCGTCGGCCGAGCTGCTCGGCTGCAGCCGCCCTGGCCGCCTGGTCCGGAAGCTCGATCTTCGCGGCGTAACCTGCTATGTCCGGTCCCGTCATCGCGTCAGCGAGCTTATTAGAGCGGGAGGACGCGGCCTGCGACAACGAGGACCACCTCATCGGCGAGAACGGCGATTCGCTGGTTGAGCCGGCCGAGTTCGTCCTGGAAGCGCCGGCCGGAGACGGTCGCGGGGACGACACCCCAGCCCACTTCGTTGGTCACCGCCACGACGTCGGCCATGGTGTCCGCCCAGGCGGCGGCGAGCCGGTCGATCTCGCCCCCGAGCTCTCGTCGGGCCGGGCCAGCTCGCCACCGCTCGTCGTCCCATGCACCAGACCGGTCCATGACCCCGGTCAACCACAGCGTGAGGCAGTCGACGAGCACGGACCCCTTAGCCTGAGTCAGGACCGTCGGCAGGTCCTCGGTCTCCAGCGTTCGCCAACCAGCGGGTCGGCGGGCACGATGCGCGGCTATGCGCTCTGCCCACTCCGGGTCATCCGGCCGGTCACCTCCGGTCGCCACGTACAAGACGTCGGGGACCGCGGCCAGACGGCGCTCGGCCTCGGCGGACTTCCCCGACCGCGCGCCGCCGAGGATCAGCGTTCTCACAGCAACCGACCTCCTGCCCCAGTCCGCAGGGGCGAGTTCGACCCGAGCCAAACGCGGGAAGTTCAGGAGACTAGTGTCGCGACACCCGCCTCCGGTGACAGGAGGCCGGCCCACGCTCAGGAGGGAGCGGCGATGTCCTGGTCCTGGCGGTACGAGGACAGCAACGGGAATCTCGTTGCGAAACCCGCTCTGCCGAGGCATGAGTTTCCGACCCAGGCCGACGCGGAGAGCTGGCTCGGGGAGAACTGGCGGGACCTGCTCGACGGCGGTGTCGATCAGGTCAGCCTCTTAGAAGGCGAGTCCGTCGTGTACGGGCCGATGGGCCTGCGGGCGGCAGACTGAGCGGCGGCTACGGGCGTTGCCGAGGGCTCCTGGTCAGTGCGGGATCGCGGACGATGACCGGCTCGAGGATCTCGTCGATGCGCTTCGTCAGCTCTGCATCGAGCCTGACCCCGCTGGCCTTCACGTTTTCCGTGACCTGCTCGGGACGAGTGGCCCCGATGATCGCAGCGGAGACGTTCGAGTTCTGGAGTACCCAGGCGATCGCAAGCTGCGCGAGTGAGAGTCCCGCGGAACCGGCCAGTGGGCTGAGCTGCTGCACCCGGGTCAGTACGTCGTCGGACAGGAACCTCTCCATAAACGACCCGTCCTCGGTGGTCGCCCGCGAACCGATGGGATGCGGCTGCCCAGGCAGGTACTTCCCGGTCAGGGCCCCTTGTGCCATCGGAGACCAGACGATCTGACCGATGCCTAGCTCCTCGCATGCGGGAATGACCTCCGCCTCGATCACCCGCCACAACATCGAGTATTGCGGCTGGTTGGAGACAAGGTCGACGTTCAGCTCGCGTGCCAGCTCGGTGCCGGCCCTGATCTGATCCGCCGTCCATTCCGAGACGCCGATATAGAGGGCCTTGCCCGCGCGGATGACGTCCGCGAACGCGATCATCGTCTCTTCCAGCGGGGTCGAATAGTCGTAACGGTGCGCCTGATAGAGATCCACATAGTCGGTTTGCAGACGGCGCAGGGAGCCGTCGATGCCTTCCATGATGTGCTTGCGGGAGAGGCTGCGATCGTTTTGACCCGGGCCGATGTCCCAGAACACCTTCGTGAAGATCTCGAGGCCCTCGCGGTGCTCGCCGGCCAACGCCCGACCGAGGACCTCCTCCGCCCGGGTCTCGGCGTAGACGTCCGCGGTGTCGAAGGTCGTGATTCCGGCGTCGAGCGCGGCCCTGACACACGCGTGGGCGGCGTCCTCGGCTATCTGGGACGCGTGCGTGATCCAGTTGCCGTACGCGATCTCACTGAGCATCAGACCGCTGCGGCCGAGGTGTCTGTACTCCATGCGATCAGCCTAGGCGGCTGTTGGATCGCGGTGATCGGCCGCGGCGCCGTGGACAGGACGCCTAGACCGGAGTGCCCGGACGCACCCGAGGCTTCGGCATCCGCAGGCCGCGGAACTGCATGCTGCGCAGCAGGGTGTACGGGACGACTCCCTTGCTGTCCTCGTTAGGGAAGCGAGCGCGGATCTCCCGCTTGAGCCTGCGGGTGATGAGGATCGAGTCCACGATGATCACGACACACATGCCGACCCAGGCGAGACTGACGGCGAAGCCGATCGTCGCGCTGGGGAAAATGCTGAGAGCCAGAATGAGCAGGGCGCCGAAGAGAAAGAACTCGGCGGCGGATCGACGCGAATCGATGAAGTCGCGGGCGAACCTGCGCACCGGTCCCTTGTCACGTGCGGGCAGGTAACGGTCGTCGCCGGTCTGCATCGCCTCGCGGACCTTGGCCCGTTGGGCTCGGTTGGCCTGCCTCTGGAGGCGGACGGCTTCTTTTCGGTCCTTGGGAGCAGCACCTAGCTGCCGCCGCGGCCGCTGTGACTCCCGGCGCTTGGGCGTCGGCCGTCCCTTGCCGGTTTCCTTGATCGCCTCAGCGTCGGCGGTGTCGGCGGCTGCTGGCTCGGCCTGCGATTGACGTCGGAACACGTGGACAAGGATACGGGGGTTCTGGCGGTGGTCTCACCGGCCAACACCGGGGGATGACTGCCGAATCGCTGGCGCCCGGCATAGGGTGACATCACTCATGAAGCCTGCTTGAGAAGGGGCGTACGCCGGCGATGAGCTTGATGAAGCGGATGGCGCTGATCTTCCGATCCAAGGCGAACAAGGCGATCGATCGGATGGAAGACCCGCGCGAGACCCTCGATTACTCCTACCAACGTCAGCTCGAGCTGCTGCAAAACGTCCGGCGAGGTGTCGCCGATGTAGCCACCTCCCGTAAGCGCATCGAGTTGCAGATCACCCAGCTCACCCAGCAGGGCGACAAGCTGGAAGGCCAGGGGCGTCAGGCGCTCGCGGCTGGTCGCGAGGACCTGGCAAGAGAGGCGTTGACTCGGCGGTCGGGGTTGGAACAGCAGATCAGCGATCTTCAAACGCAGCACGCCAATCTGCAGGCCGAGGAGGAGCGCCTCACCCTTGCCTCACAGCGGCTCCAGGCCAAGGTCGACGCCTTCCGTACCAGGAAGGAGACCCTCAAGGCCACCTACACCGCGGCCGAGGCGCAGACCAAGATCAACGAGGCATTCTCCGGTGTCTCGGAGGAGATGAGCGATGTTGGTCTCGCGATCCAGCGTGCCGAGGACAAGACCGCGCAGATGCAAGCCAGAGCGGGCGCGATTGATGAGCTCATCGCCTCTGGGGCTCTCGAGGACCCATCCGGTCTCGGCAAGGACGACATCACCGCCGAGCTGGAGCGGATGTCCAGCCAGAGCGACGTCGACCTTCAGCTGGCGAAGATGAAACAGGAGCTGGGTGCGGCCGAGCCACGCAAAGAGCTGGAGGGGGAGGGCAAGTGATCGTCCGAATCCTCTCCGAAGGTCAGTACGAGCTGGACGACGAAGCCGTCGCCGAGCTCAACACCCTTGACGACGAGCTGACCCGCTCGATCGACGCCGGCGATGACGGGGCGTTCAGGGCCGCACTCTCCTCCCTGCTCGCCAAGGTGCGTGAGGCCGGCAAGCCGCTGCCCGTCGACTCGTTGCAGCCCAGCGACTTCGTCCTGCCCGACTCTGACGCCCACGTCGACGACGTACGCGAGATGCTCGGCGGCGAGGGCTTGGTTCCGGGCTGAATCGATCGGAAGCGTTGGCTCGGATGAGTCGCATCGCGGCGTGCCGGTGCGTGCTCGAACGGCGGTTGCGCGGCGTAAGGCGCACATGTCGCCCGCCCCTTCGGCGATCGTGATCGTCTCGTCGCAAGGGTTGGTCCTCCTGTCGCGGGCATGCTCCGAGGGGTTCATCGACCTGCGCCGTCATGAGGCACGAACTGGCCCCGCGGTGCGTTAGGAAATGTCGTGGCAGTAGTACGCATGAAGGCTGACGGTGGGCTCGTCCGGCGCATGGTGCTGACGATGTTCCTGCTCGGTCTCCTCTA
>DATBRJ010000207.1:0-13141 GCA_036560395.1 Actinomycetes bacterium | reverse complement strand
GTGCCGAGCGCCTCGGCCACCTCCCAGGCAAGCAGGGCCTGGTCGATCTGATCCTCGACGGGGATGACCGCGAGGGCGTCCTCAGAAACCTCTTGGGGACGCGCGCGGCGGGCCCGAGCGGCGTCGACGACGATGTTGCGTGCGACCGTCCACAGCCATGGGCGCAGCGAGCCGCGGGACGGATCCAGCGACTCTGGATGCCGCCACGCCCGCAGCAGTGTCTCCTGCACCACGTCCTCCGCACGCTGCCGATCTCCGTCAGTGAGCTTGAGTACATAACCGAGCAGCGGGCCTGCGTGCTCGGCGTAGAGCGTGCGCAGCAGTTCGTCGCCCGCCACACCCACATCCTCCACACGCTTGCGGGCGTGCGACGGTTCATTGCGATCACCGTCGCGGCGGCGTGGACGCGGTCGCGGCCAGGACATATGGCTGATCCTCGCCATGGGCTTCCGCTATTGCCATGGCCAGCGCTGGCCGTTACCCGACCGATACATTTCTGCCCGAGATGCCGATCTGGAGCCCGGCCTCGGTGGCGTGCAGAGACTCGAACGAGATCGTGCCTGGGATCCGCGGGATCCTGACATCCAACTCGAGTTGATTACGCGCGAGCTCGGCAACGATGGGGTCCGCGGGCTCGCCGTTGACCTCGATTCTCGTCGGGCGCATCGTGAGCCGGGATCCGGACAGCCGCAATGCACCGAACGCGACGACGTCCACGGCACCGGCCGGCCCGGCGATGGAGGCACGTATCGCGATGGTGTCTGGCGTGCCGCCGTAGCCGAGATTGATGCCAACGCCGGCGGTCTCACGGACGAGCCGCGCCAGCTCGTCGTAGGGCACAAACACCGTGCCGTCGAGTTCGCGGGCCCGGCCACGATATCCCTCAAGCAGTCGGACATCCCGCAGGGTTAGGTCGACGTCGAGGTTCTGGGTGTCCTCGATGGCCACACCTGCGGCATCGACATCCACCCTCGTGAGCTCTCGGCGCATCACTTGGGTCAGAAATGGAAAACCATGCACGTTGACGTCGGGGCGTTCGGAAAGGTTGTACTCATCCTGGATGCGGCCTGCGGCCTCATGTTGCACGACGACCTTCGCGATGCGGTCGGCTGCGATAAGCAGTACGACGAGGACGACGAGTGCAATCAGCACTTTGCGCATGACACCGCCCGGTTCGCGAGGCCCTATCCGACCAGGATTCGGCCGAGGACATAGACCGCCGGTGCGGCGAACGCGATCGGAAGCATGACTGCAGCGGACAGTACCGCCCGCCGCGACGATCGTGCCGCCGCCACGACATATCCGCCAGTCGCCGCGAACAGTCCGGCGACGATGCCAAGGACAAGTCCTCGCCCCAGCCCCAGTTCGTCGAAGGTACGGCCGACCGCCCCACCCGCCCCAAGGCCGGCAAGCGTCCCAGCTACGACGCTAACCGTGGGCGGCATCGGAATACTGCTGACAACCGCCGCAGCCGCGACAGCGGCCATCCCGGTGATGAGGACCGCACGTCCGCCTGGCGCTGCCCGCTCAGCCAGCAGGGCAGCGGCGAGGACGACCAGCGTGCAACCCGTCGTCGTCGCGGCAATCGAGGCGATCACATACGCGCGACCGTCACGCCGCAGGACTTCGTGGATCATCGTGGCGATGAAGGTGAACCCGAGCACGGTGGCCAAGGGGCCGACGGTGATTGCCCGACCCTGCGCAAGGAGAGCTGCATCCGCCGCGGCAGCGGAGGCAAGAGTGAGGCCGAGCGATCCCCGGCGAGAAGGCACCGGCGCGAGCCGATACCACCCGACTGCCAGGACCGCTTGAACGAAAATGACGGCCGCCGCAAACGGCAGTCGCCCGGCTGCCGCGCCCAGCGCCAACAGGCCGGCGGCCAGGGCAGTGAGCAACGCGGCGAACATCGAGGCATCGTGCCAGATCCGGTATCTGACACCCAGGATCAGCCGCCGGCGAACGGTGGCAGCACCTCGACGGTGGCGCCTTCCGGTAGCTCCACCTCCTCATGCGGGCGCATACCAACAGGCTCGCTGTTGACGAGGAATGAGGACCGGCTCAGCACCCGCGCGAAGTCCTGCTCCGGGTGGCGAGCCTGCGCTGCAGCGAGCGCGTCCGCCAAGGTCAGGGCATCGTACGGCTCGGCAGCGGCCCCCGCTGCGGCCTTGGCCGCCGCCCAGTAGCGGATCACGCCTTTCGCCATCGTCGGCCGGGCACCTCCTCTTGCTCCTCGCCCACGTCATTACTCACGTTCTCGCCGGGTGGTCAAGCGACGGCCGGCTCGTTGCCCATCAGATATCCTGCCGCCAATCAGGATCCGGGCGAAGGCGGCCGGCACCGCCCGCCGAGACAGTCACATCGGGCTTGCGGCTCGGTGCCTGTACGCGTGTCGCATGACGAGGAGCGTGTCCCGTCGCCGTTGCCGCGGAGCGGGCCGTGAGGTGGGGATGTCGGGCCTTGAGGAGGGCAGATGAGTTCGCTGCTCCTGCTGACCAACGCGCTCACCCCGTCGGCGGAGGTCTTGCCTGCTCTCGGGCTGCTGCTGCATCAGGTCAGGGTCGCCCCCGCCGAGGCGAGCGCGCTGGTCGACGCCCCGCCGGCAGATGTCGTCCTCGTGGACGGCAGGCGGGACCTGCCCCACAGTCGCAGCCTCTGCCGCCTGATCCGTACAACTGGCATCGACTGCCCGCTCCTGGTGATCACTACCGAGGGCGGGCTCGCTGCGGTAAACGCCGACTGGGGCGTTGACGACGTTCTGCTGGAGACCGCTGGGCCGGCAGAGGTGGAGGCACGGCTGCGGCTGTCAGTCGGCCGGCTCCAGGCGGCGGGCGAGGATAGGCCCAACGAGATCACCACCGGTGAACTGATGATCGACGAGGCCACGTACACCGCCAAGATCCGCGGGCGACTGCTCGACCTGACCTTCAAGGAGTTCGAGCTGCTGAAATTCCTCGCCCAGCACCCTGGACGGGTATTCACCAGGGCACAGCTCCTCCAGGAGGTCTGGGGATACGACTACTTCGGCGGCACCCGGACGGTCGACGTACATGTCCGACGCTTGCGCGCGAAACTCGGCGCGGAGCACGAGCAGCTCATCGGGACCGTACGCAACGTCGGCTACCGCTTCGTTGTACCGCCGAAGGACTCGGCATCGGCCAGTCATCCGCAGCGGGTCTGACTCACACGTAGGCTCTCCTGCATGGGGCCGCTAGACCCGGGGGTCAAGGTCGTCACGACCGGTCGGCTCGACCCAGGGCAGGCCCGCGAGGTACAAGACCTTGTCGCCAGGGCAACCGAGGTCGATCAGGTTCAGCCGCTGTCCGAGCACGTCGCGCTCCACCTGCGCTACGGCGGTGACGAACCGGTCAAAACGGTCCTGGCGCTCATCGATGACCGGATCGTCGGATACGGCCACCTCGACGTCACCGACAAGGTCGAAGGCGCGAGTGCCGAGCTTGTCGTCGATCCACTGTTCAGGAAGCGCGGCGTCGGCCGCGCGATGCTGCATTGCATGCTCGTCGAGACCTCCCCAGGGATCCTCAGGCTCTGGGCACACGGAGAGCATCCGGCCGCGGCCGCACTCGCTGGCGCGATGGGATTCGTTCGCGCTCGCTGCCTGTGGCAGATGCGCCGGTCGCTCTCCTCGGCCCTCCAGGAGCCTGCGCTGCCGCCCGGCGTGACCGTACGGACCTTCGAGCCGGGCCGCGATGACGAGGCCTGGGTAGCACTGAACGCCCGCGCGTTCGCCGGGCATCCCGAGCAGGGCTCGTGGACGGTCGAGGATCTGCGCAGGCGGATGTGCGAGCCGTGGTTCGACCCGGCCGGCTTCTTCCTCGCCGAACGGGACAACCACCTGGTCGGCTTCCACTGGACGAAGGTCCACGGCAACGGCGCCGGCGACGGTCACGGCCACGAGCCCATCGGAGAGGTCTACGTGGTTGGCGTTGATCCTGCCGAGCAAGGCAACGGGCTGGGAAGCGCACTGACCGCCATCGGACTCAGCTATCTGCGGGCACGCGGACTCCCACAGGCCATGCTCTATGTCGACGAGTCCAACACCGCGGCCATCAAGGTGTATGAGCGGCTCGGCTTCACGCACTGGGAAACCGACGTCATGTATCGCCACGACGGCAGCGAGAGACCCTAGTGTCGCGTGTCCAAAGTCTCTTTGCGTTCGCCAGGTCCCGCTGGCCACCGTCAAAGGACCTCGGACACGTGACACTAGTGTCCCGTTAGTCTCCGTCGGCTCCCCTCACGGCGATGGTCTTGATCGTGTTCGCCCGCCGCGGCCTGTGGCAGCCGGTCGCACCCCGCCGACCTGCGAAATGTCCGGTCCGAGCCGTTCTCAGGAACTGAAATGGTCCAACTGGGTGATGCGGCGGGCACCGCGTCGACCTACGCTGAACAGACGTATCTGGCCCGGGAGAAGCGGAGGAGGTGGACCGGTGACGGTGAAGCCAGACGCACGCGTTCATGACTACGTGGCACTCGACGAGATCGAGCTGTACGGCGAGCTGATGATCGCTGCCTCGCGAAGCGACGGTCCGCTCTCCATGGCCGAGATCGACGCAGTCCTTGGCGTGACCGGTCGGGCGGAGCCGGCAGAGCCGCTGTCCGCCTGAGAGCGGCGTCAGTCACCGCCTGCCTCAGGCCAAGCGGACCGCGCCGATGTAACCAGGTTCGTCGATGGGATCGAATCTGATCACGGCGCCCGTATGCGGTGCATCGATCATGTAGCCGTGTCCCACGTAGAGGCCCACGTGGTGGATCGTGCGCGGGTCTTGGGTGTCATAAGCAAAGAAAACAAGATCACCCGGCTGAAGCATGGAACGGTTCACGTGCTGCCCCGCGTACCACTGTTCTCGTGACGTCCGCGGCAACGCGATGCCCGCGACCCGATAGGCGGCTTGCATCAGACCTGAGCAATCGAAGCGACCGCCATCCTCTGGGGTGCCCTCCCCGCCCCAGCGGTAAGGCGTACCGAGCACGCCGACCGCGAATCTCACTGCCACCGCCGCCGTCGCACTCGTCCGCGGCACGGTCACCGTTTTGGCGAAGGCCGCTTCGAGCTGCCGGATTCGGGCGACATAACCCCGCGTCTCCTCGAAGGGCGGGATGCCGCGGTGCTGAAGGACGGCGTACGGACCCGCGTTGTAGGCGGCGAGCATGTTCGACACGAGATCGCCGGGCACTCGGGCCACAGCCTTGGCCAACTCGCAGTCATAAGCCGCTGCCGCAGGGATCGCGTCCTCTGGGTCGTTCGGATCGGCGGCACCGTCGCCGTTCCCATCGAACCCATGGGCCCGCCATGTTGCCGGCATGAACTGCGCGATTCCTCGAGCTCCGACCGGACTCACCGCCGTCGGCTGGAACTGGCTCTCTTGGTAGAGCTGGGCGGCAAACCGCGCCGGCGTCAGTGGCGCACAGCTCCTGCCATAAGTCTCGATGAGCCCGACATAGGCAGCCGGCACCGTTCCTGGCTGCACCGTTTCGGTTGCCGGTTGGCTGCCGATCGCCGCGACGGCGACAACTAACGCGCTGATGAGCATGACGGGCGCAGCGGCCAGCGCGACACCGAGCCACAACGACCGTCGCATGGGCCCCCTCGGTGTCACGCCGGGCCGGGCATGCTGTGCGCTTGATGCCAGTCCGTCCTTTGTACGCGTGTTCGCACCATTGCTCAAGCCAGCGGCAGACATCGACGGATTTAGTCTCCCTGGGAGATCTTGAGCTTGCTTCGAACCCGGCATCCTCGGTTGGGTAGTGGTGGCGACATCCGGTCGGAGTTCCGAAGCTGGGCTGGAGGAGGACGCGGTGACCGCGAAGCAAGCCTTCCCGCGGCTGCGGCAGGTGGTCCTGGACTGCACGGACGCCAGGACGCTGGCGGAGTTCTACCGTCGACTGCTCGGCCTGCAATACCGGCCAGGGGATGAGCCGCCGCCTGCCGGCGAGGCGGATCCTGCAGGTCAGGACTGGCTGGTACTGCAGGACGATGCCGGGAGCCGCCGGGTGGCATTCCAACAGGTCGCTGCGCTGCCGAAGGCGACCTGGCCCGAGGGCCCGGTTCCGCAGCAGTTGCACCTTGACCTGACGGTGCCAACGAGCGCGGAACTTGACGTCCAGCATGACCGGGCCCTGATCCTCGGCGCTCGGCTGCTCTACGACCGCACAGACGATCCCAAGGAGCCCCTCCGGGTCTATGCCGACCCCGCGGGACATCCGTTTTGCATTTTCGTCGCCGACTCGGCGGCCGGCTGAACGCCCACCGGGAGATCCCGCGGGAGACGGCGATCACGGCATCTGACCCGAGTCGAAAATCCATTCATTTGTCCGGCCTGGAAACGCGTAGCGATCACTCCAACGTGGTATGACCCACGGCACTTGCCGCCGCCTAAGCCCGGGTGGCGGCCACACGTATGGCATGACAGGAGCGCGCGATGGCCCGGTTCCTCGCCGCGGACGGCGACATCAACAACATCATCGGAGGCATCGCCCCTAACTGGGGACCCTTCGGGGAGCTTGGTCGGGAAGGGAAGATCATCGTCGAGATCATCATGGCCGCTGCGGTTCTTATCTGCCTCGGCATCGCCGCTTGGGGCGCCGCCAAGCAGCGGATCGGCTCGACGGCCTTACATGACTCCTTCGCAGCCGAGCAGGGGAAGGGCCTGATCCTCGCCGGGCTCGCCGGCGTCTTCATCGTCGGATCCCTAGGCACGATCTTCACGATCGTCTATGGCATGTCGATCTGAGCCACGATTCTTGGGCGGCCTCCCATGGCTCTCACGGACGATTCCCCACATACCCGACTGCTTCGCAACTCACAAGCGACCCCCAAGCGTCGATCCGGCTGGCGACGCCACGGCACCGCACTGGCCCTCTTCGTCCTGCTCAGCCTCGGTGGTGCCTACGTCGGCCTGGTCGGACCCGCGAGGAGCGGCGGCGCACCTTCCGACACCCCGCAAACAGAGGCCACGCGGGAGATACCGAGCGCTGGGTCCAGCACCGCGAGCAAACCGGCGGAGTCCGCCGAGCGGGCGACGCAGGCTGCCTCATTGCTTGGCGGCGCAACCGCTTTACGAGCCGGTGTTCCGGTCGGATACGCGAAGACCGAGGAGGGGGCACAGTCGGCCGCGGTGAACTACGCGGTCGCCTACGGCTCCGCCGACATGTTCGTCCCCGAGCGCCGGCATGCGATCGTCGCCACCATCGTGGAACGTGCCCGACGTGAGGACCTCACCCGGGAGCTCGACCAGGCCTTCTCCGCCGTGGGCAAGGGCTATCAGCTGGACCAGTCCGGTCAAGCCCCTGACGGGTTGACATTCGTCTCCCGGACGGCGCCGATCGGGGTCAGACTCCTCGCCTTCGGCGGCGGCAGCGCGACGGTCGAAGTCTGGACGACCGGCATCGTCGGACTCGCCGGAGAAGCGTCGCCCACACCGGTGACCGAGGCCTGGGCGACGGCAACAGTTGAGCTCCAATGGAGTGACAAGGACTGGAAATGGGTGTCCTTCACCCAGCGAGACGGTCCGGTCCCGGCCAGCGGCCTGCAGACGGCGTCGAGCGCAGCCGACGTCGTGGCAGGAGTAAAGGATTTCGCGGAGCTGCGCTATGCCCGCTGATCCGTGCTCGTTGCTCTTCGGGCCGGCGCGCACGGCGTGTCAGAGCGCCAAGGATTTCGCCGGCGGCGCATCGACAGCGGTCAACCTCGCGACGGACCCGCTGGGGACCATCGCGAAGGGCTGTGCCGAGGCGGCAGCCTGGATCATCGACAAACTCTCGGCAGCAATCGTCACCACCACGACGGTCGACTTCACCAATCCGACGTTCATCAAGCAATACGCGATCGTCTTCGGCGTATCGACCTTCCTCACCCTCATCCTCTGGCTCATCGCTGTCATCAAGCGGGCCATTCGCGGCGAGATGGTCACCCACGCCTTCGGGGAAGCCGTCGGCTTCCTCTGGCTCGCCGTGATGGCGAGCGCCTTCACCCCGGTTGCCCTCGCGCTGCTGGTATCGATCACGGATACCGCGACCGATGCCATCGCCGCCGGTACCGGTGACAGCACCGCCCAGTTCCTGTCCAGCCTGTCCGATGCGCTCACGAAGAACACCGACTCGATCGGCGGCGGGCCGATCATGTTGATCGTGCTGTCCCTGCTCGCCCTCCTCGCTGCGGCGATCGTCTGGATCGAGCTGCTCGTGAGGGCGGCGATGCTTTACGTCGGTGCGATCCTCGGTTGTGCCGTCTATTCGGGCTTGGTGGACCGCTCGTTGTGGCGCCACGTTCGCCGCTGGGCCGGCATCATGCTCGCCGTCGTCATGGTGAAACCGGTGCTGGTGATCGTCCTCGGGTTGGCCGCTGCGATCATGGCCGACAACGGCGACTCGCTGACGGCGGTGCTGACCGGGCTCGCGATCCTTTTCGTGTCAATCTTCGCGAGCGTGGTCATCTACCGGTTCGTGCCCACCTTCGGTGACGACGTCTCAGCGATGTCGACCAACCGGCGCAGCGGTGTCCCGACCGGTGCGTCGGCCTTCACCAGTCCTGCCGGGCACGTGCGAAACGGCATGGCGACCCATGCCAACCGGGGCGAGCCACGTGGGTCGTCTGCTCAGACGGCGGCTGCCACACCAGGGAGAGTGGCGACAGCCACGGCTGGAATGGCCGCGCATGGAGCGTTGCGACTTACCCGGGTTGGTCGTGGTGGCGGATCCAAGCAGCAACCCGCTCACGCAGTGAACGGAGCCCCCGTCAACGGGACGGCAGCCAACCAGTCCGGCGGCAATGGAGCCGGCCGGGGTGGTCCCGGCGGGCAGGCTACGTACCACCAGAGTGGCCAGGCGAACGGCGCGGCCAATCACCCTGCTTCGGTCGCAGGCACGGCCAGCAGCCCGGCCTCCCACCCCAGCTCCGCGGCCTCCGCAGCCATCGCCGCCCCGCGGCCGGCAGCAGAGACGGACCAGGTCACGACCGCGGCGCGTCCTGCGAACGCAGCGAACAAACACGACCTTCGAGGTGACCGATGACGACAGAGCCAGTGCCACGGCGTCGCGCCTACCTCATCGGACGGGCAAGGCCGCAGGCCATCGTCGGCCGCAACCGCGAGAACGGCGAGCTCTTGGTACTCCTTGTGGGCGGCTCGCTCGGGCTGCTCACCGGCCTCCTCGTCCCCTACCTTCCGCTGCGGGCGGCCGGTCTGATCGCGTTCCCACTGATCGCCTTCGCGATCGTGTACGTCCCGTTTCGCGGCCGGACGGTCTATCGCTGGTTCGAGATCAGCCGCACCTACCGGCGCATGGTCCGCTCCGGCCGCGCCCGCTGGCGATCGGGCGCCATGGAGGCGGGGACCGGACTGGACGGCACGGAGGTTGAGATCGGGCCACCGCCCGGTGTCGGCAGGATCAGGTGGCTGACGGCGCCGTTCGGGACAGAGGAGCTGGCCGTGCTCCTGCACATGGACCGCCGCACGGTCACCGCAACGATCGAGGTCGAGGGGCCGGGAGTCGGCCTGCGTGATTCTGAAGATCAGGAATCGCTGGTCGAGCGCTTCGGCAACCTGCTGCGCCACGTCGCCAACGGCGACGGCTTCGTACGGCGGCTGCAAATGATCGCCAGGACCGTGCCCACCGATCCGTACGCCCATGCCAAGGATGTCGAACGCCGCGGAGATAAGGACGCAACGACGTGGATTCGCGACTCGTACTCGAGCCTGCAGCAACTGGTCTCGACCACGAGCGAGATGCATCGCGCCTTCCTCACCGCGTGCATGCCCTACAGCCGTGAGCTTGCCGCTGAGGCGACGACCATCGGCGGCGGCGACCGAGCGCTCGCCGTTGTCATGGCACGGGAGATGACCGACATCGTCGGCCGGCTCCTCGACGCAGATATCAAGGTGACCAGGCCGCTTGGCGTGGCGCGACTGGCGTCGCTCATCCACTCCATGTACGACCCCGAGCATCCGATCGACCGCACCGATGCTATGACCCGGCGTAACGCATGGCCGGCCGAGCTTGACGCGCGTAGCACTCAATTCCTGCGGTCCAAGACCAGAGAGTCGGCCAGCGCCGAGCCGTGGTGCCATGCCACGGCTTGGATCAAGGAATGGCCGATGACACCTGTCGGAGTGAACTTCCTCGCTCCGCTGCTCGTCCAGACGCCCGATGTGATTCGCACCGTGGCGGTCACGATGGATCTCGAGCCCACCGACGTCGCGATCGACCGCATGCTGTCGGAGAAGACGAACGACGAGGCCGAGGTCGCCCGAGCAGGCAAGCTCGGCCGGGTCTCCGACCCGCGCGATCGAGCACATACCGGCAGGGTCGATCAGCGGGGTGAGGACCTTGCTGCCGGGCACGCCGGCGCGAACCTCGTGGGCTACGTCACCGTCTCCGCGCGCGAGCCGGACCTGCTGGCCAGGGACAAACGGACAATCCGTGCAGCCGCCGGCAAGTCCTACCTGAAGCTCGAGTGGTGCGACCGAGAGCATCACCGTGCCTTCGCCAACACGCTGCCCTTCGGCGCCGGGATCCGCGCATGAAGCGGCTGACCGCGGCCTTCACCGACCTCATCTACGGTCGCACTGAGACGACCCGGCTGCCGGTACGGACCTCCACCGCCCAAGCGCAGGCGGTCTATCTGCCGTCCGCAGCACCTGGGCTGGGGGACTCGGGTGTGATCATCGGACGTGAGGTCTACAGCGGCAAGGGGTATGTCTACGATCCCTTCCAGTTGTACGGCAAGGCGTTGCCGGCACCGCACTGGCTGGTCCTCGGCGAGTCGGGGAACGGCAAGTCGACGCTGGAAAAGACCTATGTCTTGCGGCAGCTGCGGTTTCGCGACCGGCAGGTGGTCGTCCTCGACGCGCAGGGTGAGGATGGCGTCGGTGAGTGGGCGCTGATCGCCGAGGCGCTTGAAGTGACCCCGATCCGGCTGGAACCTGGGCGGTCACAGGGCGGCATCAAGCTCAACCCGCTGGATCCGGCCATCGCGGCCACCGGCCAGCTAGCCCTGCTGCGCACGATCGTCGAAGTGGCGATGGGGCATTCGCTGGGCGAGCGGCCCGGCTATGCGCTGAAGGCCGCCCACGCCGCAGCGGTATCCGCCGTGCAGATCGGCGGCCAGCCTTTGATCCGTGATGTCGTCGACGCCCTGCGGAGCCCGTCGCCTGAGGCGGCCACCGCGATGAACGTGTCCACCGATGAGGTGCTGTCTTGGGGACTCGACGTGGCGCTGGCCTTGGATCGCCTCGTTGACGGCGACCTGGTAGGGATGTTCGATGCTCCCACTACTCGGGGAATCGACCTGAACGCGCCACTGATCATCTTCGATCTGTCACGCATCGACAGGAACTCTGTGGCCATGCCGATCCTGATGGCAGTGGTCGGCGTCTGGCTGGAGCACACCTGGCTGCGGCCCGACCGGATGAAGCGCATCTTTCTCGTCGAAGAGGCCTGGCACATCATCAACAGCCCGTCGGTTGCGCAGCTGTTCCAGCGCCTGCTGAAGTTCGGGCGACGGCTCGGCCTGTCCTTCGTCGCCGTCGTCCATCACCTCTCCGACGTCATGGAGGGCGCCGGGTCACGGGAGGCGGCGGCGATCCTGAAAATGGCCTCCACCAGAACGATCTACATGCAGAAGGCGGAGGAGGCACGGGCTACCGGGCGCGTCCTCGGCCTGCCACGCTGGGCGGTCGAGATCATCCCAGCGCTGACACCCGGCATCGCGGTCTGGGATGTCAACGGCAATGTCCAGGTCGTCAAGCACATCGTCAGCGAGATCGAGCGACCGCTGGTGTTCACCGACCGGGCGATGACAGAGGAGCGGACGCCGGCTGGCCTGACGCCAGGCTGAGAAGGCACCTTGCTCCAGGATTCTTGGAGCAAGGTGCCCTTCTACCAGGATCACTCGAAGCGATGGGTCAGAGCCCAGCGCGCGGCCGCTCTACCGAGCTGGGCGCCCGCCTCCATCGAGTACCGAAAGTGCAGACCGGAATAGATACGTGCCTCGGTCACGTCTGCCTGAGCCGCGCTGAAAGAGCCGAACCACTTGGTGGTGCCGGTGACGGCCGACTGGACTGCGAATCCGACGTCATCGCGATGGAAGAATGCCCGCAGAGCTGTCGTTACGGCTGTGGACAGGCAGGAGTGCCCCGACGGGTACTCTGGGTGGTTGACGGAGTGCAGCGCTTGCCACCCTGGATCGGGGCTGGTTGCCGGGTTCCCGTCTGTGTCAGCTCGCTGGATGGCCTGAACCGGACGCCACCGGTTGTAATGGAACTTCGCCTCCCAGCATCCGATCACCCCGTCTGCAGCGCTGACGTTCACCATCGTGAACATCCGGGTGGCCTGGCCGAGGTTGAGGTTCTTGGCGATGGCAAGCGCACGCATTGCGCGATTCCACGTGACCGCGCCGTTCTCCGTCCAGAAGTTGGCGGTTTCGTCTGCTGCGCCGTCCGAATCGCTGAGTCGGCCTTTCCGATCGCCTTGACCTCCGCGAAGTCCGTCACGTACCTCTCGCTCATCAATGCCGGAGGCGCGGCCGGGCGGAACTGGCCGGCACCTTGCATGACCAGCGGCCTGACCTGAGTGAGCACGATGTCGACCGGCGGGGTCGGCGCAGTCGGCTCCCAGACCCCAGGACCCGGCGGCGGCTGGACGAACGGCGGTGGCGGGTTGTCGAACCCGTCGTTTGCCCGCCACGCGATGACTTCATCTGCTACCCGGTCGCCGAGCGCGACCCCACGCTGCTTCGCCTTGCCGTCAGGAATTCCAGCGAGGTAATCGCGGTACGTGCTGTCGAGGAAGGCCTGCTGGCTAGGCACGCGTGCGACCAGGACCTCGTACGTCGCGGTAGCGATCGCCGCTGCCGCTGATGTATTGGCGGGGGTCGACTGCTGGGTCAGGAAGGCCTCCTCGTCCAGGCCGAGAGCGACCGCTGTGTCGTACATTGCGACGTGCACGATGCCGAGCAGCACCGTGGAACTAGCCGGCGGGCGCCCGGCGGCAATGGCCTGGGTGGCGTTGGCGTTCCAGGTCAGGACCGGCTCTGCCGATCCGTCGGCTGGTTGGGAATGACCGCTGTGTGCCAAGGCGACAGGTGCCGAGCCGCAGACCGCGACCAGGGCGGCGGCGAAGAGGACGG
>DATBRJ010000206.1:0-9680 GCA_036560395.1 Actinomycetes bacterium | reverse complement strand
GTATGTGGTCAACCACGAGGTCGGCCACGGGTTAGGCCACGATCACATACATTGTCCGCGCCCGGGCGCACTCGCCCCCGTCATGGTGCAGCAAACGAAGAGCCTCGAGGGCTGCAGACCTAACCAGTGGCCGTATCCGTAATGTCGCGTGTCCGAGGTCCTGGCGCGAGGACCGCTGGATGCCTGGCAAGGCCGCAAGGAGCCCGGCGTACTTGAGGTACCCCCGCGACCGAGAACGTAGCCAGGCGCCAGCGGGACCGCGCCAACGCAAGAGACTTTGGACACGCGACACTAGCGAGGGGAATCTCGAGTCTGCGGTCGAGGTTGCTGCTAACGGGGTGAGGCCGGCCGAGAACTTGCCTGCCTGCCACCAGAGATATTTGCCTTCCTGGAGGAACTGACGTGGCCCTGCCACCGCTCGTCGAACCCGCAGCCGAGCTGACCGTAGACGAAGTGCGTCGCTATTCGCGCCACCTGATCATCCCCGATATCGGGATGGCCGGTCAGAAGCGGCTGAAGAACGCCAAGGTCCTGTGTGTCGGCGCGGGTGGGCTTGGATCTCCGGCGCTGATGTATCTTGCGGCCGCCGGTGTGGGCACGCTCGGCATCGTCGAGTTCGACGTCGTGGACGAGTCGAACCTGCAGCGGCAGATCATCCACGGGCAGAGTGACGTCGGCCGCTCCAAGGCGGAGTCCGCCCGCGATACCGTTCGCGAGATCAACCCGCACGTTGAGGTTGTCCTGCACGAGGAGCGTCTCGACTCGTCCAACGCGATGGACATCTTCCGTCCGTACGATTTGATCATTGACGGCACGGACAACTTCGCGACGCGCTACCTGGTGAACGACGCGTGTGTCCTGCTGGGCAAGCCCTACGTCTGGGGCTCCATCTACCGCTTCGACGGTCAGGCCTCGGTGTTCTGGGCCGAGCATGGCCCCTGCTACCGCTGCCTCTACCCGGAGCCGCCGCCGCCCGGGATGGTGCCCTCCTGCGCTGAGGGCGGAGTGCTGGGTGTGCTGTGCGCATCGGTCGGCTCGATCCAGGTCAACGAGGCGATCAAGCTGCTTACCGGTATCGGTGATCCCCTGGTCGGCCGTCTGATGATCTACGACGCCTTGGAGATGACCTACCGTGAGGTCAAGGTCCGCAAGGATCCCGAGTGCGCGGTCTGCGGCAAGAATCCGACCGTCACGGAACTGATCGACTACGACGCGTTCTGCGGCGTAGTCTCCGCGGAGGCCGCAGATGCCGCCCGAGACTCGACGATCTCGGTGCGGCAGCTGAAGTCGATGATGGATGAGGGAGAGAACTTCCTGCTCGTCGACGTGCGGGAGCCGAACGAATACGAGATCGTCTCCATTCCCGGTTCGGTCTTGATCCCCAAGGGCGAGATCCTGTCCGGGGAGGCGCTGGGGCGGCTGCCCCAGGACAGGCAGGTCGTGCTGCATTGCAAGACCGGCGCACGGTCGGCCGAGTGCCTGGCCGTCTTGAAAGGCGCGGGCTTCTCGGACGCGGTTCATGTCGGTGGCGGCGTCGTCGCCTGGGTTAACCAGATCGAGCCGGAGAAACCCGTCTACTGAGCGGGGCGTTAGCCAACGCCACCGCTCAGGCGAGCCACGAGGTCAGACCACCGGCGGACATCGCGGCCACCACGACGCTCTGGACGCGGTCGTGTAACGGACGCGACAGATCCATTCGAGGGTTCCGTCAGGACGGCGCGCTGGATCCATCTGGCTCATCTGAATGATCATCGAGTCCTGTGGGGGATCCGATGGTAGGGCGGTCGGCCGCCGGTTTAGGCATGCTTGGCGGGTGCTTGATCCGGATTTCGTGGACGCCGTACTGGAGATCGTCGAACGGATCCCGCCGGGGCGGGTGATGGCGTACGGCGACATCGCCGAGTATCTCGGCCGCGGTGGCCCGCGGATAGTCGGCCGTGTCATGGCGCTGCACGGCGGGGCCGTGCCGTGGTGGCGGGTGGTGCGCGCCGACGGCTCGCCGGTGCAGGGGTACGAGCGGGAGGCCATGCGGCGACTGCGGGCGGAGCTGGCTCCGGTCCGTGCATCTGGGGACAGGGTTGACATGTCAGCTGCCCGCTGGCACCCGCCCGCTCAGCTGTAAGCCCCGCCACCGAGGACGGGCACGGTGGCCGAAGATTCCTGGAACAAGGTGCACGTCCTCGGACGATGGGGTTCAGGCGCCTGCGACCGCGTCCGACCCGCGGCACGACGACGACCGGCGGCGTTGTCCCGGCGCTGAAAGAAGCCCGCGAACTGTCGGATTCCCGTGGTCTGATAGCTGCCGACCAGAGGGTGGAGTCGGGCTCTTGCGGAGGGGGTGGACGGCGGTGACCGCTGGGGCATACACGCTCGTCCGCCGTCAGGAGCCGCCGGGCATGGCACCGCAGCTCGACCCGCACCAGCAAGCGGTCGTGGACCATCGCGGTGGCCCGCTCCTCGTTCTGGCCGGGCCGGGGACGGGCAAGACGACCACGCTGGTCGAGGCGGTCGTCGACCGGATCGCGCGTGACCGGGTGGCGCCAGGGGAGATCCTGGTCCTCACGTTCAGCCGCAAGGCGGCCGCCGAGCTGCGAGAGCGCATCACGGCGCGTCTTGGAAAGACAACAATCGGTCCGACCGCCTCGACGTTCCACTCCTTCTGCTACGGGCTCGTGCGGCAACATCAGCCGGCGGACGCGTTTGTGCAGCCGCTGCGGCTGCTTTCCGCACCGGAGCAGGAAGTCATCGTCCGAGACCTCCTGGCGGGAAGTCTCGAGGCCGGACGAGTGGAGTGGCCCGTCATGCTCATGGGCTGCCTCGAGACGCGTGGGTTGTCAGCCGAGGTGCGCGATGTCATAGCGCGGACCCGCAGCCTCGCCATGGATCCGGCCGATTTGTTGCGGATCGGGAAGCGGGCCGACGAGGAGGAGACCTGGCAGGCACTTGCCAGCTTTGTCGATGAGTATCTCGACGTGCTCGACAGCCAGGGCGCCATCGACTACGCCGAGCTGGTGCACCGTGCGGTCCTGCTAGCGGAAAGCGCCGCCATACGCGCGGAGCTGAGGCAGCGGTTCTCGGTGGTCTTCGTCGATGAATATCAAGACACCGACGCCGCCCAGGTCCGGCTCTTGCAGGCGATCGCCGGGGACGGGCGAGAACTCGTCGTCGTCGGCGATCCCGACCAGTCCATCTATCGCTTCCGTGGCGCAGACCTGCGCGGCATTCTCGACTTCCCCCAGTCGTTCCGCCGCCGCGACGACAGCCCAGCGGCAGTGTGCGTGCTGCGGGTCTCCCGGCGAGCCGGGCCAACTTTGCTGGCTGCCTCCCGTCGGGTCGCCGCTCGGCTGCCTCTCCCCGGCCTGCCGGCAACGGCCGTACGCGATCATCGCGAGCTCATGGCTGCGGCCGGGGCCGCCGGGGCGAGCGCGGCGCCGGGAGGACTGGCAGATCGAGTGGAGGTGTTCACCTATCCGTCCCTCGGTGCTGAGCTCGAGAGTGTGGCCGACCTGCTGCGGCGCGCCCACCTCGAGGACGGCGTGCCCTGGTCGGAGATGGCCGTTCTCGTTCGGTCCGGGCGCCGCTCGATCGCCGTCACCAGGCGGGTTCTCGGTGCTGCGGGCGTCCCCCTTGAGGTTGCCGGTGACGAGCTGCCGTTGCCGGCCGAGCCGGCGGTCGCGCCGCTGCTGCTTGCGTTGCGCTGTGCCGCCGATCCTGGCGCGCTCACGGTTGACGCGGCACGATCCCTGTTGCTTTCGCCGCTGGGCGGGGCCGACGCAAGCGACGTGCGGCGGCTGGGCCGAGGCCTGCGAGCCCAGGAGCGAGCCGCCGTCTCCGATGACGGTGGCTCCCTCTCGGCCGTACGCCCATCCGCGGAGCTGATCAGAGAGGCGGTCGCAGCGCCGGAGAATCTGGTCGCGCTGGATGATCGGGTCGCTCGTCCAGCCGTCCAGCTAGCGACAGTGCTCGCCAAGGCGCGAAAGACGCTTGCCTCGACCGGCTCGGCCGAGCAGGCGCTCTGGACACTTTGGGCAGGGACGCCGTGGCCGCGGAGGCTGGCCAGGCAAGCGGAGCGCGGCGGTGCCATCGGGAGGCGAGCCGATCGAGATCTAGACGCGATATGCGCGTTGTTCCATGCCGCCGCCCGGGCCGAGGAACGGTCGGGTCACCGGGGACCGCTGAACTTCATTGCCGATGTCGAAGCACAGCAGATTCCCGCCGACACTCTCGCCGAGACCGGCGTGCGAGGCGACGGGGTCCGGCTTCTCACCGCCCACCGCTCCAAGGGGCTGGAGTGGCAGCTGGTCATCGCCACCGGTGTCCAGGAAGAGGTTTGGCCCGACCTACGGCGGCGCGGTTCCTTGCTGCAGGTGGACCGGATCAGCCCGGAGGGCCTCGAGCCGCCGCCGACGCTGGCCTCGCTGCTCGCGGAGGAGCGACGGCTGTTCTATGTCGCGGTGACGAGGGCCAGGGAGCGGCTCGTGGTCACGGCCGTCCGGTCGCCGCACGACGACGGTGACCAGCCCTCGCGGTTCCTCGACGAGCTCGGAGTGCTGCCCACCGCCGTCGAAATGCGACCGATGCAGCCACTCACCCTCGCGGGACTGGTCGCCGAGCTGCGGGCGAATTCCGTAGATCCGAGCCTTTCTAACGGAGTGCGCGCCGCCGCGGCCAGCCGCCTTGCGAAGCTCGCCTCGGCCATCGATGAGGATGGCGAACCGCTGGTGCCCTTCGCCCATCCTGATCGCTGGTGGGGTCTGGCCGAGCTGACCGATCCTGGCCAGCCGGTTCGTGATCCGGGCCAGCCGCTGCGGCTGTCCCCGAGCGCGGTCGAGGGACTTCATGACTGCCCCCGCCGCTGGTTCCTGCAGCGAGAGGTGCATGCGGACACCTCACGATCGACGGCACTCGGGTTCGGCAGTGTCGTCCACGCGCTGGCCAAGGAGGTCGCCGACGGGGTGACCCCGGCAGACCCAGACGCCCTGCTCGAACGTCTGGACAAGGTCTGGGGCCAGCTCGCCTTCGAAGCGAGATGGCAGTCTCCGCAGCAGCGCGAGGAGGCAAGGCAGGCCGTCATCCGGTTCGTCACCTGGCACGCGGCAAATCGCGGCCGCACGATGCTCACGACGGAGCATTGGTTCGACGTGATGGTGGATCTGCCGAGCCGCGGCGATCCGGTGCAGGTCAGGCTCACCGGGCAAATGGACCGGGTCGAGCAGGACGGCGAGGGCAAGGCGTGGATCGTCGACTTCAAGACCGGAAAGAACCCCCCCACCCGGACGGAGATTGATCGACACGTCCAGCTCGGCGTCTATCAGGTTGCCTCGCGCGCGGGTGCTTTGGACGGTCTCTCGACCGAGTCGGGTGGCGCTGCCATCGGTGGTGCCGAGCTCGTCCATCTGCGAAAGGACGAGCCTCGCAACACCGGACATCCCAAGGTGCAACCTCAGATTCCGATCGAGTTCGCCGGTGACGGTGCACCGAACTGGGTCCAAGAAACCCTCCTTCATGCAGACGGGCTGGTCCGGGCCGAGCAGTTTCCGGCGCGGCTCTGCAGACACTGCGGATGGTGTGAGTTCCGAGGTTCTTGTCCTGCGCAGCCAGAAGGCAGGCAGGTGATCGAGTGAAGACCGACGTGCTGGGAAACGTGCTTGGCCTCCCATTCACCCCTGAGCAGCTCGAGGCGATCACCGCGCCGCCTGAGCCGGCGGTGATCGTGGCGGGGGCGGGCTCGGGGAAGACGACGGTTATGGCGGCGCGGGTTGTCTGGCTGGTGGCGAGCGGAGCCGTCCGGCCCGACCAAGTGCTTGGCCTGACCTTCACCAACAAAGCCGCTGGCGAGCTCGGCCACCGGCTCCGGGTCGCCCTCGCCAGGCTGGATCGATGGGGGTCTCGCAACGGCCCAGGAGGCACGTCGGCCTCTGACGGCGAGGAGCGGGCCGCCGAGCCCACCGTCTTGACCTACCACGCGTACGCCGCTCGGCTCCTTGGGGAACATGGCTTGCGGATCGGCGTGGAGCCGGAGGCCCGCCTCCTTGCTGACGCGACCCGCTATCAGCTTGCCGCCCGGGTGATCCGCGGCGCGCCCGGCCCGTTCACCGCCGTCACCGGGCGGGTGTCCGACGTTGTCGGGGACCTGATCGCGCTCGATGCAGAGCTGTCCGAGCATCTCGTTGCCCCGGATGAGTTGCGCGCCTATGACCAGGCCGTCAGGAAGGAGATCGCCGCAGTTCCCGAGCCCGCCACCGATCTGCAAAGGGTGGTCGCCGCAATCGACAAACGGGCCGAGCTCGCCTCACTCATCGACGCCTACCGGCACCAGAAGCGGCAGCGAAGCGTCGTCGATTTCGCCGATCAGATGGCCTTCGCAGCCACACTTGCGGAGCAGCGGCCAGAGGTCGGCCGGGCCGAACGCGATCGCTATCGCGTGGTACTTCTCGACGAGTACCAGGACACCTCGGTGGCCCAGCGCCGGCTGCTCGCCGGCCTCTTCGGTGGCGGCCACCCCGTGACCGCCGTCGGCGATCCATGCCAGGCCATCTATGGATGGCGTGGTGCTTCGGTGGCCAACCTGCAGGATTTCCCTCGGCACTTCCCTCGCGGCGATGGTACGCCGGCCTACCGTTACGGACTGACCGAGAATCGGCGAAGCGGGGAGCGGATCCTCGCGGCGGCCAACGAGCTCTCCTTGCCGCTGCGGCGTTCGCACCGCGCGATCCCGCCATTGCGGCCCGGTCCTGACGGAGCCGACCGCGGCTGGATCCGCTGTGCACTCCACGAGACCTATTCCGAGGAAATCGAGTGGGTGGGCGACCAGGTGGCGGGCGCGATCGCCGAAGGCGTCCCGCCGGCGGAGATCGCCATCCTGGTCCGGGTGACCAGCGACTTCGCGCCGATACACAGCGAGCTGACGAGCCGAAACATCCCGGTCGAGGTGGTCGGACTCGGGGGCTTGCTGAGTCTGCCGGAGGTGGCCGACGTCGTGGCGGTGCTGCGTGTCCTTGACGATCCGACCAGCAACGCTGCCCTGGTTCGGCTGTTGTCCGGGCCGCGGTGGCGGATCGGGCCGCGTGACCTTGCCATGCTCGGTCGCCGTGCCGCCCAGCTCGTCACCGTCCCGGCCTCACTCGCCGAAGGAACTCACCCGAGCGTGTCCGCCGCGCCCGCAGAGTCAAGCACGGGAGCAGCGGATGCCGTCCTCGAGGAGGCCGTCGGCGGCATCGATCCCGCAGAGGTGGTATCCCTGGCTGATGCCCTGACCTCGCCGGGACAGCTGTCCTACTCGGCCGAGGCACGCGACCGGTTTGCCGCGCTGGCCAAGGAGATCCGTGACCTCCGCCGGCATCTCGGCGAGCCGCTGCTCGACCTTCTCCACCAGGTGGTCTTGACGATCGGCCTCGATGTCGAGCTGGGTGCCAGCCCTCAGTCCCGGGCCGCTAGGCGGCGAGAGTCGCTCGCCGCATTCTTCGACGTGGCCGCCCAGTTCCGTGACCTCGAGGACGACACGTCGCTGGCTGCCTTTCTTGCCTACCTCGATGCCGCCGACGAGCATGACCGCGGACTGGACAGCGCCGCACCCACCGGCGCCGAGTCGGTGAAGTTGCTGACCGTTCACAAAGCCAAGGGCCTGGAGTGGGAGGTCGTCCTGCTGCCCGACCTGACGGCAACCGTGTTCCCTTCCGGCCGTGGGCGCACCCGGTGGACGAGGAGCGGGAAGGTCCTGCCCTACCCGCTACGCGGCGATGCCGGCTCAGTGCCTGAGGTAGCGGGCTGGACAAGAGGCGGTTTGGCGGCCTTCGACCAAGCCTGCAAGGACGTGGACGAGCTCGAGGAGCGCCGGCTCGGATACGTCGCGGTGACCCGTCCGCGGCGGTTGCTGATCGCGAGTAGCCACTGGTGGGGGATGTCCCAAAAGAAGCGCCGCGGGCCGTCGCCCTATTTGAAACTGTTGATCGCCCAATGCAGGTCGGGCGCCGGCGAGGTCGCACGCTGGGTCGACGAACCTGACGAGGAGCTGGAAAACCCTTACCTCGAGGCAACCGCGGAGGCGGCGTGGCCCGTGCCACTCGAACCGGGCGCTCTGCAGCTGCGACGGGCCGCCGCGGACCTCGTCCGTTCGCTGCTAGCTGCCGAAGGCCGATCGGCCGCGGTGGATGGCGGCGGACATGCACGTGATGTCCGACCTGGTGCCCACGAACAACTCGCACTCCTGGAGCTCCCAAGCTCTGCCGCCCCTGATCCCGATTCCTTCACTCCGGCGGAGGCCGCCCAGGTGGCCGGTTGGGATCGTGACGTCGCGCTGCTCCTCGGCGAGGCGCGCCGGCTGCGTAAGCGCAACCGGGAGGTCGAGATGCCGACCACGCTCTCGGCATCACAGCTCATGCGCGTTGCCGACGATCCCGATGGGTTCGCTCGAGAGCTGGCGAGGCCGATGCCACGTAAGCCCGATCCGGCAGCCCGTCGCGGCACCAGGTTCCACGCCTGGGTCGAGTCCCGCTTCGGGCAACAGCCGCTGCTGGACGAGGACGAGCTCCCTGGCGCAGCGGACGCGGAGATCGCTGACGAGGCGGACCTCACCGCGTTGCGGCGCAGCTTCGAGCACATGGATTACGCCGAGCGTGTCCCGCACGCCGTCGAGGCGCCGTTCCAGCTGCTGCTCGCCGGCCACGTGGTCCGCGGGCGGATAGATGCGGTGTACGAGACGGACGACGGCGGCTTCGAGGTCATCGACTGGAAGACCGGTCGCGAGCAGTCGGCAGATCCGCTGCAGCTGGCCATCTACCGGCTTGCCTGGGCAGAGATGCACAGCCTCCCGGTCGACCGGGTTCACGCCGCCTTCGCATACATCCGCAGCGGGGAGACCGTGCGCCACGACGACCTGCCTGGCCGGGAGGAGCTCGAAGCGATCCTTTCCGTCGGCGCTGCCGAATCTGCCGGTTCACCGCCAGTCGGCTGAACCGTCGGCCGACCGGACGCGTGTATGCCATAGGGCTGGTTCGTGCCGGCTCAGCAGTTCCCCAGGTGCCACCGTCACGCGGCGGGTCGGCTGATGAACCGTCCTCTAGTGAGCCCGGAGGTCCCCGACGTGGAGCACCACAGCAGCGGACGGGAAGGAACGGACGTGGCCGGTCACGTCAGGCAAACCCCAGCGGGGCGTTCGGCGGCCCAACCTCTGGCCGCCGACAAGCCGAGCAACATCGCGGCGGCCCGCGGGCCAGGTGGCATTAGCCGGCCGGGGCAGCCGGTCGCCGCCGTCTCCCGGCGGCCCGGTCACGACGAGGCGAGGTACATTCAGCCGCCAATCTCGGGCAGCCGGCTGTCGGCTCGCGCCATCGCGGCGCCTGGCGATGTCTCCCGGCCGCCAACCCGTGAGGAGGCGCAGCTCCTTGACCTGCTTCGGCAAGGCCTGAAGGATCGGGCGATCGCGCGGGCACTCGGCATCGGAGAACGAACGGTCCAACGCCGGCTGAGTCGCCTGATGTCCACGCTCGGCGCCAAGACGAGATTCCAGGCGGCCATCAACGCAGTGCGCCGCGGCTGGCTCTAGTGGTCGCGCCGGTAAGTACCGCGGTGTATCGCGGAGTCCGGCCGGATGCGTCGCAAGGCGAAGGAGGAGACCGCTAGCGGGCGCTAACGGCGACGACGACAACGCGGCGAGGCGCCGGCCGGGCCCGTCAGACACG
>DATBRJ010000205.1:0-18594 GCA_036560395.1 Actinomycetes bacterium | reverse complement strand
GGTCGCCAAGCTCTCCTGTAGATCTGCGTCTACTGGGTCCAGCGGCCTCGGCGTGGGGGACAGCCTGGCTGGTGCCGGCCATCGGTGTCGCCGCAGGCGCGGCCCTTGCCTGCGCCCTGGCCAGTGCCGCTGTCTTATGCCTCTTGGCCGCGGCGAAGACGGGGATCACACCAGCACCCGACAAGGCAGGAGTTCCGGCCACGGTGGGGCGGGCAAGGATGCCGCGAGCTCGCGATGCCCAACCCGGCACCGGAATGGCGGGAAAGTCAAGGCGGGATCGGCCGCGGTGGGCTCGCCCACTCGCCGCCGTTCTGGTCATCGGCGCGGCAGCCGGCGGCGCGTCGGCTGCACGCCTGGCGGCGGTCAGCGGCGGGCCCGTCGCATCCATGGCCCGCAGCGGCGAGGCGGCGTGGCTGGAGATGGTGGTGACCGGCGACCCGCAACCGATCCCGTCCGCGACCGACCGAGTAGATCGCGTCAAGCTCCAAGCGCGGCTGGAACGAGTCCGCAACCTGCGGGTGCGCCTGCCGGTCATCGTGCTTGCCGATGCCGCGTCTTGGCGCGATGTCGCGCCAAGCTCGCGCTTACGCGCGTTCGGTCGTCTATTGGAGCCGCAGCGAATCGACGGCACCGCCGCCGTCATCTCGGCTCGCGGTCGGCCGATCCTGCAGCACGGTCCGTCCGCAATCCAACGGCAGGCGACCGGGCTGCGCGCCGGCCTTCGCGATGCCGTGTCAGCACTTCGGCCGGCTGAACGAGGGCTCGTACCCGGCATTGTCGTCGGAGACACATCCCAAATGCCGGAAGAGCTCAGCGAGCAGTTCAAACGGGCGGGACTGACACACCTCCTCGCGGTCAGCGGCGCGAATCTCATGATTCTGGTGGGGTTCCTGCTTGGTCTGGCTCGAGTGGTCGGTATTCGGGGTCGGCTGCCACCGCTGTTGGCGCTCGGGTCGATCGTCGGATTCGTCATCCTCGCCCGACCGCAGCCGAGTGTGCTGAGAGCTGCCGTTATGGCGGTCATCGTGATCGCTGCCACCTTGACCGGCCGTCAGCGGGCGGGCCTCAGCTCGTTGTGCGTCGCAGTCTGTGTGCTCCTACTGATCGACCCATGGCTGGCGAGAGCGTACGGCTTCGCACTGTCGGCGCTGGCGACCGGCGGGATTCTGGTTCTGGCACCCCGCTGGGCCGATCGGATGTGCGGCCGGCGTGCGCGGTCCGGAGGTTCGCGGTCCGGGACTGCTGGACGATTGCGCAGGCTCCTCGCCGAGTCGCTCGCGGTGCCCGCGGCCGCTCAGGTCGCATGCCTGCCGGTCCTGGTTATGCTCGCCGGTCAGGTAAGCCTGATCGCCGTCTTCGCCAACCTCCTCGCCGCGCCCGCCGTCGCCCCGACGACCATCCTCGGCTTGCTGGCGGCGGTGAGCGCACCTGTTTCGCAGTCGGTTGCCGCATTCCTCGGCCACCTCGCCGGCCTTCCAGCGTCGTGGATCGTACGGGTCGCCGCGTTGTTCGCCGAGCTGCCTGGAGCGGTGCTGCCCTGGCCATCCGGCCCACTGGGCGCCCTCGCGGCCGTCGGCTTCCTCGTGGTCGGCGCCGTCATCGCTCGACGCGTCCGCCGTACTCCCTGGGTCGTTCTCACCTGCGCCGCAGCGGCCGTCGTCCTGGTTCTGCGGCCGTCGTTGTCGGTCGGGTGGCCACCGCCCGGCTGGGTGATCGTCGCCTGCGATGTCGGCCAAGGGGATGCGCTCGTCCTGCACCTAGCCGCTCACAGCGGCGTGCTAGTGGACGCCGGACCGGATCCGCGACCGGTCGATCGGTGCTTACGTGATCTCGGTGTACGGACGCTCCCGCTGGTCGTCCTGTCCCATTTCCATTCCGACCACGTCGCCGGCCTACCCGGCGTGCTGAACGGACGCGCCATCGGTGAGATCGTCGTGAGCCCGCTCGATGACCCGGCAGAGAACGCCGTGCACGTACGCCGATGGGCGGCACGGGCCGGGGTTCCAGTGCGCGCAGCGGTCGCCGGCGAGACCTGGCAGGTGGGCCCGGCTCGACTGACCGTACTCGGGCCACGAATCCTGCTTGGTGGGGGTCAGGTGAGCGGGGAGGGCTCCGCGGCGAACAACGCCAGCGTCGTCCTGCTCGCGGAGCTGCGGCGAGTGCGGCTCCTCCTCACCGGCGACATTGAGCCACCGGCCCAGGCGGCTTTGCTGTCCGGCGGCGGCGATCTTCACGCTGACGTGTACAAGGTCCCGCACCACGGCTCGGCCTATCAGGACAGTCGTCTGCTGGTCGCCGTCCGGCCGCGGGTGGCGCTGGTGTGCGTCGGCGCCGGCAACGACTACGGTCAGCCGGCACCAAGCACCGTGAACGCACTGAAGGGCAGTGGCTCTGCCGTTTTGCGGACCGATGAGCGCGGTGATGTCGCGGTCGTCGCGGCTGGACCGGCTCTCCGCGCCATCGCCCGCGGCCGCTCGCCCTGAGCCTGAAACGGCACACACCGGATCGAGATGGCGTTGCTCAATGTCCGACGGACACGTCCGTACTAGTTGACATAGCTCATCTGGCAGTCGCCGGATCGCCGCACTCCGCGCCGCCGGATCGCCGCGCCTGCGTCGCCCGCTCGCGGCACCCCGTGCCGTCGGGCTGTGCGGACATCCACGGCGTAGCTCCGCGCAGGGCCCAGGAATGGCCGGATCTCTAGCCCTGCGTAGAAGGGCAGGAAGCAGCCAGTCACGCTCGGGCGTGGTTGTCAGAGCGCCGTGACATGCTGGGCGCGATGTCCACGCCTGCAGTGCCCATGACCGCTGACCCCCCGGCCGTCACGTTGGTGATCGGGCCCGAGGAGTTTCTGGCGGAGCGGGCTGCGGCCCAGGTGATCGCCGGGGTGCGAGCCGCTGACGGTGAGGCGGACGTCCACGACCTGTCGGCGAGTTCGTTCGGAGCGGGCATGCTGGCCACCCTCACGAGCCCGTCGCTCTTCGCCACCAGGTCGGCTCTCATCGTGCGAGACGTACAAGATCTCGGCCAGAGTGTGATGGCGGAGCTGATCACCTATGTGGCCGATCCTGTGCCGTCGGTGGCCCTGGTTCTCGTACACAAGGGAAACACCAGGGCTAAGGCGTTGGTCGATGCGGCGCGGGCGGCAGGCGCTGACGTGGTCGAGTGTGCGGAGCTTCGAAGGTACTCGGACAAGATCACCTTTGTCCGCTCAGAGGTACGCGCAGCGGGGCGGCAGCTGACCGAAGGCGCCGCGCGGACGCTGCTCGACGCGGTCGGGGGCGATCTCCGAGAGCTCGCTAACGCTTGCAGTCAGCTCGTCTCCGACACCACAGGGGTGATCGACGAGGCAGTGGTTCGGCGTTACTACGCGGGCCGGGCCGAGGTCACCAGCTTCATGGTCGCCGACAATGCCGTGGAGGGTCGGCTGGGCGAGGCACTCGCCAACCTGCGCTGGGCGCTCGGCTCCGGCGTGGATCCGGTTCTGGTTACGGCGGCCCTCGCGATGGGCCTGCGAAATCTGGCGCGTATCGGCAGTGCCCGGCGAGGCCTGCGGTCGGCAGATCTCGCCCGCGAGTTCGGCCTGCCGTCGTGGAAGGTCGATCGGCTCCGCCAACAGGTGCGTGGCTGGACCCCGCAGGGTGTCGCGGTCGCAATGCGGGCGGTCGCCGAGGCGGACATGGCTGTGAAGGGTGCAGGGACGAGCGCTGACTACGCGCTCGAGCGCGCGATCGTTGCCGTTGCGCGGGCACGAGGCTGATCGGGATCCCGCGGATTGGCGGCTGGGGTGCCGCGGCCGTGGGGCGGTCAGCGCACCGCAGCGGCCTTCTTGGCCATGGCGGTCTTCTTGTTGGCGGCCTGGTTGCGGTGGATCACGCCCTTGCTGACCGCCTTGTCCAACTGCCGGGACGCGTCGCGCCGCAAAGCGGCAGCCTCATCGGTCTGACCGGCGTCAGTGGCCTCCCTGAACTTTCGGATCGCAGTCTTGAGCGACGACTTGACGGCCTTGTTCCGCAGGCGAGCGGCCTCGTTCTGCTTATTCCGCTTGATCTGGGACTTGATATTCGCCACAGGTGTGCCTTAGGTCATTGGTGAAGAAAGGATTGGGTGGACGCGCAGCAACACACGCGCCACACGCGAGCGCTCAGCCTAGCAAGATTCCTTTGCCAGCTCCAAGTTGGCCGATCATGCCGCGCTCGGTCAATCACGTGGTTGCTCGGGCTATCAGCGACCGAACGCAACGCCTGCGGCTGTGGCAGGACTGCCGCCCAGCGCCTCAGTCGGTTCGGTGCCCGATGCGCAGGGACATCGTGCCTTCAGGCATCACTTCGCGCCCCGTATGCATTCGGGAGTCGGACATTCCGGCCAGAGATGCTGCAGCTCTGAGCCGAGTCCAGCCTGCGGAAGACAGCGCGAGGAGAGATCGCGCCGGGAAAGTCGGTGGCGCCGCTATGGGACCATGGGGCCGACCTCATCGTTCAGCTCTAGACACCCCCGAGGACGTCGAGCCTTGCCCGCCATCCCTGAGCCCAGCCGGACCGACCCGGCGGTGATTCGCAACTTCTGCATCATCGCCCACATCGATCACGGCAAGTCCACGCTCGCCGACCGGATGCTGCAGCTCACCGGCGTTGTCGACGAGCGGCAGATGCGGGCCCAATACCTCGACCGGATGGATATCGAGCGCGAGCGGGGGATCACGATCAAGAGTCAGGCCGTCCGGTTGCCATGGACCGCCGCGGACGGCACGACGTACATCCTCAACATGATCGACACACCCGGCCATGTGGACTTCACCTACGAGGTTTCGCGCAGCCTGGCCGCCTGTGAGGGAGCCGTCCTGCTCGTGGACGCGGCGCAGGGCATTGAGGCACAGACGCTCGCCAACCTCTACCTCGCGATCGAGAACGACCTGCGCATCATCCCCGTCCTCAACAAGATCGACCTGCCCGCCGCACAGCCGGACAAGTACGCCGCCGAACTCGCCCACGTGATCGGCTGCTCGCCCGATGACGTCCTGCGGGTCTCGGCGAAGACCGGCGAAGGTGTGGAGGATCTGCTCAACCATCTGGCGGCCGAGATACCGCCGCCCGTCGGGGACCCGGCCGCGCCTGCCCGCGCGTTGATCTTTGATTCGGTGTACGACACCTATCGCGGCGTGGTGACCTACGTTCGAGTGGTCGACGGCCATCTGTCCACCCGTGAACGGGTGCTGATGCTGTCGACCCGGGCCTCGCACGAGATGCTCGAAGTCGGCGTCATCTCACCTGAGCCACGCCGCGCGGACGGGCTCGGTGTCGGCGAGGTCGGCTATCTGATGACAGGCGTGAAGAACGTTCGCCAGTCCAGGGTCGGGGACACCGTGACGTCGGCCGCGCATCCCGCGGTGACGCCGCTCAGCGGCTACAAGGACCCCAAGCCGATGGTGTTCTCCGGGCTTTACCCCATGGATGGCTCGGACTACCCGGACCTGCGGGACGCGCTGGACAAGCTGCGGCTTAATGATGCGTCTCTCGTGTACGAGCCGGAGACCTCGGCAGCCCTCGGCTTCGGTTTTCGCTGCGGTTTCCTCGGTCTGCTCCATCTGGAGATCGTTCGGGAGCGGCTCGAGCGCGAGTTTGGCCTCGACCTGATCTCCACGGCGCCCAATGTCGTCTACCGAGTGCAGATGGAGGACGGAACCGAGCACATCGTGACCAACCCTTCGGAGTTCCCGAGCGGCAAGGTGGCCGAGGTCTACGAGCCGGTCGTGCGGGCAACCCTGCTCGCGCCGAGCGAGTACATCGGCGCGATCATGGAGCTGTGTCAGTCGCGACGGGGCGCACTTCTCGGCATGGACTACCTGTCGGCCGATCGGGTCGAGATTCGTTACACCCTTCCGCTCGCCGAGATCGTGTTCGACTTCTTCGACCAGCTCAAATCCAAGACGCGCGGTTACGCGTCCCTGGACTATGAGCCGACCGGCGAGCAGGCGGCCGCCCTCGTGAAGGTCGACATCTTGCTCCACGGTGAGCCGGTCGACGCGTTCAGCGCCATCGTTCACAAGGACAAGGCTTACGCCTACGGCGTCGCGATGGCGCAACGGCTCAAAGAGCTCATCCCGCGCCAGCAGTTCGAGGTGCCGATCCAGGCTGCCATCGGGTCGCGGATCATCGCCCGCGAGAGCGTCCGCGCCCTGCGCAAGGACGTCCTCGCCAAGTGTTACGGCGGTGACATCACCCGCAAACGGAAGCTGTTGGAGAAGCAGAAAGAAGGCAAGAAGCGGATGAAGATGGTTGGCCGGGTCGAGATACCGCAGGAAGCCTTTATCGCGGCGCTCACCAGCGAGTCCGAGCCGGCCAAGCCCGGGAGCTGAGCTGTTAAACGGGTCGATCGATCCTGGCGGTGGCAATAATGTCGGGATGTGACGACTGGAAGGCTTCTCTCGGTGAACGCGGGCCGCACCAAGGCTGTGCCGTGGGGGAATTTGAAGCGCTCGGCGATCGACAAGCAGCCGCAGGCCGGACCGATCCGCGTGACGACGCTGGGGCTGGTGTCCGACGAGCAGGCCGACCAAGCCGATCACGGCGGCACCGAGCAGGCCCTCTATGCGTACGCGAGAGAGGACCTCGACCGGTGGGGGACGATGATGGGCCGCGACCTGCGTAACGGCCAGTTCGGCGAGAACCTCACCGTTGAAGGCATCGAGCTGACCCACGCGACGATCGGTGAACGCTGGCGGATCGGCTCGGTTCTGATCGAGCTCAATGCCCCACGGATCCCCTGCTCGGTGTTCCAGGGCTTCATGGATGAGCCGCAGTGGGTCAAGCGGTTCACCGCGGAAGGCAGGCCAGGCGGCTACTTTCGAGTGCTCGACGAGGGTGAGCTGCAGGCCGGCGACGACGTAACGGTGGAGCATCGCCCGGACCACGGCGTGACCCTGCAACAGGTCTTCCGTGCACTGACCGGTCATCGCGAGTTCGTACCGTTGCTGCTCGTCGCGCCTGAGCTCCAGGAGGATGCGCGGGCGTACGCGCGGAAGATCCTCGGCGCCACCTCCCAAGCGAGCTAAGGCGTGATCACAAGCCGGGCTGTCACAGCCCTTCCCAGGTTGGCTACCTCTCCGTAACATCACGGCAAACCGGTCAGGCTCGCCGTCGTGGTGAGCGCCCGAGGTATTTTCGGCGTCACAAGGATGCGCTCGCCGGGCGCAATGGATAGGAGTCGTGGCAGCGTGGCCGACAACCTGGAGCTCATCGAGAATCGTCCGCCTTCGGTGGCGAAGCTGTTCTGGGACCGGGTCGCGGCGACTCCGGACATCGAGGCTTTCCGCAAGCCGACCGCCGACGGCTGGAGTTCGTACAGCTGGCGGGAGGTGGGTGACCGGGTACGCGAACTAGCTGCCGGACTCCTCTCGCTCGGGATTCGGCAAGAGGACCGGGTAGCGATCGCGAGCGGGACCCGGGTCGAGTGGATCTTCGCCGACCTCGCGATCATGTGTTCCGGCGCAGCGACCACGACGGTGTATCCGACGACCCCGCCCAGTGACGTGGCCTACATTCTCGGCGATGCCGGCGTGCGAGTGGTGTTCGCAGAGAACGACGAGCAGATTGCCAAGATCCGTGAGCACCGGGCAACGCTGCCGGCGCTCGAGATGGTGGTCACCTTCGACGGGACGGCCGACGGAGACCTGGTCATCACCCTGGACGATCTCGCGGACCGCGGCCGCAAGCTGCTGGCCGAGCGGCCTAACGCAGTCGACGTGGCGAGCGCCGCTGTCGGCCCGGACAGCCTCGCGACGCTCATGTACACATCGGGCACCACGGGCCGGCCCAAGGGCGTCCGGCTGGCCAACGACTGCTGGGTGTACGAGGGGGTCGCCGTTGCCTCGACGGGCATCCTTCGCCCGGACGACCTCCAATATCTCTGGCTTCCGCTGTCCCACTCGTTCGGAAAGGTGCTCTTGGCGGCGCAGCTCGCGGTCGGCATGTCCTCTGCCGTTGATGGCGACATCCCCCGCCTGGTCGACAACCTCGCCGTGGTCCGACCGACCTTCATGGCCGGCGCGCCGCGCATCTTCGAGAAGGTGTACGCCCGCGTACTCACCTCGGTCGAAGAGGAAGGCGGCATCAAGCTCAAGATCTTCAACTGGGCATTCTCGGTGGGGAAGCAGTACTCGGCCGAGGTCCGGGCCGGACGCCAACCCAATGCGCTCCTTGCCATGCAATACCGGCTGGCCGACCGGCTGGTGTTCTCGAAGCTGCGTAACCGTTTCGGTGGCCGAGTTCGCTTCTTCGTGTCCGGTTCGGCGCCGCTGTCCAAGGACATCGCCGAGTGGTTCCATGCCGCGAACATCCTGATCCTTGAGGGTTATGGGCTGACCGAGTCATCCGCGGGCACGTTCGTCAACCGGCCGGAGCACACGAAGTTCGGCACGGTCGGACCGGTCTTCGGTGGCACCGAGGTGCGGATTGCCGAAGACGGCGAGGTGCTCCTGCGCGGCCCGGGCATCATGCGCGGCTATCACAACATGCCCGTCGAGACGGCCGAGGCGCTCGACGCCGACGGCTGGCTGCACACCGGCGACGTCGGCGAACTCGACGACGAGGGCTTCCTGCGGATTACCGACAGGAAGAAGGATCTGATCAAGACCTCGGGTGGCAAATACGTGGCGCCGCAGAACATTGAGGTGCTCTTCAAGGCGGTCTGTCCGTACGCCAGCCAGATCGTCGTCCACGGCGACCAGCGGAACTACTGCACCGCCCTCATCGCGGTCGATGCCGAGGCGATCCAGCCGTGGGCGGAGCAAAACGGCCTCGCCGAGGTGCCGTACGAGGCGCTGGTCCAGCGCTCCGAGGTTCGGGCGCTGTTCGCAGGTCACATCAAGGAGCTCAACGAGCGGCTGCCGCGGTGGGAGACGATCAAGGACTTCACGATCTTGCCAGCGGACCTAACCATCGAGGCAGGCGAGCTCACGCCCAGTCTCAAGCTCAAGCGCCGGGTCGTCGAGCAGAAGTACGGCGACCTCCTCGACGCCATGTACAGCCAGGCTGCGCGCTAGCCGGGGACCGCCGTCCGAGCGTCGCGCGGATCCACACGCCGACGGGGTAAACGACGAGCGACACTGGGAGCCCGGGCGGGCGGGGCCGGTATTACGCCGGACTGCCGACCGGCACCAGCCTGTGCCCGGATTGAAGACGCTGAGCCAGCGGGTTCTTGCCGAACATGGACCACAATTGGGGCGTGTCACCGTCGTTGCTCCCAACGGGCGAGCCGCTCCCGTCTGATGGCTCGCTGCCAATGGATGCGCTGAGCAGCCTTGCCCAGCAGCCGTTCGGCTTTTATGTGCATGTGCCCTATTGCGCCACCCGGTGCGGATACTGCGACTTCAACACGTACACCGCGGAGGAGCTCGGACCGGGCGTACGCAGGGAGACGTACGCCCACACCGTGATCGACGAGGTCCGGTTCGCCACAAAGGTGCTGGGCCCGGCCTCGCCCGTACAGACCGTGTTCTTCGGCGGGGGGACGCCGACCCTCCTCCCCAGCGCCGATCTCGCGCTCATCCTCCATGCGATCGACGACGAGTTTGGGCTCGTCCCCGATGTCGAGGTGACCACGGAGGCGAATCCAGAGACGGTGGATCAGCGCTACCTGGAAAGCCTCCGGGCGGCCGGCTTCAACCGGATCTCGCTGGGGATGCAGAGCGCCGCTCCGCATGTCCTGCGGACCCTCGACCGGCAGCACACACCCGGCCGGGCTCAGCAGTCGGTTTCTTGGGCCCGCTCGGCCGGGTTCGATCACATCAACCTCGACCTCATCTACGGCACGCCCGGCGAGTCGGACGACGACTGGCGACGGTCCCTCGAGGCGGCGATCACGGCCGGCCCGGACCATGTCTCGGCGTACTCGCTCATCGTCGAGGAGGGCACCAGGCTCGCCGCCCGGATCAGCCGTGGTGAGCTTCCGATGCCTGACGACGATGCCCTCGCCGACCGCTACCTGATGGCCGACGAGGCGCTTGCCGCGGCCGGTTTCGGCTGGTACGAGGTGTCCAACTGGGCGCGGTCGGAGGCAAGTCAGTGCCGGCACAACCTCCTCTATTGGACGGGCGGCCATTGGTGGGGTGCCGGGCCCGGAGCGCACTCGCACGTGGGTGGGGTCCGCTGGTGGAACGTCAAGCATCCGGCCGCCTACACCGCCCGATTGGCTGCCGGAGTGAGTCCGGCCCACGCCGGTGAGGTGGTCGTCGAGGCCGATCGGCAGGTGGAGCGGATAATGCTCGGGGTACGCCTGGCCAGCGGGCATCCGCTCGGCGACCTATCGGAGGCCGGCCGGGCGGCCGCTGAGCGCGCGGTTGCCGACGGGCTCGCCGAATCCGCCGCCTATGAGGAGGACCGGCTGGTCCTCACCCGCAGCGGCCGCCTCCTGGCCGACGCCGTTGTGCGCAGCCTTATCGCATGAAGGGCACCCTCACCCCCATAGGTTCGGGTCAGGATGCCCCTCACGCGTCCGCGGTTCGAGGCAGCAGGCCCTTGATGCGCTGATGATCCCAGCGCGTGCTTCTCGGGTCGAGCGGGGCGCAACTCGACGCAGCACTGCACGGGCGTGCCGACACAGCATCAGGACTTGGGGCGCCTCAACGGAGAGGCACCCCACCGTGTTAGTTGACCAGGCGAATCGTCAGCGGATAGCGGTACCACTCGCCGCGGTTTGCCGCGATCGTCGCGACGATCGTCAAGATAAACCAGGTCAACGCGATGATCGGCAGTAGGACGAGCCCAATCACAACCAAGATCAGCAGTCCGGAGACGATTGCCGCGCCGAGCATGGTGATGTTGAAGTTCAGCGCCTCCGCGGAGTGGTGCCGCACGTACTGAGACCGGTTTCCGAAGATTAGAAAGATCACGAGCGGGCCGATCACCGGGATACCGACGAATCCCAAGAACGCTGACAAATGGGCCAGAGTCGCCCATAGCCGTTCGTCGTCCGGCTGCATCGGCTGGGGCCCGGGTGGCCGATATTGGCCGGGCTGACCTGCGGCGCCATAACCAGACGGCCCAGCGTTGGGACCCGCCGACGCGCTGGCGTACCCAGTCGCTCCGTGGGGCGGTGGGGTCGCGCCGGGCGGCGGATAACCGGGAGGCGGATAACCGGGAGGGGCGTAGCCGGGCGGCTGGTCAGTGGGGTGTGGTCCGGGAGGGGTATAACCAGGCGCCGGCTGCTCCGAGGGCTGCTGGCCCTGATGGGCGTACCCCGGCGGCTGCTCCGAGGGCTGCTGGCCGGGAGGGGCGTACCCGGGCGGCTCGTCGGAGGGCGGCGGCTGCTCCGGAGGTAGGCTCGCGGGCGCCGGGGAAGGGCCGTCCGGTGCGGACGCGTCGGAGTCATTCGATGCGTACGGAGATCCAGTTTCGCTCTCCGGTTCGGGTCCCTCTTGGGTCACATTTCTACATTCGCACGTCACAGCCGCCGCGTACCGTACGTAACGGCTAGTTCTCGGCAGATTCGCCCAGAGCAGTGCGCGCCGTAGACTGGCACTCAGAAGGGAAGAGTGCCAGTCTGTCCTGGCGTATCCCTGGGCGTATTTCTGGTGGGCCGTCCCCGTTACGCGTGTGCAGCCGAAAACGGGGCGTAGATCGATGGTTGGAGGCGCGCGTGCTGGACGATCGCAAGCTTGCCGTGCTGCGTGCCATCGTGCAGGACTACGTGTCGACTGAGGAGCCGGTCGGTTCCAAGACCCTCACCGAACGGCATGACTTGGGGGTGTCGCCGGCGACGATCCGTAACGAGATGGCCGTCCTCGAAGAGGAGGGCTACATCGCCCAGCCGCATCCAAGCGCCGGGCGGGTGCCGACCGACAAGGGTTACCGGCTCTTCGTCGACCGGCTGTCCGCCATCAAGCCGCTCAGTGTTGCCGAGCGCCGCGCTATTGGGCAGTTCCTCGACGGTGCCGTCGATCTCGACGACGTGATCAACCGGACAGTTCGGCTGCTCGCCCAGCTGACCAGCCAGGTCGCTGTCGTGCAATACCCGTCCCTAGCCCGGGCGACTGTCCGTCACATCGAGCTGCTGCCCGTCGCTCCCACCCGGGTCCTCATCGTTCTGATCACGAGCAGCGGCCGGGTCGAACAACGAGTGATCGACTGCGGCGTCCAGGTCGACGAACAGTCGATCGCAGCGCTGCGCAGCCAGCTCAACCATACGGTCGCGGGCCTGCGCAGCCATGACCTCGCCGTGGCACTGGCCGACCTGCGCGATTCGTTCGGGGCGGATGCGCAGGCCCTGGTGAAGCCTGTCATCGCCGCCGTCCTCGAGACCGTGGCCGACCAGCACGAGGAACGGATCGTCCTCGGCGGTACGGCTAACCTCGCCCGGTTCGTTCAGGATTTCCATGGCTCGATCCGGCCGGTGTTGGAAGCGCTCGAGGAACAGGTTGTGCTCATTCATCTGTTGGGCGAAGCGGGTGGGTCGCAGCCTGTCACGGTTCGGATCGGTCACGAGAACCCGCACGAGGGACTGGCTTCCACGTCCGTGGTGTCCTCCACCTACTCCATCGAGGACCAGGCGGTGGCGCGACTTGGCGTGGTCGGGCCGACACGGATGGATTACCCCGGCACTATGGGTGCTGTACGGGCCGTAGCGCGTTATGTCGGACGAATCCTGGCGGGGCAGTGATCGACGCAGTGATTGACACGCGAATGCAGACGACTTCGGTGACGCTGCCGATGAGGGAGGCCACCACGAGCGGGCGAGCGTATGGACAGAGCACCTCGATCACGCGGGCAACGGAGGAGGCCGCGTGAGCAAGGACTACTACGCCGTCCTTGGTGTGACTCGCGACGCCACTCAGGACGAGATCAAGAAGGCCTACCGCAAGCTCGCCCGCGAGTTGCATCCGGACGTTAACCCGGATGCCGAGACGCAGGAGCGGTTCAAGGAAGTGACCGCCGCCTACGAAGTCCTTTCCGATCAGAAGAAGCGCCAGATGTACGACATGGGCAGCGATCCGCTGGCATCCGGCGGCGGCTTCGGTGCCGGTTTCGGGTTCAGCGACATCATGGACGCCTTCTTCGGGGCCGCGACCTCGCGCGGGCCCCGCAGCCGGGTCAGACGCGGTCAGGATGCCTTGATCAGGCTGGACGTCGATCTTGCAGAGGCGGCGTTCGGTACGACCAGGGAGATCCAGGTCGACACCGCGGTCATCTGCTCTACCTGCTCGGGTGCCGGAACGGCGCCGGGCACCCATCCGGCGACGTGCGAAACCTGTGGCGGACGCGGCGAAATCAGCCAGGTCCAGCGGTCCTTCCTTGGACAGGTCATGACCTCGCGCCCGTGTCCGGTCTGCCAGGGCTACGGGACAGTGATCCCGCACCCCTGCGTCGAGTGCGCGGGAGACGGCCGGGTACGGGTCCGGCGGACTCTTAAGGTCAAGATCCCGGCGGGTGTGGATACCGGGACGCGCATCCAGCTCGCCGGTGAATCAGAGGTAGGTCCGGGTGGCGGCCCGGCCGGCGACCTCTATGTCGAGATCGTGGAACTCCCGCACCCGGTGTACCAGCGGCAGGCTGACGATCTGCATTGCACGGTCACGCTGCCCATGACGGCCGCGGCCCTCGGCGCGTCGATCGAGTTGACGACATTGGACGGAACCGAGGCCTTGGACATCAGGCCCGGCGCCCAGTCCGGTCAGACGATCACTTTGTATGGCAAGGGGATCCCGCATTTGCGGGGAGTCGGGCGTGGGGACCTGATCGTGCATGTCGACATTCAGACACCGACCCGGCTCGACGAGCGCCAGCAGGAGCTTCTCCGCGAGCTCGCCCAGCTGCGGGGCGAGGAGCAGCCTTCCGGTCAGTTCGCGCCGGGGCAGCAGGGTCTCTTCTCCCGGCTGCGGGACGCCTTCAACAGCCGCTAGCCGGCAACCCTCCACCGCTCCCATGAGCGGGAGTGGCCGGCAGTGTCGTACATCGGCGGGGGAGCGGTACGGACCTCAAGGACACCGTCGCGCTCTAGCGTTCCGTCAAACGAGGTCCCTTGACGGGTGCGCGGGGGGCGCGCACCGGCGGCACCGGGCAGACGCGAAGGGACTTTGTTAACGGAACGCTAGGCCGCGCCAGCCGATCCAACCTGGCAGGTGGGGGAAACTGGTTGCGTGACGGCGCCGGTGTTCCTCGCGGATCGCGACCGCCTGGTCGAGGGTGCCCGCGTGACGCTCGATGGCCCGGAAGGCCGGCACGCGGCGACCGTGCGCCGCCTAGCCCCAGGTGAGGCGGTGGTCCTCAGCGACGGTGCCGGGCGCACCGCGCACTGCAAGGTCACAGCCGCCACAAGGAACCGGCTCGAGCTGGACGTACTCGACGTCCATGACGAGCCACCGCCGCAGCAGCGTCTTGTCGTCATCCAGGCACTGCCGAAGTCCGATCGTGGCGAGCTTGCGGTGGAAACGATGACGGAGGTCGGTGTCGACGTCATCGTGCCGTGGGCGGCAGCACGTTGCATCTCGCAATGGCGAGGCGAGCGTACCGAGAAGGCTCTGGGGCGCTGGCGGGCGACCGCGCGTGAGGCCGCCAAGCAGGCCAGGCGTTCCTGGCTTCCGGATGTGACCGAGCTTGCGTCCACCGCACAGGTAGCCGCACGGATCAGGACAGCTGCAACGACCGTCATGCTGCATGAGGAGGCCACGGCGGCGATCGGTGACATCAGGCTTCCGGCGACCGGCGACATCCTGCTGATCGTCGGGCCGGAAGGTGGGCTGACACCGGACGAGGTCGCCGGCTTCTCGGCTGCAGGGGCTCAGCCGGTTCGGCTCGGGCCGACCGTTCTGCGCACGTCCACCGCTGGGGCAGTGGCTGCTGCCGCGTTGTTGGCCCGTACGCCGCGCTGGGCCTAGCCGATGCCGACCTCCGCAGTCGTTAGCGGACTCGGATCGTCTTGGTATCCAAGCCTTGTACGGAGCCGTCCTTGGCGGAGCGGTAGAAGAAACGCAAGACATATGAGCCCGGCTCGAAACTCAGCTTCTTTGACCAGTCGCCGCGGGTCCCGCTGCCCGCTGATGCTTGCACCGACCCCTCTTGGAGTGTCGCCCCGTCCAGGTCGGCTACCTCATAGGAGACACGGGCCTCGAAAACATCCGCGGTGCCCTTGACCGTGACGGTTCGCCCGACCGTGGCGCCCTCGATCGGATCCGTGATCCAGACCGGCGCGAGGACGTCCGCCTCTGGGCTCCGCTCGATCGGCTGGGACGCGACCGGATGGCCCCACAACGAGGTGAGCGACTTGCCCTCGACCAGGATGTCCACCCGCCGGGTGCTGAGGTCCGCTGCTGTCGCTGTGTAGACAAGCTGCTGCACGGCCATCCGACTGACGAGTTCGGACGCGCTCCGCCCCGCTACCGAGCGGGCAAGGTTCACCGTGACGAGGTCGCCCGACTTCGACGTGCTGAGTACCTTGCTGCTCGCGGGCCACGGGTTCACGTAGTCGCGATCGAGCGGCCGCACCGTGAACATCGCTGTGACCGCCGCGAGCACAGGCCGGCGATCAACGACCTGGATACTGCGGAACTCCCTGAACAACCGAGCATCACTGTTAGCGCCGCCACGGAGGTAGTAGAGGGCAAGTGTTCGCTGCTCGCGATCCGATGTCGGCGTCACCGGCGGTGTTGTCGTCGGTTCGGTTGTGGCAGGCGGGCTGTCTGAGGGGGCCCCCGTGGGTGCGCCTGGCTGCCCGGTCGCACCTGGAGTAGCCGAGGTCTCGCCGACGGTGTCGCCGCCGCCGTCCCGGCCGAGCATGCCGATGGCGAGCCCAAGCAGGAGGCCTGCAGCGACCGCGGAGACCACGACGAGCCAGATCGACGGGATGCCGCTGCCGTTTGGACGCGGTGTCCTGCGACTTGGATCCGACTGCGGTGCCGCCATTGAGGATCTCAGCTCCCTGCCCGCGAGGACTGTGCTCGCCTCTATTTTCAGACGCCGGCCGGCCAGCGAACTGTTTAGAGCATCCCTCGCCCGGTGCGACCCTGGGGAGGGGAAGCGTAGCCCGTCACCTGCCGGCCTCGTAGGCTGTGGGGCCCTGGGAGCGAACCACTGCGCCGGGCGCGGCAGCGAGCCGAGGCTCGCGAGGTGATGGAGCCATGATCGAGCGGCGATCGCGATCAGAGGGAGCGGGTCATGGATAACGACTGCCTTTTCTGCAAGATCGTCTCTGGGGACGTGCCCGCCACCGTCATCAGGGATCGACCGCGGACCCTGGCATTCCGTGATATCAACCCACAGGCACCCACACATGTGCTCGTCATCCCCAAGGAACATCACCCGACTGCGGCCGATCTGGCGAAGGCAGATCCTGGCCTGACCGCTGAGCTCCTGCTCGAGACTGCCGCGGTCGCTGCGGATGAAGGAATCGCCGACTCGGGCTACCGCGTGGTGTTCAACACCGGGACCGGGGCTGGGCAGACCGTCTTCCACGTACACGCTCATGTGCTCGGGGGGAGAAGGATGGCATGGCCGCCGGGATGACGCCGCTGCCCGATGCGCTCGGCCGGGCAGTCCGCAAGAAGGTCGCGGACCACCAGGTCAAATGGCGCTCACCCTCCGTCGCCGCGTTGGTCGTCAGAGATGGCGCGCCAGTCCATTTCACAGGCGTGGGGACGACGGAGGCCGGCGCGGCGGCCGTGCCGACCGACGACACGCAATATCGGGTCGGATCGATCACGAAGACCTTCACCGCCACCCTCGTCATGCAGTGCCGCGACGACGGGCTCCTTTCGCTGGACGACGAGCTCGGCAAGTACGTACCTGACACGAAGCATGGCGGGTTGTCGATACGCCGGATGCTGTGCCACTTCTCCGGGCTGCAGCGCGAACCGCACGGCGACATCTGGGAGTCCGGTGCGGGGCCTGACCTGTCGACTCTGCTGTCCGGGCTGGAACAGACCGACGCCGTGCTCCCGCCGGGCCGGGCTTTCCACTACTCGAATCTCGCGTACTCACTGCTCGGTGAGGTCGTCGCGCGGCTGCGCGGTGCGGCCTGGGCAGACGTGCTTCGCGACCGCATCCTGGGTCCGCTGGGCATGGACAGGACCACGACCGCCGCCGTCCCGCCGCAGGCCCACGGCTACCTGGTCGACCCCTACGCCGATCGGGTCTGGCCCGAACCGCTTTTCCCCGGCTTTGCGTTCGCGCCTGCGGGCGAACTCTGGTGTACGCCACGCGACCTAGGTCGATGGGCGGCATTTCTCGCCGATCCGGTCGCAGATGTGCTGTCCGCCGACACGCTGGACGAGATGTGTCATCCGCAGGCGATGTTCGACCTCGACGGGTGGCTGCTCGCGTGGGGACTCGGGCTCATGCTCCACCGGCGCGGCGAGAGGGTGCTGGTCGGACACGACGGCGCGATGCCCGGCTTTGTCGCCGGCCTTGCGGTCCGCCGGCCGGAGAAGGTCGGCGCTGTCGTCTTCGCGAACACATCGGCTGGAGCGGAGCCCGGGGAGCTTGCCGTCGCGCTCACGCTGGACGTTGTCGACGGGGATCCTGCCCTACCCACAGCATGGCGTGTCGGTTCGCCGGTGGCCTCTGAGTACGAGGAGTTGCTTGGCCGGTGGTGGTCGGAGGGGAGCGAGTTCGTTTTCGCAGTCGAGGATGGGAAGCTCATCGCGCGCCGTATCGACCTGGCGCAGAGCAAACCGCCCGCCGTGTTCGAGAAGGTAACCGCCGATCTCTACCGGACGGTATCCGGTCGCGAGCACGGTGAATTGCTGCGGATTGTCCGCGATGAACAAAGCGGTGCCGTCAGCAAGATGTACTGGGCGACGTATCCCTTCACCCGCCGCCCGACGACCTTCGGTCCCCACCCCGACTAGGGCCGACCGGGGTCTCCCGCGCCACACCTCCTCCTACCGCGTGAAGGGCACCTTCAGCCGAGTAGGTCGGGGTGAAGGTGCCCTTCATGCGGATGGGTGGGCGGGTTGGGGGTAATCGGGCGATTCCGCTGCGGACTGGACTGGTAACGGATAGTGTCCGAGTGTTGCACTCACCGTTACACGTGTCCTCGGTGGTGATCCCTCCTGGACGCTCGGCTCATTCGAGAGAGCTTCGACGCCGTATCCGCGTACGGCGATCGCTTCACCGCGTACTTCTACGCGGTGCTCTTCGTCGAGAATCCCGAGCTCCGCGGGATGTTCCCGCTTGCGATGGACACGCAGCGCGACCGGCTGGTGAGCGCGCTACTCGCGATCACACAGCACATCGACCGGCCCGAGATCCTGGTTCCTTACCTTGAGCAACTCGCCGCGGATCACCGGAAGTTCGACGTCAAGCCGGAGCACTTCGATGCGGTGGGCCGCGCGCTCATCGCCGCGTTGCGCAGGTTCGCCGGCTCGCTGTGGAGTCCCGAGGTGGAAAGCGCTTGGGTTCAGGTATATGGCTTCATAGCGCGGACCATGGTGGCGGGCGTCGAAAAGGCCGCCCGGCTGCCTGCGTGGTGGGAGGGCGAGATCGTCGCCCACGAGCGGCGGACGAACGACATCGCCGTGATCACGGTCCGCACTGACCAGCCGTTCCCCTACCGCCCGGGACAGTACGTCAGCGTCGAGACGCCGTGGTTCCCCGGAGTCTGGCG
>DATBRJ010000204.1:0-12697 GCA_036560395.1 Actinomycetes bacterium | reverse complement strand
TCGTTGCCAGGCCTCGTCTCGTGCGCCGACCTCGTCAGCGCACGGACTCTCGGTCGATGCACGAGCGGCGCCGCGGTTGCCGCGGTGTGGCCCGACTTCGATTCCCCAGGCACCTCGCGCGTGTCTGAGACCGTCTGGCCGGCGGCACCCTTCTCCGCCAAAGAGCTCAAGCGACTTCCTTTGTTGTCAATTGTCGTCAGAACGGATGGGTCAACAGCGGCGATCGAGCGCTCACGAACCCTACTTGAAGCCGCCTATCCGGAGAGCCCGCGGCCGCCAGCCACCACAGGCGATATCGAGTCGGACATGACCCAGACCCTCCTCCAGTGGCAGCAGCTAGCCAACGTCATCATCCTTACGAGCTTGCTGATTGCCGGCTGCAGTCTGGCGGTGAGCGTCGCCGGCGGTCTCAGCGATCGCAAGCGCCCATTCAGCCTGCTGCGTCTGAGCGGCGCGCCGCTGGCGGTCCTCCGCCGCGTGGTCGCCCTGGAAAGCGCCGTCCCGCTTCTTGTCGTCGCGGCGGTTGCGATCGGGATCGGCTTCCTCGCCGCCCAGCTGTTCCTCCGGGCACAAATGGACTACACGCTTCGACCACCTGGAGTCGACTACTACCTCATCGTCATCGGCGGGCTCGCAGCCTCCCTCGGGATCATCGCATCTACCTTCCCGCTTCTGGAGCGGATCACCGGGCCCGAGACGGCGCGAAACGAATAGCGTCGGCGGTCATACGCTTGACCGGTGCCCGAGCCGGTCATCGATCGCCTCTTGACGTCGAGTGAACCGTCGGTCCGATGGCTTGCCCACACCCGTGTCCTCGGCGAGGACGTCGACTCGCCGCGGATGCGCCGCCTCCGCGACGAGGTCGCCCGCTCGCCGCGGGTACGGCGGCTCCTTGCAGGCCGTCAGGAAGACGGTCGGGTTGTTACCCATGGTGGGCCGTACGCCAAGTGGCGCGGCGCACACTGGATCCTCTCCGCGCTCGCAGACATCGGCTATCCGCCCGGTGATCCAGGCCTGCAGCAGATGTTCGCGCAGGTGCTTGATTGCTGGCTGGACCGCCGCTACTTCAGAGATGCCGACGTCCAGACCAACGAAGAGGTTCGCCACCGCCAGGCCGTACCGGTCATCCAGGGCCGACATCGGCGGTGCGCCTCGCAGCAGGGCAACGCGCTGCGTTACCTGACCATGCTCGGCTGCACCGACGGCCGGGTCGGAATGCTCGCCGAACGGCTCCTGCATTGGCAGTGGCCAGATGGCGGCTGGAACTGCGATCGGAGGCCGGCGGCACAAACGTCATCGTTCGAAGAGACGCTGCTGGCATTGCGCGGGCTCGCGGTGTACGGCCAGCAGCATGGCTCAGTGGAGGCTTTGGCAGGCGCCGCCAAGGCCACCGAGGTCTTCCTGGCCCGACGAATGCTCTTCCGCCGCGCGGACGGAACCCGGATCACCGCGCAGTTCGGACGCCTGCATTACCCGCGTTACTGGCGCTATGACTATCTCGGCGGGCTGCAGGCGATGGTCGAGGCCGGCGCCATCACAGATGACCGCTGCTCGGCTGCCCTCGACCTGCTGGAGTCGCAGCGCCTTCCTCACGGCGGATGGGCCGCCCTCTCCACCTTCTACACAACCTCGCCCGGCAGCCGGAGGTCGCTGGACAGCGTCGAGTGGGGCGATCAGGGTCCCGGCCGGTTGAACGAGTGGGTCACCGTTGATGCCCTCGCGGTCCTGCAGGCGGCCGGCCGGCTGAGATCCTGACCACCGCCATCAGGCGTAGTTGGCAGGACGCGGCCCGGTGACCGGTTATCGTGCGGGGGTGAACGCAGTCGGTCCGGCCTGGGATACCGACACGATCACGTTCCGGTTTCCCGACCCGGGCCACCAGCTGGCCGGGGTGCGTCTGGTCCGTGACGCGGGACGGCGGCCGGTCCGGGCCGACTTGACATACGACGGACAGGCCTGGCAGCTCGCGATGCCGCCGCCTCCTGACTCCTGGCGGCTGGAATATCGCCTGGAGCTTCAGCACCCGAACGGCGATGTCGAGCTGATCTGCGATCCGGCGAACCCACTGCGGGTCGGCGGCGCCTTCGGCGACCGATCGGTATTACAGCGATCTGACTATGCCGAGCCGCAATGGTTGCACGCAGCGGCAGCCGCCGGCGCGTGGCGCGAGATGGCGATCCCGGCCGCGAGACTGGCTGGCGAGGTGTGGACCCGGATCTGGTCGCCGACGATGACGCCACCTCCCGACGGCGGCGCAATCCTCGACCGAATGCTCGTCGTCCACGATGGCCCTGAGTACGACAAGCTCGCGGACCTTGGCCAGTTCGCCATGGCGACCATTGCCGACGGACGAGTGCGCCCGTTCCACCTGGTGCTGCTCGGACCAGGAACGCGAAACGAGTGGTATTCGGCCAATCCGGCCTACGCGCGCGCTCTCACCCATGACGTGCTGCCGCGGGTCCGCGCAGAGCTTGGGATCGGAGCGGGTCACCCGGTCATCGGCATGGGGACCAGTCTTGGTGCGCTTGCCATGCTTCATGCACAGCGCACGGATCCTTACAGTTTCGCCGGGCTCTTCCTGCAGTCAGGCAGCTTCTTCCAGCCCCGGCTAGACCCGCAGGAGTCGGCCTTCCCGTGGTTCGCCCGCATCACCCGCTTCACCCGCGGACTCGACCGACCGGTGCGACGTACCGTACCGATCGTCATGACCTGCGGCCTAGCTGAGGAGAATCTCTCGAACAACAAGAAGACAGCACGCGCACTGAGCCGCCATGGCTACCCGGTCGAGCTACACGAGGTGCCCGACGCTCACAACTACACCGGGTGGCGCGACGCCTTCGACCCCTACCTCGTCGACCTGCTCCGCCGGGTGTGGGCTGCCGACCAAAGCGGACTCTGACATGCGCCTCCGCCGGGTGGAGCTCTACTCGCCGGTCATTGGAGCTGCCGGGAGCGTGCTCTGCTACGGCGAGTGGGGTCGCCCGGTCCTGGCGTTCCCCTCCGAGCAAGGCCGCGCGGAGGACTTCGCGAACAACGGGATGGTAGCCACGGCCGAGGGTCTGATCGCGGCCGGTCGAGTGAAGATCTATTGCGTTGACTCGTACGACAGCGTCTCGTGGGCGGCCCGGGACGTGCCGCTGGAGGAGCGTGCGCGGCGGCATGGTGCCTACGAGTCCTGGATCGCCGACCAGGTCGCTCCGTTCATCCACGAGGATTGCGGAGGTCGCGAGAACACCCGTGACATCGTGACGGTCGGGTGCTCGATGGGAGCGTTTCACGCGCTGAATTTCGCCTTCCGCCGTGCCGATCTCTTCCCACAGGCGTTCGGCATGTCAGGCAACTACGACCCGTCCGCGTGGGACGTATGGGGCGAGCGTGGGGACGCGGCGTATTTCACCAATCCCACCGACTATGTGGCCCACTTGCATGGCGATCATCTCGACTGGTTGCGGTCACGCCTGTGGATCCTGCTGGTGTGTGGGCAAGGGCAATGGGAGGACACGACCGGATCGCTGGATTCGACACGGCAGATGGCAGGGTTGCTCGCCAGCAAGGGAATCCCGCACGAGCTTGACTTGTGGGGCCACGACGTCCCGCACGACTGGCCCTCCTGGCGGGCACAGTTCGCGCATCACCTGCCACGCTTCTGCTGACGAACAAGCACCGCCCCAGGAAGAAGTACGGCCTGACGAACAAGCACTGCTTGGAGAACACACAGCGGCCGGAGAAGACGCAGCGCCTGGAGAACACGCACCACTTGAAGGACAAGCACCGCCGGAGGACCGATGCCAGACGTCGACCACATCATCGGCATGCTGTTGGGAACCGAGGAGGATTGGCCTCGCGCCTATGAAACGCTCGTTCGCCGGCTAGGACCGGTGACGGACGACTCGGGCACGACACATCGGCTCGACACTTCGCGGGTCACCATCGAACCGTTCAACCTGCGCGACAAGCCGCGGCAGTCGCTGGTCATCGACCGCTTGGCCTATTGGTATTACCACCCGCGCGAGTGGCTCAAGAAGGTGGCGCTCATGAACGACGTCTACCTTCTCAACAGCCCGTTCACCTTCCAGGCAATGGAGAAGCACGCGGCCTACTGCGCGATGATACGGCTCGGCCTGAAAGTGCCGGAGACGGTGCTCGTGCCCTTCAAGCACCCAGTGGACAACGCACGCTATGCGTACACGTCCGAGCGCTACAACCGGGCGTTCGACCTCGACGCCGTCGCGGAGTCGCTGGGCTATCCACTCTTCATGAAGCCCTACGACGGCGGCGCCTGGGTCGGCGTCTCCAAAGTCAGAAACAGTGGGGAGCTGCATGAAGCCTACGACGCGTCCGACGAACGCCTGATGCATCTGCAGCAGGCTGTCGAGGAATACGACGTGTTCGCCCGGTCACTGTCCATCGGGCCGGAGACGATGGTGATGAAGTTCCGTCCTGAGCTTCCGATGCACGATCGCTATGCCGTGGAGCACGACTTCCTGGATGCCGGCGCCGGCACCGAGGTCGTCACGATTTCCAAGCTTGTCAACGCATTCTTCCGCTGGGAATTCAACTCCTGTGAGTCGCTGGTACGTGGCGGAGAGGTCCATCCGATCGACTACGCGAACGCCTGCCCAGACGTCGCGATCACCTCACTGCACTATTACTTTCCTTGGGCCATCAAGGCGCTGCTGCGCTGGACGGCGTTCTGCGTGGTCACCGGACGCCGCCTGCGGCTCGACCTGGACACATCTGAGTATTTCGCTGTCGCGGACCGCGAGGACCTCACGTACGGCGAGAAGCTCGCCGAATACCGCAGGCTCGCCGACGAATATTTCGAGACTGACCGCTATCTCGACTTCTGCGCGTCGCGGCTGCCGCACGTCGACGAGATGGTGTGGGACTGGGTGGGCTCGGATGACTTCGACGCGCTTCTTGTCGACACTGTGCGGAGCACCTATCCCGCGCATGAACATGACCAGTTCATCGCGCACTTCCGCGGCCTGCTGCAGGCGTGGGTAAACGACAACGCCAAAGGATGACCCGCGCCGGCTCTTCCGGCGCTGTGCGTAGTGGCTCAGACGAGCCCTCGTATGTACTTGGGCAGCGGCTGAGGGTCGGCCACCTGGGAGAACAGCACCCGTCGCGCACCGTCGGCGCTGATGAGCAGGTCCGCTCCGGCGTCCGCGCGGCGAAGTGTCATGCCGCCGGTTATCCAGACCCTCTGTCCTAGCTGTTCGATCCGCTCGGGGTGATTGAGGCCGATCTGCACTGTCGGCCCGTCGTTGTCCACAGTGATCACCGCGTACGCTGCAAGTTCCTCGCTGAAATATGTCCCAACCGGCGGTTGTTCAGTGCCCGCGTCAGCGGCCCGAACGTACTCACCGTAGATCTCCTCCCCTACCTTCGGAGTGCATCGCAGGTGATCGCCGTGCATGCGGTATGCGAGGCTTGCCGCGCCAGCGGTCCCGTGCCAGCGGCCATCCGTGGCGAGCATGAACCGAGAGGTCTCCCCCTCGTCGAGACACTCGATGGCGCCGTCGGGACCGGCTTGGACATCGACGAAGACATCCCGGTCCTTGTCGTGCCAGCGGCCGATGATCTCGGCTCTGGCCTGCTCGGCCTGATCGGCCGGCACTGGTCGCGCCGCGGTCGTCGGCGAGGCACCTGTCAGCAGTTCGACCGTCGCCACCGCGATCTGCGATGGGTAGACGTCGCTGCGGTTGGCCAGGACGCTGACACCGATGCCCTCATCGATGAGATACATCAATGCGGAGCGGAAGCCGGGTATCGAGCCGGAATGCCAATTGGCCCGCCGCCCGGCCACCGTCATGATCCCCAGGCCAAGGCCGTAGGGCAGCGGAGTTCCATCGGTGAGCACCTGAGGCTGGAGCAGCCGATCGCGGATCTCCCGATCGTGGACACTGTCTGGCCGGTCGCGGCCAGCTGGTTCGGCGGCGTGCAGACCGTGCGTTCCCGCCATGAAGGCGTGCCAAGGTGCTAGGTCTCGTACGGTCGTCACCACTCCCCCGTCGCCGACGACCTCCTCGAGGATGTCCGTGCGCCGGAACCGGTGCGGTCCGCTCTCGCCGGTCGGCACCCGGTACCCGGTGGCCATTCGCGGCACCGGAATGGCGAGATCATCGCGGAACCTCGTCGAGGCCATGCCCAGCGGCCCGAAGATCTCATCGGCAGCGAAACCGGCGAGCGACTTCCCGGTGATCCGCCGGATCGCCGCCGCCGCGAGGACGTAGCCGGTGTTGGAGTACGAGTACGCCGAGCCGGGCGGAAAGTCGAGGTTGCGCTGACCGCTGATCAACCGCACCAGCCGGCTCTCGTTCATGCCGGCGAGCGGGACGCCGGACAGCCCACACAGTGAGTAGTACTCACGCAGGCCGCCGGTGTGTGTGAGGCATTGCCTGAGCGTCACCTTGTCCTCTAGGGAGAGCTCGGGCAGGTAGGTCCGCACGTCGGCGTCGAGGCTGAGCTGCCCATCCCGCTCGAGGAGCAGCACGCAGGTCGCGGTGAAGTGCTTGCTCGCGGACGCGATATCGAATGCCGTGTCAGGCCCAGTCGGCACGGCATGCTCGACCACTGCCAGACCAGCGCAGGCATGAACGACGAGCTCGCCATCCCGATAGAGACCCACAGCAACTCCTGGCTCGCCGTCGCTCACGAAGGAGGCGAGCCAGGTCACGAAGGCGGCCGCCGAGGTCAGCTTCAAAGGTGATCATCGCTGCCCTATTGGACCAGACCGTGCGCTGCCGGGCCACTCCCCGCTTCGCGGGTGTCGTACCTGAAGGTGATGACGGCGGTTGGCGCCCGAGCAAGCTGCGCAACCTACCAACCCCCACAGGGCCGTCCAACGAACACCGTCGCAACAAGCAGCACGCCCCAGGGTGAGGCCACCCCGCTGCCGCACTGGAATCCGCCCAACAACCTGCACGTCGGCGCGACACCAGGAGCCTGGCGGGAAAGTTGGCCGGGATGGCTGGAAGGGCACTCCTCTCGTACAGCAGCGTCAATCAGAATGGCTACTGTCGATCCTTTCTGGGTTCCGCTGGACGAGGATCGCCAAGGACCATCGACCGACGCTGCGAAGGGAGCCTCATGTCACGCCGCGGATGGGTGCTGTTCATCACGATGGGTGTGATCTGGGGCGTGCCATATTTGATGATCAAGGTGGCGGTCAGCGAGATCGAGCCGGCCACGCTCGTGCTCGCCAGAACGCTGATCGGAGCGGCGCTGCTCATACCGTTTGCGGCCGCCCGCGGCCAGCTCCGATCGCTGCGTCCGCATTGGCGGCCGCTTCTCGCATTCGCCGCAGTCGAGATGGCGGTGCCTTGGTTCCTGCTGACCAACGCGGAACAGCGGTTGACCAGCTCCCTGACCGGTCTTCTCATTGCTGCGGTACCGCTGGTCGGTGCGCTGCTGGGCTGGGCATCTGGAGGGGAACGGCTGGGTCCCCGCCGGATTTTCGGGCTGCTCGTGGGACTCGCAGGCGTCGCGGCGCTGGTGGGTCTCGATCTCGGGCGTGGAGACCTCTTGGCGTTGGCGCAGATGGCAGGGGTCGTCCTTGGCTACGCCCTCGGTCCGTTCATCATCAGCAGATATCTCGCTGACCTACCCGGCCTCGGTGTCATTGCCGCCTCGCTGGCAGTTACCGGTCTGGTCTACCTCGCGCCGGGAATCGCCCAGCTCCCGACGCAGATGCCCCGGGCGACCGTGATCGCCGCCGTCCTGGTCCTCGGAATCCTGTGCACGACGGTGGCGTTCCTCGTCTTCTTCGCCCTCATCGATGAGGTCGGACCGGTTCGCTCGACCGTCATCACGTACGTCAACCCGGCCGTCGCGGTCGTCCTCGGTGTCGTCTTCGTCCATGAGCCGATGACGGTCGGAATCGGTGCCGGCTTCCTCTTGGTACTCCTCGGCTCCGTCCTCGCCACTCAGCGAACACCGACACGGACGGTCGCCGAGCCCGAGCGTGCCCCAGCCGTCGTCGGTGAGCGATGAGGGGCACCTTCACCCGATAGGTCCGGGTGAAGGTGCCCCTCATGCGATCCGCCATTAATGGGACAGATCGGCACGGCAGGAAACGCCGGGATCGAGGCGGCTCCTCGGACGGCTTGCTACCCAGCTGAGGCCTTAGGGTGGTCGCCGTGACGGCACCGGCGGCGGCAACATACGCCCTCGACGCCGGTGGCTCGCGGACCGTAGTACGCACTCACGGGGCCGACGGCCGGGTGCGGACGTGGGAGGGGTCTTCCTGCGCAATCGCGACAGTCGGCGAAGCGCGCGCGGTCCGGCACATGAGCCAGATCCTTGGTGAGGTCCGTGCCGAGCTAGCGGGCGCAACTCCCTTGCGGGGATGCATCGCGTCCTCGTCCTATCCGGTAGCGGGCGAAGCACCCTCGCCTGAGGCGCTGGTGCGCACAATCATGGGGTCGGGGTGTACCGGGCGGGTCCTCCTCGTCAACGACGTGGTCCCGCTGCTCTGGTCAGATCACCTGCGAGGGTGCGGGGTGGTGGTCAACAGCGGTACGGGTAGTGCAGTCGTCGGCCGCGGCTATGACGGCAGGTTGATCAAGCTCGGCGGGCACGAGCACATTCTCAGCGATCAGGGCAGCGCTTACAGCCTGGCACGGGAGGGTTTGCGAGCCGCGACGAGGGCGGTCGACGGGCTGGGTCCTGCTACGACACTGCTGGCCCGAGCGGAGGCGTTTTATGGCCGGTCGATGCCTGCGCTAGGCCGCTGGCTTGCCGAGCTTGGTCGGGCGCGATCCGAGGTCGCCAGATTCGCGGCGGAGGTTGTGGCCGCCCACGAGGAGGGAGACGAGCAGGCAGTCGCGATTGTGGCGGCCGAGGCGGAGGCGCTCACCAGTACGGCGCTACTCGCTGTCACCCAGCTCGGGCTCGGAGACACGCCCGTCATGGGACTGTCCGGTGGGGTGATGCGGGGAAGCGTGAGTTTCCGCTCGCTCGTCGTCGAGGGTCTGACCCGCCGCGGGCTGTATCCGAAGGTCACGGTCCTCGACAGCACGGATGCAACGGTGGCGTTTGTCGATCGGGCTGAGGAGCACGGGACCGAGATGCTCGCGGCGGTCGGGGGCCTGGACCTTGCAGTCGCGTGACCGTTGGTCAGGCCACCCATGCCGAACCCGCAAGTCTTCCCGTCACCCCGCCGCGATCCCTTACGGCAGTACTTGGATCTTGCGACCCTGGCCTGCGCGGAACATCTCGATCGCGTCGGCGTACCGTTCCAGCGGCAAACGGTGGCTGATGAAGACATCGGCATCAAGCAAGCCGTCGGCGAAGAGCTCAGCCGCCCGCTCGAAGCTGTGCAATACGGCCATTGATCCGGTGATCGTGATCTCCTTGTTGTAGATCCGATATGGCTCGATGGTCACGCGCGCCGCGTAGGAGGACACGCCGAACTGAAGGAACGTTCCGCCTGGTCGGACTCTGCCGATGCCGTCTTGGATGGCCGCCTCGTTGCCGGTTGCGTCCACTACCAGCTCCCAGCCCTCAGGGCGCTCGAGTTGGTCGGCGCTCGTGGCGGCTGCTGTGCAGCCGAGAAGCTTTGCCGTGCTCAGTCGCTCGGGGTTGATGTCCACGATGTCTACCGACACTGCACCGGTACGTTTCGCCAGTTCGAGCATCATCAGACCCATGGTTCCCGATCCATAGATGAGGACGTGTGCGCCAAGCTGTGATCGAAGGACGTCGTAGCCGCGGACGGCGCAGGCGAGCGGCTCGACGAGGGCGGCATCCTCCAACCGGACGTGCTCGGGTAGCGGCACGCAGTTGGCGACTGGCACCGCCACGAACTCCGCGGCACCGCCGGCGGTGGTGACGCCGATCGCCCCCCATCGCTGGCATAGATTGTTGCGCCCGATCCGGCAGTAATGGCATTCGTGGCAATACAGGGACGGGTCCACTGTGACCCGCGTGCCGACGGCCAACTCCTGGACGTCCGTGCCGACAGCAGCGATGACACCGGCGAACTCGTGTCCGGGAATTACAGGCAGCGACGGGGCGAACTCCCCGTCGAGAATGTGCAGGTCGGTTCCACATAGGCCGCACGCAGACACTGCGACCACAACCTCGCGAGGCTTGGGCACAGGGTCGTCAACGGTCGAGATGTCCACAACTCCAGGCGAGCTGATCACCGCGGCCTTCATCCTGATCCCCCCGTCAGCTCCACCGTTGTTCCGGTCGCAAAGCGTGTAGCGGGCCTCACTTGACCGCTCCCATGGACAGCCCGCGAACGAGCTTGTCTTGTGCGGCCCAGCCGGCGAGCAGCACCGGCAGACAGGCCAAGGACGCGCCGGCGCACAGACGTGCCCAGAACTGGCCCTCACCGGTCTGGAAGCTCACGAGGTACACCGGGACTGTCGCGGCGTTCGTGGTGGTCAGGTTGACTGCGAGAAAGAACTCGTTCCAGGCGAAGATGAAGCAGATCAGAGCGGTGGCTGCCAACCCGGGAGTGATCACTGGAACGATCACGGAGCGAAGCTGCCGGAGAAATGACGCGCCGTCGACGCGCGCTGCCTCGAGAATCTCCACAGGTATCTCGAGCAGGAACGATCTGAGCATCCAAACCGCGATCGGCAAGTTCATCGCGGTGTAGAGGATCACCAGGACGATTTGCTTGTCGATCAGGTGAAGGTTCCTCGCGAGGACATAAATCGGGATGATGGCTCCGGCGATCGGCAGCATCTTCGTCGATATGAAGAAGAAGAGAGCGTCGCGCCACTTGCGAACCGGCGCGATGGACAACCCGTACGCGGCCGGCAACGCCAGGGCGAGAACGAGCAGCGTGGACGTCACCGTGATGGTTACCGAGTGAGTCAGATAGGCCTGGGCATCGCTCGCCGCCGAACGGTACTGCGCCAGCGTTGGACTGAACGCGAACTTCGGCGGGTCGGTAGCCGCGTCGGTCTCCTCCTTGAACCCGGTGAGCACCATCCATAGCACGGGGAAAAAGAACAGCAGCACGACGAGCCACGTAAGCAAGCCGAGCAGGGAGCCGGTCAGACTCGGGAGTCTCGTTCGCCGGCGAGTGGGTCTGGGCCCGGTTTTTCGCGCGCGAGTCGGGCGGGTCAAGGTCGAAGCGCTCATAGCCGCCCTTTCATTCCCTCGTCGCTGAACAGTCCGGAGATCGTGCGCAGGGCAAGGGTCGCGATGATGATGGTGGCGACCACGACCACAACGCCCATTGCGGACGCGCGCCCGATGTCGAAGGCGCGGAAGGCCGTCTCATAGAGGTAATAGGGGATGTTCGTCGTTTGTTGCCCGGGCCCCCCGGATGTGATCATGAAGATCGCGTCGAATGCCTGGACGAGATAGATGGCGCCGAGGACGATGCCGAGTTCCATGTAAGGGCGAAGATGGGGCAAGGTCATCGACCGGAAGATCTGCCACCCGTTTGCTCCGTCCACCTTTGCCGCCTCCAGCACCTCAGCCGGCTGGCTCTGCAGTCCAGCCAGCAGGATGAGCACCATGAACGGCGTCCATTGCCATGTCAGGACCGCGGTGATCGTCGTCTTGGGATAGCTGTTGATCCAGTCCGTGTGGTCCACACCGAACGGCTGCAGGATGAAGTTGATCAGCCCGAACTGCGTGTCGAGCATGGTGAATTTCCAGACGAGCGCAGCCGCCGCTGGCATGACGAGGAAGGGACTGATAATCAGCGTGCGCAGCAACCCCCGGCCAAAGACCTTTCGGTCCAGCAGCAGTGCGATGAACAGCCCGATCGTCAGCGACAGCAAGACTGGCGCAGCGGTCAGAATCACCGTATTCACGAGGGCGGTGCGGAAGATCGAGTCCTCGAAGATGGCCCGGTAGTTCTGTAGGCCGGCAAAGTGTCGCGTGTCGGGGTGGTACAGGTTGTACGACTCGAGGCTGTAATAGACGGTCAGCAAGAACGGGACCTGCGTGACCACGACGACGAAAAGGAGCGCAGGGAGCAGCGGTATCCGATGAAGGCGGTTGCGCCGGCGGTCGCGAGCCCGTGCCGAGACGGCGGCCGCGCCGGCGGTGCTGCTGGCAATGGCTGTCACGGCGTTTCCCTCGCTATTGCCGGGTGCGGCGGGCGGATCTGCTGTCGGCGACCGCCTGGCGGTGCGGCATCCGTGCTTCTGGACGGACGCCACACCGCGGGGTGGCGGTCAGTGCCGGTCAGCATGTCGGCGGGGACTCACCCGTAGCTCTGCCCGACCGTTTCGGCGTACCCCTGAGACTTGTTCAGCGCTGAATCCACACTCTGCTTGCCAGCGATCGCCGCAGTGATCTCCTGTGAGACTCTGGTACCGAGGTCCTGGAACTCAGGGATCCCGATGTATTGGACTCCCACATACGGTTGCGGGTTCACGCCCGGCTGGGCGACGTTCACACCGTTGATCTCGTCGAGTGTGGCTTTGGCGAAGGACGCCGCCGCTTTTTGATAGTTGGGGTTGGAATAGGTCGAGTAGCGGCTGCCCGGTGGCACGCTGGCCCACCCCAGCTTCTGGCCCGCGTAGTCGATGTACTGCTTCGACGTTGCCCAGCTCATGTAGGTCCAGGCGGCATCCTTGTGCTTCGACGCAGCCTCGATGGCCAGAGCCCAGGTCCACAGCCATCCGGAGTTGGCGGTCTTGACGACCGGTGCCGGTGCGTAACCGAGCTTGCCAGCGATCGGGCTGGACTTGGGATCGTCGATCACGGAGGCGCC